>CALUKK010000001.1 GCA_944321205.1 uncultured Alistipes sp.
TTTATTGGTTCACGATGCAAAGGAACAACCTGCGAGTGACAGGTTGTGACACAGATGTGAAAAATGTGAAAAAATCCGCCTTCTCCCCGTTTTCAACCGCGTGTATGAGTTCCGGCTGCAGAGCCGGGAGTTGATCTTGGCGGCAAAACCGGGGTTTCGGCGACGTTATCAGCGTTCCGCAGGGCCGTTGTTGTCGGATTGCGCTTCCCCGATCGGTTGCAATTCGCCCGTCGTGGAGTCCATGATGTAGCCCCGGACAACAATATCGTCGGGAACCAGAGGATGGTTGCGCACCAGATCGACTGTTTCGAGCACGGCCGCCTGGGTGTCGTCGAATCCGTGGAGCCAGGCGTCGAGGTCGATTCCGCAATGCTTCATCAGCGTGATGTGGTGTTCGGGGATTCCGCGCTGCTTCATGAGCTGTTGCATTTCGGCACTGTCCATCCCCTGCACGCCGCAGTTGGTGTGTCCGATGATCATCACCTCGTTGACCCCCAGTTCGTAGATCGCAACAAGCAGGCTGCGCACCGTGCTGTCGAAGGGGTTTGTGATCGTTCCGCCGGCGTTTTTGATGATCTTCACGTCGCCGTTCCGCAGTCCGAGGGCCGCGGGGAGCAGCTCCACCAGACGGGTATCCATACAGGTGACGATGGCGATCCGCTTGTTGGGATATTTATCCGTGATGAATCGTTCGTAGCCCTTTTCGGCCACGAAGCGGCGGTTGTATGCAAGAATTTCGTCAATCATTTCGTAGTTTGTTTATTTCAGATTATCAGCGACATATCTCTTGATATATTCGGACAGTTCGGGACTGTCGACGATGCGGATGTCGTCCAGAAGTCCCACGACGAAGCGTCCTACGCCGGCCATACCGGCCACATCGGTTTCGAGCAGCCAGTGACCCTTTCCGAGCGCCCGGGTGTCGCGTTCGGCCAGCGGATACTCTTCACAGAGCAAGTTGTAGGCCAGAAGTCCCAGTTCGAGTTTCACGCGGTGACGCTCCTGGCCGTGGATGCGGAAGACGTCGATGAAGCCCTCCTCATGCCGGTCTTCATACTCCCAGGGTGAGTCGCACAGCTCGACCTCGCCGATGCGGGCCGTCTTGAAGAGCTTGTTCGAATGGCTTTCGAGATCGTAGCACCACACCTGTACGTAATTGGTCGTGAAGGCGAATGGTTCGACCCGCCGGTCGCGGACCTCGCCGCCGTGTCCCGACTGATAACCGTGCAGCACGGCCTGGCGATGCTCTTCGATGGCCTCGATCAAACGGTGGATGTTCGGGGCGTTCTTGCCGCGCACGACCGTATCGGCCAGCGAGCGGTTGTCGTAGACCGAGTAGAGTTTGCGTTTGAGGTTCTGCTTCAGCAGGTTCGTGTCGTCGATGTTCTCGATGGCGCTTTTGAGGATCACGGCCTCCTCCTCGGTGAAGTGTACCAGCTGTGAGATGTCGCGGAAATGGGGTGACTCCTTGTCGAGACGGATGCAGTCGCCCGATTTCTTGATGACGAACCCCGCCTCGTGGAAGGTGTCGATGTAGCGGTAGACGGTTCGTCGCGACATGGCGAGGCGTTCGGCCAGCTGGTCGACGTTGTAGGTGGTATTGGCCGTGAGCAGCTTCATGAGGCGCAACAGCCGTTCGAGCTTGGGTTGATCCATGGTCAGCGTGTGGTGGGGGTTATTCCATGAGTTGTGCGACCTTCTCGGCAAGGGTCTGGCCGCGCAGGTTTTTGGCAATGATTCGTCCGTCACGGGCGTCGATCAGGAAGCAGGCCGGGATGCCGGAGAGCGCATAGTCACTCCAGACATCGGTCTCGTGCGGCGACCGACCGAATCCCGGATGTACCTGGGGCCACGTCATGCCGTAGGTTTCGATGCATTCGTGCCATCGTTCGGGTGAGACGTCGAACGAGACCCCGAAGATTTGAAATCCCCTTGCGGCGTATTTTTCATGGAGTGGCGCGAGATTGGAAAACTCCTCCCGGCAGGGGCCGCACCACAGGGCTCCGAAGTCGAGCAGCAGGTAGCGGCATCCCGGACGGCGGATCACTTCGCCGAGCGAAAGCGTGTCACCCTCGGGCGTTTGTCCACAGATGTCGATATAGGGCTTGCCGATGTCTGCGTGCATACGTTCGATGCGCGTGCGCAGGGCGAGCATGGCGGGATGGTGCTGCATGGTCCCGGGCAGGGAGTCGAGCAGAGCCGAGACCTCTTCGCCCGACAGCCAGAGCAGCGAGGTGTCGAGCAGGGAGAGAGCCAGCACGTTGCGGTTTTCCAGCACGATGGCGCGCAGCAGGCTGTCGCGAGCCTCGGCGCGGCAGAGCGCCGGGCGGGCGCTGGCCTCGATATCGGCCATCCGACGCGGCAGGTCGTTGTTCAGGTTGTTCTGGGGTGTTCCGGCCAGCATGAAGATCCCTTCGGCCGGCTTTTCGACCACCAGATTCCCGGTTTCGAGGATGAAGTTCGAGACACTGATCTGCACGCCGTCGGCGCCGCGCCCCATGTAGAGGAAAGCGCTGACCGGGTAGGGATAGCGGCCCTTCATCGTGAAGGCGTGGTTTTCGATCCGGGCCGAGTCGATGACCGTCTCGCGCTCACCGGTACCGGTGAGGATATACATCCACCGCCCGTCGACGAACGACGGGTCCTCTCCTTGAATGGTGTAGGAGACGGCCGGGGCGGAAGAGCATCCGGCCATCCATGCGGCGGATGCCAACAAGGTGACAAACAAAATTTTCATCAGGTCGGGATGGGGTCGTAAGGGGTTCACCCGGGGCAAAGATACGAAAAAAATCCGCGACAGGTTGTGTCGCGGATTTTGTTTTTGTCTGTCCGGGGGCTATTGTGCCAGGACGCGCTTTTCGATCTCCTCGACCTGACGGCGGAATGCCTTGTCGGTCTCCAGCAGATTCGTGACGGCCTTGCAGGAGTGGAGGACCGTAGCATGGTTACGACCTCCGATGGCCGCTCCGATGGTTGTGAGCGGAGCCTTGGTGTGCTGCTTGGCCAGGTACATGGCGATCTGTCGGGCCTGGGCGATCTCCCGCGTACGCTCCGTGGAGTTGAAACGGTCGTGATCCAGATTGAGGTATTGGCACACCACCTCGATAATGTGGTCGATGGTGATCTCCTTCTGGTTGATCTTGACGTAGACCTTCAGGATCTCCTTGGCCAGCGACGTGGTGATCTTTCGTCCGAGGAACGAGGCGTTTGCCACCAGCGACGACAGAGCCCCTTCGATCTCCCGAACGTTGGCCGAGATGTTGTCGGCCAGATAGGTGACGACATCGTCCGAGATCTGTGCGCCGAGCTTCTGGGCCTTGGCGCGGATGATCTTGAGTTTGGTGTCGTAGTCCGGGGTGTTGAGCTGTGCGGACAGCCCCCACTTGAAGCGGGTCAACAGCCGCTGTTCAATGTCCTTCAACTCGACGGGCGGCTTGTCGGAGGTGAGTATCAGCTGCTTTCCGGCCAGCTGCAGGTGGTTGAAGATGTTGAAGAAGGCGTTCTGCGTTCCGGTCTTGCCGGTCAGTTCCTGGATATCGTCGATGATCAGCACGTCGATCATCTGGTAGAAGTGGATGAAATCGGGGATTTCACCGTTCTTGTATGCGGTCTGGAACTGTGCCTGGAACTTGTTCATCGAGACATAGAGGACCTGCAATTCGGGATGGCGTTCGCGCACTTCGTGTCCGATGGACTGCACGATGTGCGTCTTCCCGAGTCCGGAGTCTCCATATATATATAAGGGGTTGAAGGGGTTGTTTCCGGGGTTTACGGCGACGGACATGCCGGCCGAGCGGGCGAGCCGGTTGCACTCTCCCTCGATGAAGGTAGCGAACGTAAGGTTGGGGTTCAGCTGGGGGTCGATGACGATCTTTTTGAGCCCGGGAATTACGAACGGATTTTTTATATTTGCCGTGTTGGTTTGCGTGTTGAACCTCGAAATGGCGGTCGTATCGGCATCGGCCGCTACGGGGACCGTAGTTGCGGAGGTTCTGGGGACGGCATAATGGAGTCTGGTCTGCTGTCCGTAGAGTTGCGAGATGATTGGTTTGAGGAATGGGATGTAGTTTTTCTCGATCTGGCGGACGTAGCTTTCGTTGGGGACCCTCAAACGGAGTGTCGTGCCGTCGAATTCGAGGGGCACGATGGGCTGGAACCATTTCCGGAACTCCTCTTCGGAGGTCCGGGCCTTGATCTGGTCCAGGCAGTGTTGCCATATATCGCTATATGTCTGCGTGTTGTTCAACATGTCCGAGGGTTGCTCTGTTTTTGACGAGACAAAGTTGTGAATAATTTTGTAAAAAGATTTTCGAATTTGGGTTGCAAATCTCCTTTTTTTATATATAGAAAAACAACGGTTTTCGGGGGTTGAATTTTAACTTGCTGATATTGAATTATCGAATTTTATTTGTTATATTTGCATATAAAATTTTTGGGACATACACAATCAATTTTATAAATAAAACCAATAAAAACTATGGCAAACGAACTGGAACAACAGGTTCTGAAAAAAGCGCAGTCGTGGCTTGACGGACACTACGACGAGGAGACGAAGAAACAGGTCAAATATCTGATGGACAATGATATGAAGGAGCTTGTCGAGAGCTTCTACAAGGACCTGGAATTCGGCACGGGCGGTCTTCGCGGCATCATGGGCGTGGGTTCGAACCGCATGAACGTCTATACGGTTGGCGCCGCTACGCAGGGTCTTTCGAACTACCTGAAAAAGAACTTTGCGGGGGAGCAGGTGCGTGTTGCCGTGGCGCACGACAGCCGCAACAATTCGCGGATGTTCGCCGAGCGGGTTGCGGACATTTTCGCTTCGAACGGTTTCGAGGTTTACCTCTTCGACGCGCTGCGTCCGACGCCGGAGTTGAGCTTTGCGATCCGCGAGCTGAAATGCCACTCGGGCGTGGTGGTTACGGCGTCGCACAACCCGAAGGAGTACAACGGCTACAAGGCCTACTGGACGGACGGCGCACAGGTGACGGCGCCGCATGACAGGAACATCATCGCCGAGGTGGAGAAGATCACCGACGTGGACATGGTGCTCACGGGGCTTCATCCGGAGAAGATCACGATTCTGGACGAGAAGTTCGACGAGATCTACCTCGACCGGATCCACGAGCTGTCGCTTGCGCCGGAGAGCGTGGCGAAGTACCACGACATGAAGATCGTCTACTCGCCGA
>CALUKK010000002.1 GCA_944321205.1 uncultured Alistipes sp.
GATCTCTACTCGACGAAGAATCCCAACGTCATGACGCCGGCCATGCAGGGCGTGGTGCTTGACATCACGGCTCCGCGCACGGCACGCCTCGTGGCGGAGTTCAACGGCCAGCGCTACGAACACACGATTGGCGAGCTGCTCGAAGGGGCGCGTGCCCACTTCCTGCGGGGATGGCTTTCGGAGGCGATCCAGTTTGAGCGGGCACAGCCCGAGTCGGCCTTCTGTGTCGGCCACCGCATGGTCGACACCGCACCGCAGCGCGATACGGACTACTATTATGTACGGGTGCGTCAGCGTGACGGACAGTGGGGCTGGTCGTCGCCGATCTGGGTGGAACGGGCATAGGAATGGAACGTCATGCCATAGGAATCGACCTGGGCGGTACTTCGGTGAAGTACGCCGTGGTCGCCGCTTCGGGACGGATCCTTTTCGGCGGGGAGCATGCCTCCCACGCCGCGGAGGGTGCCGAGGCGGTATTGGATGCCATCCTGCGGGGTGTTGAGGCCTGCCGGGCCTTTGCCGCACGGGAGGGGTTGACGCTCGACGGTGTGGGGATCGGAACACCCGGAGTGGTCTCGGACGACGGCCGTACGGTGCTGGGCGGAGCCGAGAATATCGTCGGATGGGAGCGCTTCCCGCTTGCCGGGCGGATCGAACGGGCAACGGGACTGCGTTGTGCCGCCTGTAACGACGCCAACGCCATGGCCTGGGGTGAGACGCTCTACGGTGCGGCACGCGGGGTGACGGATGCCCTCTTCGTGACGGTGGGGACCGGCATCGGTTGTGGCGCACTCATCGGTGGACGGCTCTTCCGCGGGTATCGCAACCGCGGTATGGAGATGGGCCACATCTCGGTCAAGTGTGACGGTGAGCGGTGTGCCTGTGGCGGGGTGGGGTGCCTCGAGCACTACGCTTCGACGGCGGCCCTTGTAGCCCGTTTCCGCGCCTTGAGCGGTGTGTCGCAGGCCGATGGCCGCGAGGTGGTGCGCCGCTACGGAGCGGGGGATCCGGCGGCGGTTCAGGCTCTGGAGGAGCACTGGATGTATCTCTCGCACGGCATCGCCTCGATGATCAATCTCTTTGCACCGCAACGGGTCGTCGTCGGAGGCGGCATTTCGGAATCGGGAGCATTCTACTTTGAACACCTGCGCGAGGGGATTCGCCGCCAGGTGATGGAGGTCTGCGGCGGAGAGACGGAAATCCTCCCCGCACAGCTGGGCAACCGGGCCGGCAGTCTCGGTGCCGCGGGGCTGATCCTCGGGGAGGAGCGGTCATGAACGGTCGCAACATCCTTGCCGCCGGATTGCTGACGACGGTGCTGCTGAGTTCAGCGGCCGTTCCTCTGCCCCCTGTGGCCGAGACAACTTCTGTGACCGCGACAACTTCTGTGGCCGCGACATCTCCTTCGACCGAGCCGCTCCATTCGGCTTCATCGCCGTCTGCGGAGGAAGAGTGGCTTCCGGCCGAACAACGTCTCGACAAACAGGCGCTCCGACCCCGTTATCGGCAGTGGATGCATCCTGCCGGCGGGATTCCGGTGACGCAGAATCCGCCCGCGTTGCTCTGGCCCTCGGGCGGAGATGGTGTGACGGGCTACCGGATCGAACTCTCCCCGACACCGACGTTCCCGGCCGGGAGAACCTTTACCCGAGAACAGCCGTGGGCCGTCTGGGCGCTTCACCGTCCGCTTGAGGCGGGCCGATACTGGTGGCGGGTGACGACCTTCACCCGGGATGGCATGCCGCAACGTTCCGAAGCGTGCGAATTTGTTGTTGCGGACACCACGCGCCGCTTCGCCACCCCGACGGGCGACGAACTCGTACGAAAGGTCGCCGCACAGACGCATCCCCGCCTCTACGTGACGACGGACCGCATCGCGGCGCTGCGCCGCCGTGCCGCGGCGAATCCCGAGGCACAGACGTTCCTCGTGCAGGCGCGGGCGAAGATCGATATGGCCCCCGTGCCGGTGGCTCCGACGCGTCCGCGTGACACGACGGGCCTGAGCCCCTTCCAGAAGCGGACGCTCGTCAACTTCATGTACCACAAGTTCGGGGAGGTGGTTACCCGGCCGATTGTCGACTTTTCGCTGGCGTGGCTGCTGACGGGCGACGAGGCGTGGCGTACGGCCGTGGTGCGACATGCCCGTTACGTAGCCTCGCTGCCGGTCGACAGCGACGCCACATCGGAGGACTTCAACCGCTCGGCCATCATGTACGGACTGGCCTTCGGTTACGACACGGCCTGCGAACGGATGACCGCCGACGAACGGACCGCCGTGCTGGAGGCGATCCGCGTGCGGGGCGAACGCTTCTACCGGCAGTATGTGCGCGATTTCGAGTGCCATTCGATGGACAACCACGTCTGGCAGCATACGTTCCGCAACTTTCTCTTCACGGCGTTGGCCACGCTGGGCGATCTTCCCGAGGCCGAAGAGTGGCTGCGTTATTGCTACGAGGTATGGTGCGGCCGTTTTCCGATTCTGGGGGGCGACGACGGCGGCTGGCACGACGGCAGCAGCTACATGCAGGCCAATCTGGTGACGTTCATCTACGTGCCGTTTGTTCTTTCGCGGCTTACGGGGAGCGACTTTTTCGCGCTGCCGTGGTACCGCAATCTGCCCTCGTTCCTGGCCTACTCCTTTCCGAAAGACTCCTACGCCACGGGTTTCGGGGATGATTACGAGAAGATGACCTCGCCGACGCCGCTCTACATGGGTTTTTCCGACGCCCTGGCCCGTGAGACACACAGTCCGCTGGCCCGCTGGTATGCCGACCGACTGATCGGTGCGGATCCGTCGAACCTCTATCAATCGAAGGGTTTCATGCTCTACCGCATTCTGACCGACAAACCGCGGGATTGCGTGGCCCCGGAGCCGCCGGAACGCAATACATCGCGGTTTTTCCCCGATGCAGGCTTCTCGCTCATGCACACCGATCCGGCCGATGCGACGGAGGATCTGATGGCTGTTTTTTTCGCCGTGCCGTTCGGCTCCACGGGCCATGCCCACGCCGCGCATAACGGCTTTACGATCAATTACGGGGGGCGGCAGCTCTTTGGCGGTACGGGCTACTATTCGAATTTCAGTGATCCGCATACCTTGCTGCACTACCGTACGCGGGGCCACAATACGATCCTGGCCGACGGGCTGACGCAGGTGATCGGGGAGAACGGTTACGGATGGCTGGCGCGTTTTTCCGATACCGGGGCGCTGACCTATACGTTGGGCGACGCTTCGCACGCCTACGATACGCTCCGTACGCCGTTCTGGATCGACCGCATGCAGAGGTCCGGCGTTGCGTATACGCGGGAGAACGGTCTCGGAGATCCCGGAGTGACCCGTTTCCGGCGTCATTTTCTCTTTCTGCGTCCCGATGTGATCGTCCTGTACGATGAGTTGGCGTCGCGGCATCCCGTATCGTGGAGCTGGTTGTTGCACAGCCATCATCGTCTGCTGCGGCCTGCGGGAGGCGCGATGGCCGTCGAGACGTCGAACGGCCGTGCTTCCGGGCGGATGGATCTCTTCACGTCGGGGCCGGCGGAGATGCGCATCACCGACGAGTTCTTCTCGCCGGCCATCAACTGGAAACGGCGTACGGGCTCCGACGGCAAGGTTCTGGAGTATGCGAACCATTGGCATGTATCGTTCACGACCCGGGAAAAGAGTTCCCGGCAGCGTTTTTTGGCCATATTCCGCATCACACCCGAAGGGGCCCGGCCGCAGAAGCTCACACGGCGTGCCGACGGAACGTTCCGCGTCGGAGCGTGGACCATCCGAGCCGAGCTGGACGGTTGCCGTCCGCCCCGACTCGAAGTCACGGATCGCCACGGCAATGCCGTCCTCTACCATACGGACCGGTCGAGGATCCCGGGGAGTACCCTTATCCGTACGTCGTCCGGCCCGGAGCGGGAGTTGGTCGATCAACTCCCGGCCTCGATTCGTTGACGGAGGGTACGGATGCGTACCCACCTTTGACCCTCTGGGAACGGCCGTCCGACGGCTTTGACTCAACGGGTCGCGAGTGTCGTTGTCTTTTTTCCGCATCCGAAAAACGATTCGGGGGTTCTGTTTTTGCGAAAAAAAGTGTAACTTTAACTCTCCAACACTACACTCATGCTTAAATGCCAGGATTTCGCCATACGCTTTCTGCTTTTTTGTTGTTTGTAACGGCTCTGCCGACATTCGGAGCCATCGAATTCCGCACACTTTCGGTCAATGACGGGCTTTCGCAATCGACCGTGCTGGCCATCGCCCAGGACCCCCTGGGTCGTATCTGGATGGGTACGCAGGATGGTCTGAACTGTTACGATGGCAATGATTTCACGGTTTATCGCCATATTGAGGGAGATTCGCTGAGTCTGGGCGACAACTCGGTCAACGCCTTGCTGAGTGAGGGCGGCACGCTCTGGATCGGGACCTCCTCGGGACTTTCGCGTTACGATGCTTCGGCCCGGACCTTCGAGAATTTCCGGCTGGACGGCTATCAGATGCAGGTTGCCGACATGGCGCTTCAGGATGACGGAAATCTGTTGCTTGCCACGAATCTGGGCATAGTGCTTTTCGACCGCACGAAGCGCGAACTGGAGATCCGCACCTACCTGAAGGGGATCAACGTCCATACGATCTGTCCCTCGCGGGAGGGATTTCTGGTCGGGACGTCGGATGGAGTCTATACCTACTCCAGGACTTATGGCAATGCCATCCGTGTTCTTCCGCAGATGGCGCGGTTCGACATTGCCAGCATCGTCTCATCCGGGGAGGGTTACTGGGTTGCGACGCACGGAAACGGACTCTACCGGTTGGATGCGCATCTTCAGGTCGAAGAGCACTATTCATCGGCTCAGAATCCCGGATTGGTTTCGGATTATATCCGGGTTCTGCGCCGCGACACTTCGGGACGACTGTGGATCGGGACCTTCGACGGGCTTTCGATTCTGGAGCCGCGCACGGGTCATTTCGAGCGATATGTCCATACGCCCCGCCCCGGGTCGTTGAGTCACAATTCCATTCGTTCGATTTTCATCGACAACCAACGCGGCGTGTGGCTGGGTACCTATTACGGGGGCGTGAGCTATTACCATCCTCTGGCCCGGCGCTTCGAGATCCTGCGTCACGATCCGGCCCGTAATTCGTTGGGAGACAATACGGTCAGCTGTATTGTTGAGGATCCCGACGGAGGGAGTCTGTGGCTTGGGACCAATGACGACGGGGTGAACCGTTACGATCGTCGTACGGGTCGTTTCGCGGAGTACAACGTGTCGGGCGGCTCGTTGCTTTCGAACAATGTGAAGTGTATTCTTTCTGACGGATCGGGCGGGCTCTGGATCGGGACGCATGCCGGAGGTCTCACGCACCTGGATGTTGCGACGGGTCGTCCGCGCCACTATTCGGTCAATGCCTCGATTCCGATCAACAACAGTTGTTATGCGTTGCTCGGGGATGCGGACGGGACGTTGTGGGTGGGGACGCTCAACGGACTTCTGTCGTTTGACCCGGCAACGGGCCGTTTCACCCGTCATTTCTGTACGGACTATGAGCCGCGATTGGGGACCCTGTCGATCACGACGCTTTATCGGGATTCGAAACGCCGAGTCTGGATCGGGACCCAGGCGGGCCTCTACTGTTGGGATCCCGAACGGCGGCAGATCCGGATGAGTGATCTGACCACGGGGGATCGGCTTGTTTCGACATCTCTTCGACAGGACGTTCCCGTGCTGTGTGTGATGGAGGATTCGCAGCGACGGCTGTGGGTCGGCACCCGCAAGGGTCTTTACGGTTCGGATGATGGCGGTTTTGTCTTTACGCGTTATTCCGTGGCGGACGGTCTTCCGAACGATTTTATTTACGGCATTCTGGAGGATGAGCTTTCGCGGCTCTGGATTTCGACCAACGGAGGATTGGTCTGTTTCGATGTTTCGAAGGGCCATTTCCGTACCTATACCCGGCGGGACGGCATTGCCAACAACCAGTTCAATCCCTATGCCTATTGCCGCAGCAGGGATGGGGTTTTCTGGTTCGGGGGCCTGGGGGGTCTGACGAGTTTCCGGCCGCACGATCTGGTGGACAATCCCTTTGCTCCGGCGGCCCGGATTCTGGATGTGGAGGTCACGGATGCGGGAGAAGATCGTCGGGTGCGGATCGACCGTGATTCGGTGGGTCAGGTTGTAAAGGCGTCATTTCCGTGGATCCGGAATCTTTTTACGATCCGGTTTGTGGCGGTCAATCCGTTGGCGGGGGGACGCAACACCTTCAGCTATAAACTCGAAGGATTCAATACCCGCTGGTACGAGACCACGCATCGGGAGGTAAGCTATTCGAATCTCAAGCCCGGACATTATCGTTTCCGGGTGCGAGCTGCGAACAACGACGGACACTGGAGCGATGCGATCTCAACGGTCGAGATCCGGGTATTGCCGATGTGGTGGCAGACGGTGGCGGCCCGGCTGTTGTGGGTGTTGCTGGGTCTTGGCGTTGTGGGCGGGGTTCTTGCGGCGATTTTCGGGCGGATGAAGATGAAGGTCCAGCTGCGTCTGGAGCGCCTTGAAAAGGAGTCGGTCGAGCGGTTGAGTCAGGAGAAGATCCGTTTCTACATCAATCTTTCGCATGAACTGCGTACGCCTCTGACGCTGATTCTTTCGCCGTTGCAGGAGATCCGGGACCACGGGATTTCGGATCGGTATGTGCTTTCGCGCCTGGACTACATTCATCGCAACAGTCTGAAACTCCTGCACCTTGTCACCCAGATGCTGGATTACCGCAAGGCCGAACTGGGGATGTTCCGCATGCGGGTTGCCGTGCAGGATGTGGATGCCATCGTAGCTGCGGTATTCTCGATGTTCGAGGAGGTGGCCCAGAACCGCGACATGGATTACATTCTGAGTTCGGAACTCAAGGGAGAGGCATTGCCGGTGGATCGGATGTTTCTGGAGATGATGTTGACGAATCTGCTGTCGAATGCCTTCAAGTTCACGCCGGACGGGGGGATTATCCGGGTCGCCTTGCAGCGAGGTGAGGGCTGTTTCCGGTTGCAGGTGCGGGACAGCGGTATTGGCATTTCCCCCGATCAGCAGCGTCATGTCTTCGAACGCTTCTATCAGCGGGACGAGTCGGTTCCGGGTGCGGGCATCGGGCTTTCGATCGTGCAACGGATCGTCGAGCTTCATCAGGGAACGATCACGTTGCGCAGTGAGCCGGGAGACTATACGGAATTCACCATCACGCTGTCGGATGCTCTGGAGAGTTATCCGGAGGAGAAACGGGCCCGGGAGAACGATGTCCGAGCCTCGATCATTCGGGATATCGGGAAGTCGCAGCCGGAGGCATGGCTGGGGGATAGCGGGAGTGTGCCGGCGGCGGAGGAGTCCGACGATCAGAAGCGGGGGACGATTCTCATCGCCGAGTCGGACCCGGAGGTTTCCCGTTACATGAGCGAATGTTTCCGGAAGCGTTATCGGGTCATTACGGTGGGGGATGGAGCCGAGGCCGTGGAGCGGTTGAAGAGCCTGGAGCCGGACTTGATCATTGTGGACCGGATGTTGTCGGGCGTCGACGGGCTGAAGTTTTGCCAGATGGTGAAACAGAACATCCGCACGAGTCATATTCCGGTTGTGATGCTTGCGCCGGAGGGAGGTCTAGAAGAGCAGCTTTCGGGTATTGAGGCGGGAGCAGACAGTTATCTGTCGATGCCGTTGTCGATCTCGTTGTTGACGGCCAAGGTCCAGAATCTGCTGAAGGCCCGCTATCGGATGCGGCATCACTATTCGGACGATGCGGAGATCGATCCCGACAAGATCACCTCGAATACGATGGATGGAGAGTTTCTGAAGAAGGCGATCCGGATTGTCGAGGAGAATATGGACAACGAGGAGTTTTCGTCGAATGATTTCAGCCGGGCGTTGTGCATGAGCCGGTCGAATCTCCACCTGAAGATGAAATCCATCACCGGGGAGTCTGCCACGAAATTCATTCGCAAGATTCGTTTCAATTACGCCTGCAAGTTGCTTTTGGATCGCAAGTATTCGATCGCGGAGATCAGTTCGATGGTGGGTTTCAATTCACCGTCGTACTTTGCGACGAGTTTCAAGAAACATGTGGGTTGTCTGCCCACGGAGTATGTTCGCAATCATACGCGCAGTGATCGGGATAGGACGAAGGAATGATCGTCCGACCGCACATTGCCGATATTTCTGAACGGAGCCGAAAGACGGGGCGACAGTCGGTGGGGCCGAAAGACGGGAGGCCGGTTCGGACTGACAGACGGGAGGCCGGTTCGGGCTGACAGACGGGGGCCGGTTCGGGCTGACAGACGGGAGGCCGGTTCGGAATGAAAAATGAGGGCCGGTCCGGAATGGAAAACGGGGTAACAGTCTGGTCGGAACCGCCTTTATCGAAACAGAGACACCCTCTTCCTTGTTGGGGGAGAGGGTGTCGTCTCTGCGTCGGAAGGAGAGAACGTCTTTTTGTCTGGAAGGTCCGGCGGGGATTACGGTTTACGCAGAATCTGGTAGATTTCGACGAGAAACGCCGCTTTTCGGGAGATCCATTCGTAACCGGAGCGGGCCATCCTGGCGACTTCGTAAACGGTTTGGGCCTGTGCGCGGATGCGCTCGACAGCCTCGCGGATGGAGAGCAGATAGATACCCGCAGCCAGCAGGGCGAAGAATCCGCCGAGGATCAGCGTTGCGACGATAAACGACCCTGTAAGTTCGGAGAACCACACCACCAGGGCCGTCAAGAGCAGCAGAATGGCGATGCCGACCATCGTTCCGAAGAGCAGGAACATCACGACGAAGCGTCCCGCCGGGGCGTTAGCTCCTGGATTTTCGGCCTCCTTGTACCGGGATTTGCCGGTGTTTCCGGACTCCGCCGCGTCTAATTCTCCTCGCATCGGCAACGGGCCTCTTCGATCTGTTCTTCGACCTCGTTGAGTTTGCTTTTCACGCGATCGATCTCATCGTCGATCGAATCCTTGATCTTGCGACGCAGTTCGGGGCCGGACTGGGGCGTGAAGAGCATCGTGAGAGCCGAGCCGATGATCAGCCCGCCCACCAGAGAGATGATGGCAATACCTGTGTTTTTCATGGTAACGGAAGTTTTTGAATTCAGCGGAAATTCTTGCAAAGTACGGGCCAAATCACTATCTTCACTCCATGATTCTCAATCCTCGCATATGTGTGGCTTTCACCGGTCACCGGACCTATCGGGACCGGGATCGGGCGGTTCTGCTCCGGACGCTGGAGCAGCTTTATGAGCGGGGATTCCGGATATTTCTCAGTGGCATGGCCGTAGGTTTTGATCTGGCGGCCGCGGAGGCTGTTTTGGATCTTCGAGCCCGACATCCGGATGTTCGGTTGATTGCCGCCGTTCCCTTCAAAGGGCAGGAAAGCCAGTTTCCGGAGGAGCAAAAGAGACGTTATGCGCGTGTGATGTCCGTTGTCGACGATGCGGAGGTTCTTGCGGAGAGTTATCGTTGGGGCTGTTACAATTTGCGGAACGATTTTCTGGTGGATCATGCCCGAGTGGTAGTGGCATGGTATAGCGGCCGGGCTTCGGGCGGGACGCATCATACGGTCGAACGGGCGTTGCGCCGCGGTCGGGAGGTGATCAATCTCTATGAGCGGAAGGTTGTGTCGGGGTCTGCGGCAGAGGCTCCGGATGCATGAAACGGAAAAACCCCGGAACCGTAAGGCTCCGGGGTTTTTCCGTTTGAGAAGCAGCGGCCTATTCCCAGTTCAGAATCTTGTGGAAATCGTACTCTTCGGGGTTTGCGACATACTTCTTGGCAGCCTCGTAGTCGGCCGAGGTGATGGCGTTGAGGATGTTCTCGACCACCGACGTGAATCGGTCCGACTTGATGTCAACCAGACGGGGCGGAATCTTGCCCGTTGTGGGATCCTGCAGATCCTTCAGGTAGAGCGGCGAGACGTTGCCCTCGGAATCGACGTAGACCATGCAGCCGGTCTTTCCCTCGGAGAAGAGCTTGTGTACGCCGATACCCAGTTCCGAGCAGTAGGTCAGGTCGTAGGCGATCGGGGTCTGGCAGCGGATCTCGTATCCGAGCTCCACGGGACGGCTCTTGACCTTGATGCCGAGCTCCTTGAGTTTCTTTTCGATCATCTCGTTGAAGATGTGCGCCTTCGAGACCTTGCCCAGTTCGGGGTGTCCGTGCTCGTCGTAGGTGAAGTGTACGCCGCTCTTGCGGATCTCCTCGTCCGACAGGGCGTGGAAGACACCTTCGGAGATGACGGCGGCACCGTAGTCCATGCCCATGATCTTGCGCTTGATGATCGACGAGATCACGAGGTTGACGATCTTCTCGACGGTGATTTCGGTTTTGTCGAACATCTCGGGGATGACGATCATGGGGTAGTGGCAGGCCTCACCGATTCCGAAAGCGAGGTGTCCGGCCGAGCGGCCCATGGCGGCGAGAACGAACCAGTTTCCGCTGGTGCGTGCATCGACGTAGACGGCGCGGGCGATAACGGCCCCCTTGTCCTTGGCCGACTCATAACCGAATGTCGGGGTGCCTTTCGGCAGGGGCAGGTCGTTGTCGATGGTCTTGGGGACATGGATGTTGGCAATGGGATACTTCTTGGCCTCGAGGAACTTGGCGATACGGTTTGCCGTCGATGCGGTATCGTCGCCGCCGACCGTCACGAGGAGTTTGACGTTGTTGTCGGTGAAGAACTTGAGGTTGAAGTTGTTTTCGAAGTCCGCATCGGTTGGTTTGAACCGGCTCATCTGGAGGAACGAACCGCCCTGGTTGAAGATCCCGTCGGCCATGGGGTAGTCGATGTCGACGGTACGGGGCGTGGGGTTGAAGAGTCCGGTGTATCCTTCGTGGAGACCGATGACGCGATAGCCCTTTCTCAGGAAAGTCTTGGCGACGCTTCCGACGACGGTGTTCATACCGGGAGCGGGACCTCCACCGGTAAGGATTGCGATAGCTTCTTTCATGGTTTGAATGGTTTTATGGTTTTGAAAAATCCTTAAAAATTCTTTCAGCCGCCCAAAAATACGATTATTTTTTCATTCGGGCAAGAAAAAAGGACGTCTGCGTAACAGACGTCCTGCGAGGGGCGGCATTCGAGGGATGCGAAGCCGGGGGATGTCGGTAGGTATGCTTTATTCGACGACGGTCACGTTGATGGCCTGTTCGCCCTTGGCACCGTTGCCGATTTCGAATTCGACTTTCTGACCTTCGTTCAGGGATTTGAAACCCTCTTTCACGATGCCCGAGAAATGCACGAAGATCTCTTTGCCGTTCTCCGTCGTAATGAATCCGTAGCCTTTCTTGCTATCGAACCATTTTACCTTGCCTGTCATAAAAAAAAGTATTAAAAGTGTTAGATATCATGACAAAGTAACGTAAAAAAGCTTGGGATTCAAAACTTTTTGCCCTATTTTTTCGTCGGAGGGGAAAATTTTCTATCTTTGTAAAAGGAATCAAAGGGCTCGGAGTATGAAGAACAGGAAGTGGAAATTGGCCATGGCGGCGTTGTTGGGATTTTCAGCGGCGTGTTCGACTGTGAAGCAGGCTCCTCGGGATGGAGAAGCTTCCGAGGCGGCGCAGACCGATACGGTAACGGTCCGGAAAGGTCAGACTCCGGCGCGTATCGTGCTGATGTACGGCGTGCGCCCTCCTTTGTCGGAGAGTGCGCGTCAGAAGCGCGTGGAGCGGTTGGAGCGTCAGCGTCCCGATTCGCTGCCTCCTGTTGCCGAGAAGCCTGTCGAAGAGGAGGAGGCTCCGGCCGGCCGCTAATCGTCCTCCGACCGACGCAATCGAATCTCAGGGTATGAACCATCGTCGTTTGGGCCTCCGCAAACGGATGGCCCTGAATATCTTTGCGGATCTTCACGACGCGAAGGTCGCCGAACACCGCCTCGATACGCTCTTTTGGGAGTGTACGTTGCGTTGCAACCTGTCGTGTCGTCATTGCGGCAGCGACTGCCGGGTGGATCCCGGTGTGGCGGACATGCCGCTGGAGGATTTTCTGCGGGTGCTTGACGAGGAGATCACGCCGCATGTCGATCCCTCGGAGGTGCTCCTCATCTTCTCGGGGGGCGAGGTGCTCATGCGCGAGGATCTTGAACGGGCGGGATGCGAGGTGACCCGCCGGGGCTATCCGTGGGGGATGGTGACGAATGGTATGGCGCTGACTCCGAAACGGTTCCGTTCGTTGCTCGATGCGGGTCTCCGTTCGGTTTCGGTGAGTCTCGACGGCTTCGAACGCCAGCACAACTATATCCGGCAACATCCGTTGAGCTACGAACGGGCGTTGAATGCCATCCGGCTGATCGTACGGGAGCCCTCGTTGTCGTACGATGTGGTGACCTGCGTGACGGGAGCCCTGGTACCACAACTGGAGCCCTTCCGCGAGATGCTCATAGCCGAGGGGGTGGAGCATTGGCGGCTCTTCTCGATCTTCCCGATGGGTCGGGCGAAGAACGACCCCACGCTGCGGCTGACGGATGCGCAGTTCCGGACGATGCTCGATTTCATCCGCAGTACGCGTCGCGAGGGAAGGATCGACGCCAGCTATGCCTGCGAAGGCTTTCTGGGGGGCTACGAAGCCGAAGTCCGCGACCACTTCTACGAGTGTGCGGCGGGCGTCACGGTGGCCTCGATCCGGGTCGACGGCGCCATTTCGGGCTGTACGTCGATCCGCGCCGATTTCAATCAGGGAAATATCTATCACGACCGCTTCTGGGAGGTGTGGCAGAATCGCTTCGAGCCGTTCCGCAACCGGGAGTGGGCGCGGCGCGGCGAGTGTGCCGACTGTCGGATGTTCCGCTACTGCCAGGGTGGCGGCATGCATCTGCACGATGGGGACGGTTCGTTGCTCTATTGTCACTACAAGAGGCTCTGAAAGGGTTTCCGGGATTCTCCGTTTCTTCTCGGCTCGTCGTGCCCGCGTTTGTCTTTTGTCCTGCTTCCCCCGTTTGGCCTGTTTTGCCGCCTGGCCGCTCTTTCCGTCTCTTGATTCTCCTTTTTCTTTCTCTTTCTCCTTTTGTCGCCTCTTTCAGTCTTCCGTCCCTGCGTTCTGTGTTTGTATTCTTTGGGTTCCTGGGTTTCCCCTACCGCTTGTCCTCTCTTCCTGGCTCTTGTTTTTACTGTCTTTGTCGGGCCCGTTTGGCCTGTTTGCCTTCTTCTTTCCCTCTTGTTCTGCTACTTGCCCTCTTTCCTCCCTTTGTTCGTTTGTCTTGTCGCCTGGTGCCTGCGCTCTTCCGCCCTCGCCTTATCTCCGTTTCTGTTTCCGCTTCCCGGTTTGACGAATGTTTTCTGCGTCCCGCTGCGGTTTGGAGGCTTTTCGCGTGAATGCCCCCGGTCACAAGAGCCCTTTTCCGGACAGACGAAGGCATCCCGGCCGATCGTGTCGGTGTGTTGCTATGTCGGTGTACTGGGGAACGGTGGAGGTGACGGGAACGATGGGGAACAGCGGGGGACGGTGTGGTTGTCGATCGTCAATTGGCGGTTTTGCGGGGGTAAAGACTGGTGCCTTCAAAAAATTCGCCAGTATTTTCCCTCTCTCCCCCCCCCTCTTCTTCGACAGAATGAAGAGAATCCCGGTGGAACGGATACGAAAAAACCTTTGCCAAAGCAAAGGTTTCCGTTTGAATTCGTCGGGGAGACTGGATTCGAACCAGCGACCTCCAACTCCCGAAGCTGGCGCGCTAACCGGACTGCGCTACACCCCGAACAACTGCCCTTAACTTTCTAAGAGCGCACAAAGATAACTCTAAAATCCGAAACGACAAAATAAATTTCGGAAAAAATGCATTCTGCCGACCTCTCCGGTTCCGGACGTTTCCGAGGTCATCGTGAAAACGGCCCCTCCCCGGACTTTGAGAATCTCCTCCGAGGTCGGAAGATCCCGTCCGGATCGGACGCTCCGTCGGAACCGCTTTTCGGACGATTGCCGGTTCGGACAGCCCGGCACTCTTGCTTTTCGGGAATTTCTGCGTACTTTTGTGCGAAAAATCACCTTTCCATGAATCGACAATTGAAAGAGGGTGCGGGTTTCCCGAATCGTCTGCTTTATACGTTGGCCGTCATTGCGGGAGTCTCCGTGGCCAACCTCTATTATAACCAGCCGCTGCTGGAGATGATCCGACAGGATCTCGGCAGCACGACTCTTGCGGCGAACCATATCGCCCTTTTCGCGCAATGCGGCTATGCCCTGGGGCTGCTGTTTCTCATCCCGCTGGCCGACCTTTACAGCCGGCGGCGGATCCTGCTGACCGACTTCACGCTGCTGATTGCGGCACTGGTGGCCACGGCCCTGGCTCCCGACATGCCGACGTTGCACGTCAGCTCGTTCGTCATCGGGGTCTGCTCCGTGGTACCTCAATTCTTTATCCCGCTGGCGGCGCAGTATTCCCGCCCGGAGCGCAAGAACCGCAACGTTGGCATCGTTCTTTCGGGATTGCTGACCGGCATTCTGGCTTCGCGTGTCGTGAGCGGGGCGGTGGGCGAGTGGCTCGGCTGGCGCGAAATGTATTATATCGCTGCGGTGCTGATGCTCCTCTCGGCCATTGTCATCTTTCGCATCCTTCCCGACGCACGACCCAACTTCACGGGCAGCTATGGGGCGCTGATGCGGTCGTTGTTTACCCTTGTGCGACGCTATCCGCTGCTGCGGCTCCACTCGATGCGTGCGGCGCTGGCCTTCGGTTCGTTCCTTTGCTTTTGGGCGTCGCTGGCCTTCAAGATGGCCGAAGCGCCATTTCATGCCGGGAGTGATATTGTGGGTTTTCTTGGTTTGTGCGGCGTGGCGGGGGCCGTGACGGCGACCTTCTGCGGCAAATATATCGCCCGGGTGGGGATCTACCGCTTCAACGTGATCGGAGCGGTATTGCAACTGGCAGCGTGGGGTCTCTTCCTGGTTGGAGCGGACCGCTACCTGCCGATCATCGTCGGTATCCTGCTGCTCGACATCGGCATGCAATGTATCCAGTTGAGCAACCAGGCGACGCTGTTCGAACTCTGCCCGTCGGCCTCGAACCGCATCAATACGATCTTCATGTGCTGCTACTTTATCGGCGGCTCGCTGGGAACGCTGCTCTCCGGGGCAGCATGGACCCTGTACGGCTGGCCGGGAGTAGTGGGAGCCGGGGCGTTGCTGACCTTTGCCTCGCTGCTGATCACCCTTTTTGCGCGACGCTGAGCGGGAGGACCCGCACTTCGGAAGTCCTGGACTTTTCAGAAAATGCGGCGATCCGCTTGCCCCACAAACAGCAAATCGGGCTTTTGCCCCGAGAGCCGGAAAACGAAACAGCCGTCTGCATCGTTGCAAACGGCTGATTTTCAATGGTCGGGGTAACAGGATTCGAACCTGTGACCCCCTGCTCCCAAAGCAGGTGCGCTAACCGGACTGCGCTACACCCCGAATCCCTGTTCCGTGACCGGGTCTCATACCGGCGGAACAAGTTGTGCAAAGATAACGGCTTTTTCCCGTTCCGGCAAATTTTGCGCGTGAAATTCATCAGAAAGCCATTGCCGACGGACAGTTTACGTGGTTGGAAGAGGACTGAAAGGGCTTCCCGGCCGACCGGAGCGCCACTCCGCAAAGAACAGTACCTGCACGCCTGCCTGAACTGACCGGGAACTCAACCAACTACATAAACATAGGTTATATCGCCCAGAATCTCGGCATATGAGGGCTTCCACGGGAGATAGATGTTTGTCAGTTTCTTTCGATTCCGATTTTTCAACTCGGGAATTTGCTCTTCGTATTTGGCGGCAGCAAAGGCATAGTCAAGAGGCACCTGGACACGAATGGCATATTCCCGACGTTGCTCCTGCGGTAATGCCATCAGTTGTTCATAGGGGATGATATATAGGGACATGGCACATATAACCCTGTCATACAGTCGAAACCGGACAGCCGTAATGGGTATCTCAAATTCCTTGAAAAACTCTTTCAGGGGCCGTCCTTCCGGGTAGACAGGGGATGTATTTCTCCCCCAATTAGCCTCCATATAGGCGGTTGTGTCGCCCTGAAATGTTGCCCACGGCCAGTATCTCTCACGAACCGGCTGCTGGGCCGGGGAGACGGTTGCCAGGAGTACCCCGGCAAGCAGAAGCGGAAATACGGTTTTTGCTTTCATGGCATGCATCCTGGATGTTTTCAGAAGTCTGTTTGTCTATGGATGCCGGAACCGGAGAAAATACACAATTCCGGCGGTAAAAAATCCAGTCTGCACGGCGCCCTTTTCCTCGTGCCCCGGGTCCCGGCTCACCTATCACCTTCCTCCCGTGTTGGCGTCCGACCCGCATGCACGCTGCCTGCACCCCCTTCTCTTGTGGCAGTTACGGCCGCCCGATGCTGTCGAGCAGGTGTCCGAAATCCTCGCCCGGGGCGGGCTTATAGACGGCGAAACCCAATGCCTGCGCCGCATCGACGTTCTTCTGCCCGTCGTCAATGAAGAGCGTCCGCTCGGGGATCATGCCGCTGTCGGCGATCATCTTGCGGAAGATCGCCTCCGAGGGCTTCAGCTCGTGCATCTCGTACGAAAGGTAGATCCGGTCGAAGTAATCCTCCATGCACTTGCCGTCGGCCGTGAACATCTCGCGGATGAAGCGCATCGACGAGGGGTTGTTGTTCGAGAGGACG
>CALUKK010000003.1 GCA_944321205.1 uncultured Alistipes sp.
TTTGCACACCGCAATTCCGGAAAACACCGGTACAATGCCCAGGTGGCGGAATAGGTAGACGCGCACGTTTCAGGTGCGTGTGCCGCAAGGCGTGCAGGTTCGATTCCTGTCCTGGGCACTGAAAACCCCGTTTGAGGAGACTCAGACGGGGTTTTGCTTTTCCCCCGGAGATGGCAAGCGCGAAAGGAAGGTCCTCAAAAGAGGAACTATTGCCGCAGACTCTTGATCATAAGCTTGACCCAGAACGGAGCCTTGATGGCGCAGATCAGACTCCCGAGAAAGAGGATCTTCCGGTCGTAGAAACTGCGACAGAACTCCGGCCGATAATATTTCTTCAGTACCTCCCAGTTACACAGAATATTGTATGCCAGAATGTTGGCAATATCCGAATTCCACTCCTTGCAATGACGCATTTCCCTTCTCAACCGCGAAAAAAACGTCCGGTTGGCCAGATAGAGAATCTCATTGCCATATCCGTACATCTCAAACAGACGAATGATCTTCAGTCTCGTGCGAATCAATACCCGAGGATCGATTCGCCGATGAAGCAGGCTCCCGGGCACGAAACGATAATGGTAGGTCGGATGGCTGAATGTGACGATATGGGTAATATGCGCGCAATAGAGGATCGTGAACACTTCATCTTCCGCATAATGGAGTGATTCATCGAATCGCAGGCCCAACCGTTCGATCGTCGCCCGCGAAAACATCTTGTTCCAGGTCCAGCCGAAACAACGATGTCGCAGCAATTCCGCAATGACGGGCAGACAATCGGCATGCCCCGAGGTGATGCGCTGATCCTGCATCGGATAGACCCGCGTCCGAGGCGAATCGTTCCACGCAGGGCGCTCCTCACTCAGATTGGTGAAGGCGATACCGTCTTCGCCGATACCGCTCCGGGCGAACTGCTGCAAATGGTCGGGAACAACCCAGTCATCGGAGTCCACAAAGACGATGAAATCACCCCGGGCCTGATCAAGCCCCAGATTCCGCGCCGCACTGACACCCCGATTCGGACAATGAAAAACCCGGATACGCCGGTCGCGTGCCGCATAACGGTCACAAATCGCCGCGCTGGAATCCGTACTGCCATCATTGACAAGCAACAGCTCGAAATCCGGCATGCTTTGAGCCAGAATGCTTTCGATACAGGTCGGAAGGTAACGTTCGGCATTAAAAACCGGAATGATGACGGATACAAGCATGGCGTACGTACAAGACTCTATTTCAAATTTCAGAGATCCGGCTGCGGTGAACTCGCCGACAATGGTTCAAGGTGGGAATCGAGCCCCCGTTCGCATCGCGTCCGGTGCTCGCGGACACTCTCCAGATATCTTTGCTGGTTGATGACATAGTTATCACGCGTCGCCTTCCGGTGATAGAGATGAAAGGCAATACCCAGAAACTTGATCCGTCGTTGGCCGATTCGGCAATTGTGAAGACGCAACCCCAGTTCGGTATCTTCAAACCCCCACCCTTCAAAAGCCTCGTCAAAACCGTTGACAAGCAGCAAATCGTCGCGCCAGATCCCCATGTTGCAACTCCGCGGAGCATGCTCGGATGCCAATGCCCGATAAGCAACGGCCAACGAGCGACTCCGAAAAACATTGTTCCGACTGGTGATCCCCTTTGCCCATACCGACAGCGGTACGGATTCTCCATCGAGCAGACGCTGGGTTTGAGGGGCCGTAATCATCCCCCGGGAACCCGAAACATAATATCCCCGCTTGGCAAAGCGAAGATGATCCTCAATGAATCTGCGATGCAGAATCATATCTCCGTCCACGAGAATGACATAGTCGCATCGGCTGGCAGCAATGGCCTTGTTGCGAATAGCGGCGGCACGAAATCCACGGTCCTCGTGCCAGATGTGGCGCAACGGGACCCGGGACTGATGCGCGAAATGCTCAACCACCTCACGGGTACTCGCATCCGATCCGTCATCGGCTATCAGAATCTCCGTCGGCATGACACTTTGCCGCATCACACTCTCAAGGCACAACGTCAGTGCACGGGGCCAATTGTAGGTAGAGATGATCAATGATACCGTCATATCCTGCGATCTGGTTTGTCACACAAATGTAATAATTTATCCGCGAACCGCATCGTCCCGTCCCGGTCTATTCTATAAATGAGTTTTTCGTCGGTTACTGCATCCTCCTCCGCAGATATTCTTCGGACTCATCGGGTTTCCGCACGGTTTATCCATATAACTGAATGTCTTTCAGCGCACAGCACCGTAGCAGCAGATTCCCGATATTAAAAAATATGAAAAATTTCTGAAATTTTTTTAATAAAAACTTGCACGGTTGCTTTTTTCGGCTTATCTTTGCAGCGAAGTTTTAAGGTTCATTTAGGTTAGTAGTTTTAGGTTGGTTGAGGAGATCGGCAGGTTGTGGCGGAAAGTCCGCCACTAAGACTCGAGGACGGTGCTCGTCCGAGAAGTCGAATACCTCCGATTGACCCTCATTTTGGAGGGGGTGGTTCCCCGCCAAAAAGAAGGTTCCCCGTCGTGAGACTCGGACCTTTTTTTGTTTTTGGACCTTTCGTTCATCCGGATCCCGGCGGCGATGCGCAATCATGCCTCCAGGCCGATTTCCACCGCACAATCCAGCCCGTCCGGCTGCCAGACGCCATCCGGGCGTGCCAATGCCCGGGCTTCAAGACCCATCCATCCTGCTCCCGGGAAGGGGTACCATCGGACCGCCCCCGTGCGAATCACTCTCCGGAACGAAAAGCGTTCAACTCGTCCCGGCTCAAAGTCACGGTAACGGCCCCCAACGCATAACAGCCGATATCATAGGGATTATAATAGAAGGTGATCCCTTCGGGAGTGATCAGAAAATTCTCCGTCGGGGCAATGTACTCGGGGAAAAAGCCCTCCTGTGCCAACGCATCATCCATCGGAGCATCGTATTGCGCGGCTATTTTCTCCCGGATCACACCATCGAGACGCTGCAACACCTCTTCCGGAAAGAGATCGGCCAACGACAATTCGAAACCGTCGCGCAACGAATAGGTATGACACTCGGTCCCATACATACCATGGGCTCCGCCGGTATAACCGGCCCGGGTGATGACATAACTGAGGAGCGAATCAACGACCGCCCCCTCGGCCTCGACCGAGATTTCATACTCAACACCCTCCGGAGCCAACCCCTCCGAGAGATAATTGGTCTGAATCTCCGTCAAAGAGGTCTGAACGGCCTGCTGCTCGGATCCGGAGAAGTCCTCCAGCTGAAAGAAATAGCCGATATTGGCCTGTTCGACCGCTTCAAGGGCCGGCGATTTTGCCGCATTGCGAATCGAGACGAAGCGGTACTCGATCTTGCAGGAACTACCCTTGCCGCAAAGCAGGGTGTCGAGGGCATGTGTTTCAAACTCGGGGTGCACGAGGCGTTTGCTGCATGAGCCTCCCAGTAAAAGAATCGCACCCAACAAGAGAACAGACCGGTTTTTCATATCACAAGAGGTTTTGTCGATCATTCAAAGATAGATAAAAAGGGCGATCCGCCAAGGAAACCGAAAAAAAATCATAGAAAATGGCGGAAAATTTTGGAGATTCAAAAGAAGGCGTTATCTTTGCACCACAAAACTCAACAAGGTGGATTCATCTAAGGGTTAGGATACATGCCTCTCACGCATGACATAGGGGTTCGAATCCCCTATCCACTACGAAAAGCGACCTTCCGGGTCGCTTTTTTGTATTTCGTACCTGCCGGTACGAAGCGGATGCGGTGATGGATGCCACAACCGGTATAAAATGCGACGGCCGCCTCGAAAGGCAGCCGTCGCGGCATTGGTTAGTTAAGGATTATTAGGTTGGTGGGAGTTCACTTTTCGAGTTTCGACTTGAATTTGTCGATCTGACGCTTCAAGGCATCAATGGCCTCATCGACCGACTCCTCGAAGGCTTTCGACTGGTGGCATGCCACAAGATCCTCGCCCGGCATATGCAGCGTGATGGTTGCAATCTTGTTTCCCTTCTCATGGTCTTTATCGAGTTTGAGAATGACATCGGCTCCGGTCGATCGCTCCGCAAAGCGGTCCAACTTCGCCATCTTGGCATTCACGAATTCGATCAGCCGTTTGTCGGCATCGAATTTCACGGATTGAATCTGCACGTTCATAACCTTACAGTTTATAAAATTAACACTTGCCATCCTTTTCGCGAGGATGGGCTTTCGCGTAAGCATCCCGCAACCGTGCAATGCTGCTATGCGTATAGACCTGTGTGGCCTGAAGCGAGGCATGACCCAGAAGTTCCTGGATCTCCCGCATGTCGGCGCCGCCGTTGAGCAGGTGTGTGGCAAACGTGTGTCGGAGGACGTGGGGACTCTTTTTCCCCTGTACGCCGCCTCTGGCCAACTCCTCCTTCACGATGCGATACACGGTGATCCGGGCAATGCGTTTACCTTGGTGAGTTAAAAATAGCGCTTTTTCCGAAGATTTGCAAATATTTTGCCGCTCAATTAATCCAAGATAGTGCAAAATCTTCTCCCGGAGGAATTCCAGGATCGGAACCATGCGCTCCTTATCCCCCTTGCCGCGGATGCGCAAGGTGGCGTAATCCTCGGAAAAGTCGTCTCGATTGACCCCAACAAGTTCGGCCAGACGCAGCCCGCAGGCATAAAGCATCAAGACGATGAGCGAATTCCGCTCGCTGCGGAAGTCTTCGGTGTCGAACTCGCAATCACGGACGATGCCCCCCATCCGGCTCTCGGGGACGAAGGCCGGCAAACGCCGCGAAGTCCGCAACGAAGATATCGGTCGTACAATATCGCAGGCGACGAAGCCCCGGCTGAGCATCCACCGGAAGAAGGCCCGCAACGACGATACCTCGCGATTCATCGAGGCGGCGCCCAGGTGACACGCTTCGGTGCGGTGAAGGATCCAGGCCCGGACGTCGTCCGTCGTGACACGGCGCAGTTCCTCTTCCCTGTCGGCACACCCCAACCAGGCCAGAAAGGCCGTCACATCGTGTCGGTAGTTGCGGACGGTCAACGGCGAATAGCGTCGCTCGGCCTCGAGATATCGGATAAATTCATCAAGCATGCAGGCAAAGATACCAAAAAAGACTTACCTTTGTAAACAAAGTTCCAAAAGCGGCGAAAGATGAAACAGATTTGGAAACCCGGAACGGTATTGTATCCGCTGCCGGCGGTATTGGTAAGCTGCGGCGCAACTCCCGAAGAGTATAACCTGCTCACCGTAGCCTGGACGGGCACGATCTGTTCGGATCCGCCGATGTGCTACATTTCGGTGCGGCCCGAGCGTCACTCCTACGGAATCATCCGCCGTACGGGCGAGTTCGTCATCAATCTGACGACCCGCTCCCTGGCCCGGGCTACGGACTGGTGCGGCGTACGTTCGGGCCGTGACCACGACAAATTCCGCGAAATGGGGCTCACACCCCTACCTTCGGAACGGATCTCGGCACCGATCGTCGCCGAATCGCCCGTCAATATCGAGTGTCGGGTCCAGCAGATCGTCCCGCTCGGCAGCCACGACATGTTCCTGGCCGAGGTGGTGGGAGTCCAGGTCGACGAGGCCTATCTCGATCCCGAAACGGGACGTTTCCACCTCGAACGGGCCGATCCGATCGTCTATTCCCACGGCGAGTATTTCGCACTGGGCGAAGCGTTGGGACACTTCGGGTGGTCGGTCCGGAAGAAAAAGGGCGGAACGAAGCGTCGCTGAACGGGCCGGAAAAGAGCATAGACAACCGAAGCGGGCCTCTCTCCCATGGGAAAGAGGCCCGCTTGACAAGTGTGAGGGCCGGATCCGGGAGAGTTCGCCCCTCTCCGCGGAACCGACGGAGTGACTCTTCGGAATCCGCTACATGCGCAGGGAAATTCCTCCGACGAAATTCACGTTCTCCAACGCCGGATTCCAGATCAGATTGGTGAAAAGCCCGAATGACAACCCTTCGGCACCCTTCAGCTCCCAACTTTTACCGGCATTCAGGAAGACATTCTGCACATAGAAGTCCCGGCCTGCGGAGAGATAGGTCGCCTCGGCATTCCAGGGCACCATACCCACACCGGCCTTCATGTCGATACCCTTGACCGCAAACGGATAAGCCACCTCGAAATAGGAGGCATAGGCCCGCTTTCCCCGATCGTTCGTATCGGCCGCACCGAAGAGCATCGTATACCAGGAGAGGTTGAGGGGGAACTTCTCCGAAACCACCCACGAGACGCCGACCTCAACGCGATGGGGCGAATTCGCATCGAAGACAAAATAGCGGTCATCGGGGTGTCCCGTCCAATAGTAGTCCGTCAACGAGAAGGTCACCGGACCCAGGGCGTATGCCAGTGAAAGATCCATCTCCTTGTAGGGGGTCGATGCGAAGTCGACGGAGCCCCAGGCCGAAGCCGAGAAGTCTCCGACGCTCATCGCAAGGGTGGGCTGCAGGGAGATGCCTGCCACCGGAACACCGCGCCAGACATAACCGCTTACGAGATCGGAGCCTCCGGAAAAGGAGAGCGTGGCCCGCTCCTGAGCCGGAGCCGACGAGGGAATCAGAGCCAGACCAAGCAGAAGAGCCGTAAATGGGATGAGTCGTTTCATAAGGATTCGATTTTTGAGGTTTTTCAATCTGTTTATTTTCGGGAGTGCGACCCCGTCCGGTCCCGAATCCCCATCCCGGGAGGTTCGGAGAGGCGTGTGGACCCCCATTCCGGAGAGCGGACGCATTCTGCGCCGGCATTCCGGGACATCGGGCCGAAGCCCGCAAAGGAGATTCTCGGGAGGATCTCGGAAAGATCAGATGTTGTACGAGGTTTCGCCGTGTTCGTAGTAGTCGAGGCCGTCCTCCTCCACACGACGATCCACGCGCAACCCGATCGTGCGTCGGATCGTATAGAAGAGTACGTATCCGCAGGCTACTGCCCAGCCGGCATAAACGACCGCTCCGAGGAGCTGAACACCCACCATGCGCCAGCCTCCGCCGTAGAGGAGTCCGCCGTCAACGGCGAAGAATCCCGTCAGAATGGTTCCCAGCGAACCGCAGACTCCATGCACGGAGATCGCGCCGACCGGGTCGTCGACCTTGGCTACGCTGTCGAAGAAATTGACGGCAAAGACCATGGCCATACCGCAGATCACGCCGATCAGCGCCGCACCGACAGGCGTAACGGCATCACATCCGGCCGTAATACCGACCAGACCGGCCAGCACGCCGTTCAACGAAAGCGACAGCGAGGGCTTTCCGTAGCGGATCCAGGCGACGAACAGGGCTGTCAGAGCGCCGGTTGCAGCCGCGATGTTGGTATTCATGAAGACCAGCGAGGCGCTCTCCTGCAATGCCGGAGTGGCAATACCGACCGTACTGCCGGGATTGAATCCGAACCAGCCGATCCAGAGGATGAAGACGCCGAGCGTGGCAATGGTGAGGTTGTGGCCAAGAATGGCACGGGGTTTCCCGTTCTTGTACTTCCCGATACGGGGTCCGACCAGCGCTGCGCCGACCAATGCCAGCCAGCCGCCGGCGGAGTGTACGACGGCCGACCCGGCGAAGTCGTGGAAGCCCAGGGCCGAAAGCCATCCGCCACCCCAGGTCCAGTGTCCGGCGATGGGATAGATGAGTGCCGAGATGAAGATGCAATAGATCAGATAGGCGCGGAACTGCGTACGTTCGGCCATGGCTCCGGAGACGATCGTGGCGGTCGTGGCGCAGAACATCGTCTGGAAGACGAGGAAAGCCGTCTGCGGGATGTTGCCGGGGATGGCGGCTCCCGGTTCGAAGGGATTGGCAAGCAGCCCGGCAAAGGCATCGGCCCCGAACATGAGACGGAACCCGAGCAGCCAGAACAACAGTGCGCCGAAACAGAAATCAAGCAGATTCTTCATCAGAATGTTGGCCGTATTCTTCGACCGGGTGAAGCCGGCCTCTACGGATGCAAAACCCATCTGCATCATGAAGATCAGTATGGCTGCGAGCAAAACCCAGATGGTGTCGACAGCCGAGAAGAGCCCCTCGATACGGGCCATAGTGTCCAAATTGTTCTCCATAACCTGAAATTTTAACCTAACCAGACTTTATTTTTGACGTGTTACTTTTCGGCCGCCGCCTCCGCCGCAACCTCTTCCGGGGTTCGTTTCTTGTTGATCAGTTCATCGCAACGCCCCGTACGGATACTGTAGTAGTGGTCGATATCGGAGACCCAGACCCGTCCATCACCGATCTCTCCCGTGCGGGCCGTATGGATGATCGTATCGATGGCCTTGTCGCAGAGTTCGTCCCGGACGATCAGGATAAGCATCATGCGTTCGATGATGTCCGTTTCGTACATGACGCCTCGATACACCCGCCGGTTCCGGGCATGGCCCGAGCCGCGTACGTCGACATAGGAGAACCACTCCACGCCGTTCTCCAGAAGTGCCTCTTTGGTCTCCTCGAACCTGGTTCGACGGATGACCGCTTCGATTTTCTTCATAATGCTGAAAATAAGTATGTTGAAATATGGGGATTTTCCGGTAAAAATCCTGGAATCTCCGATCTCCGGATCCGGGCGGAAGGATCTGGAAACTTACTGGAAATCGGAATACGTGTGCGGAAACAAAAAACGCCACGCGGAGCAGAAGACTCCCGTGACGTCAGCACTGTCGCGAAGCGGCGCACTCGAGGGTGACAAGCAGAGGTCTCTCGATACACAAATCCGTATGGATGTTCCGCTTCATGCTTTGAAGAATTGTTCTGGAACAAAGATATAAATTATTAAAATAATTTCAAAATTATTTTGCAAAAAAATTTAATTTCTCGGCAAAATCACCCTCCAAACAGACTCTGAGCCCCCAGACAAAGAGGAAACTGCACGTTCAAGATTCCCCTTCCAATCCACACTCAGGGCATCCGAATTCCCGATTTTTATCGTATCTTTGTCCGCGAAGACCTCTCCAGGAGGTCCGAAACACACGTTTTTATATATATAAGGAACCAACGATGAAGAAAATCCGCAATCTGCTGCTCCTTGCCGGAATCCTCGCGGGATCCGGAGCCTGCTCCCCCACCTCGGATACAGCCGGGGAGAACCGCCTGCCGGAATGGGCGCTGGGCGGATTCGTACGCCCGGTCGGCGTGAATCCCCTCATCAGCCCCGATTCGAACATCCGCTTTTTCTGCCCGATGCGTCGGGACTCGGTGGGCTGGTGCGAGAGCGATACGTTCAATCCCGCAGCCGTCGTCAAGGATGACCGGATCTGCGTGCTCTACCGTGCCGAAGACAACTCCGCAACGGGAATCGGCAAACGAACCTCGCGGATCGGACTGGCCGAAAGCCGCGACGGTCTGACCATGGAACTCCGGAAGGATCCGATCCTCTACCCGGCCGACGACGAGATGAAGGAGTATGAATGGCCGGGCGGTTGCGAAGATCCCCGGGTTGCCGTCACCGAAGAGGGCACCTATGTCATGTTCTACACCTCCTGGAACCAGCAGGTCCCGCGGCTGTCGGTTGCAACGTCGCGCGACCTGCTCCACTGGACGAAACACGGCCCGGCCTTTGCCAAAGCCCATGAGGGACGTTTTCGGAACCTGGCGAGCAAATCGGCATCCATCGTCACGAAACTCGTCGGTGACCGCCTCGTCATCACGCGCGTCAACGGCAAATACCTGATGTACTGGGGTGAGCGGATGATCAATGTCGCCACGTCGGACAACCTTGTCGACTGGACTCCCGAGTTGGACGAGGCCGGGAACCTCAAGGGTTGCGTCTTTCCGCGGGAGGGCTGCTTCGACAGCGAACTGACCGAATGCGGGCCTCCGGCCATTCTGACCGAGCGGGGGATCCTGCTGCTGTACAACGGCAAGAACCGATCCGGAGAGGGTGGCGATCCCCGCTATCCGGCCCGGACCTATGCCGCGGGACAGGTTCTCTTCGACGCCACGCAGCCGGAGCGGGTGCTTGCCCGGCTCGATGTTCCGTTCTTCCGCCCCGTGGAGGAGTTCGAAAAGAGCGGGCAATACAAGGACGGCACGGTCTTCATCGAAGGTCTGGTCCATTTCCGCGGCAAATGGTATCTCTATTACGGATGTGCCGATTCGCGGGTCGGAGTTGCCGTATACGATCCCGCAACCCCGACTCCGGGAGATCCGATCCCCGAGTCAACCCCCACGGCGGAAGAGCGGTGAATGCCGTCTCGGACGGCCAGGAACGGCTCATCCGCAACAAAAACGGCCACGACTGTAAGACAGGCTCTTTTTGGATCGTTTTTTGTCAAACAACAAGCGACGTTTTCCACTCACGTCGTTTTCAACATGTAAGCAATGAAACTCATACTCAGCGACAGGCCCCTCAACCTCGAGCTGCCGGAGAACGGTGAAATCCGGCATGTAGATCTCTCCACCCTGCAGATTGCCAACTGCGTGGGGTGTTTCGGCTGTTGGACAAAGACCCCCGGGCGATGCGTCATCCGGGATGATGCCGTTCGGGTCTACCCGTTGATTGCCGAAAGCGACACCGTCGTGTATGTCAGCCGCATCAAATACGGCGGCTACGACACGATCATGAAGCGGATGCTGGAACGGGCCATCCCCATCCAGCAGGCCTTCATCCGTATCCATCGGGGCGAAACCCACCATCTCCAGCGTGCCGTGACCCCGAAACACGCCACAATCATCGCCTATGGAGCCATCGAACAGGAGGAGCGGTCGATTTTCGAGCGTCTGGTAGCCCGGAACGGGTACAACATGAATTTTATCGACCACCGAATCCTCTACGTTGCGGAGTCGGAGGTGGAGAAAAACGTAAAAGATCTGATCGAGACATGGAAAAAATCCTGATCCTGAACGGAAGTCCCCGGGCCACACGCTCGAATTCGAAACGCTATGCGAAGCTCTTCTCCAGACACTGTCCACAAGAGACCGACTACCGCGAGATCCGGAAAAACAACCATGCGGAACTTCGCGCCGGCATGGAACATCATGCGGATCTTCTTCTGGTCTTTCCCCTCTACGCGGATGCGCTGCCCGTCGGGTTGCTGAACTTTCTGAAATTCCTGGAGACGACACCTCCGGATCATCGTCCGGTCGTTTCGGTGCTTGTCAATTGCGGATTCCTGGAACCGCAGCAGTGCGAGGTCGTCGTCCGCATGCTCCGGCTCTTCTGCCAACGGAACGGCTATCCGTTCGGTTCGGTATTGATGGTAGGCGGCGGCGAGGCGATTCTGGACTCTCCTTTCCGGTTCCTGGTCAACAGGAAAATCAAACACTTCGCAAAATCGATCGCCGCCCGGCAATACGGAACCTGGCAGACGACGATGCCGATCGGCAAACGGCTGTTCGTGCTGGCGTCAACCCAATACTGGCTCCAATACGGAAAAAGGTTCGGGATTTCGAAACGGCAAATGCAGACCCCCGTCATTGAGGGTCCCGACAGCGAATAGCAAAGAGCGGGGAAAGGTCCCGGCTACCGCCCGCGAAGGCGTTCCCACAAGGGCCAGTAGTGCATCCGCCGACGGAGTTTCCACTTGCGGATCAGATTCAGCGGTTTGGGTTTCAGGCCGAGATGTCCCGAGGCCAGGAAATCATCCACGGCATCAAGCACCCGGGCCGAACAACGGCAATCCCGGTGAGGCTCGTGATGCATCGTATAGGCCCGGATGGTCTGCATCAACGCCTCGGGACGCGTCAAGGCCCGCTCAATGGCCGGGCCGACCTCCTCGGGGCGCTGTACGTCGATCAAATGGGGCCCGGGATGTGAATTGCGGAACGTGACGACCGGTTTGTCCAGAAACATGAACTCCAGGATGATCGAAGAACTGTCGCACAGCATCACGTCGGCCCGTTGCAGGAGGGGCATCTTGTCCGAACCCTCGAAAAAGGTGACGTTCGCATGTTCGGCCGCAATCCGCTTGTATCCGGAGACGATCTCGGGATCGGTCAGTTTCGGATGGAAGGTGATGATCCAGTCCCAGGGTTTCGTCTCGGCAAGGTGCTTGATCTCGCCCATCAGATGAGGGGCCGAACAGACGTTCTTCGTGAAGGTCGGGGGATAGAGAATGACCGGACGTTCGTTCTTCGGCCGGGTCAGCATCTCCGGGGCAAAGTAGGTGTCCGCCTTGGGCCATCCGGTCTCGTAAACCCGGAAGAAACCGTACTTCCTTTCCAGTTCCTTGAAGAAAGGCGTGCTACTGGGTCCCTGCGTACAGTAGATGTCGAACCAGCCCCGTACGGTAAAATGGTCATCGATCGCCTCGATCCGTTTCTGAATGGCATATCCGTGGAACAGGGCCACCTTCACCCCCGGGAAAAAGTCCGGGATGTAGTTGCCCGGAGCAAAAACCGCAAGGGGGTTGAACGCAAGCACCTCCCGGACGCTCCGCAGGCGGATCTCGTCGGGTTCCAACGCATCGGGGCACCCCTCCTCGATAAACCAGGCCGCCGTATCGCCACGACGGCGGATCTCGGACTGCAACGGCCGCATGATCGAATAGGCATACGGCAAAGTGACGAACAGCAGATAATTCTTCTTCATATCGGGTTCAGTCATAAGTGTGAGGTCGGGGCAACAGGTACGGACGGCGCAGTCGGGGCGGCCGGGATGAACCGTCTCCAGAAATCGATTCGGGCAGGCTTGAGCCATCCGTGACAGCCGAAGGGCAACTCCCCGCCGGTAACGGCCAGACACCGTTCGGGGTGGGTGTCGAACGAAAAGTCAATGGCCTCCCGCATCGAAGGGTATCGGAAATCCAGAGGCTCGAGGGCCCAGAAGACATCTTCGTAATAGATATGCCGCGACTGGTTCAGATAGTAATCGATCCGATCGGCATAACGGATACATCCACGCCGGAAAGCCGCGACCCGCCGCAGCGAAAGACCTCCGTTTCCGACCTTTCCGTAGAGGCGGCGGTTTCGGGGGAAGAAGTGCCGGATGATCGGCCAGGACCACACCCCGGCCCGCCACCAGGTGCCCCCCACATAGTCGTAACCGCGCCGACACCACGCCTCGAGTTCATCCCGGAAGATCCAGGCATCGGTCTGACAGATCAGGATGTATTCGCAATCGGAAAAGAGATCGTAAAACTCCGCCGAAAGCATCATGCGGTTGTATCCGAGGATTCCGGCCTTTCCGAGGAATCCGTCCGAGACCCGGATGATTTCATAGGTCGTCACCTCAGGGAACTTCCGGGCAACGGACTCCAGCGAGAGACTCCGCGGAAGGAGCAAAACAATCGGATGCCGTTTGAGAATCTCCGTATTGTGCTTCAACGACAGCCAGTCGTTCTCCGAAAGCTTGTCCGTATAGACGGGTATGATCACCTTTACCTGTTTCATGATTCAAAGTTCTTTGCCGACATACCGGCTCACCGCCTCGGCGATGCGTTCACCGTCCAGGGCCGCCGAGATGATTCCTCCGGCATAGCCGGCCCCCTCGCCCGCGGGGAAGAGTCCCGACACCTGCGGATGCATGAGCGTCCCGGCATCCCGCGGGATGCGAACGGGGGTCGACGTCCGGGACTCCACCCCCACGATCACCGCCTCATTCGTCACATAGCCCTTCATTTTCCGGCCGAAGGTGGCCAATCCCTGCCGCAGACCGCGGGCTATGAAATCGGGCATCCAGCGGTCGAGCCGCGACGGGACAATCCCCGGGATATAGGAGGTTCGCGGCAACGATGCACTGGCACGCCCCGCCACGAAATCGGCGACACGTTGAGCCGGAGCGATCTGATGCTCGCCACCCTCGCGACGGGCCGTAAGTTCGAAAAGCTCCTGGAAACGCAGTCCGGCCAGTTCGCCCCACGGCTCGCGCAACGGTTCGAAATCCGACAACCGGACCTCCGTAACGAGTCCGGAATTGGCGTAGGGAGAGGTTCGGCCGCTGGGTGACATGCCGTTGACCACGGATTGCGCGGCATCGGTCATGGCCGGGACGATGAACCCGCCGGGACACATGCAGAACGAATAGACCCCACGACCGCCCTCCTGACTGACGAGCGAATAGGAGGCTGCGGGGAGGTATTCGTCCCGCGTGGTGCAATGGTACTGGATCGAATCGATCAGGGCCTGCGGATGTTCGATACGCACTCCCATGGCGAAGGGCTTGGCCTCCAGGCGCACGCCGGTACGATGAAGCAGCTCGTAGATATCCCGGGCCGAATGTCCCGTTGCCAGGACTACGGCCGCCCCTTCCACCGATTCCGCACCGCACCACACTCCGAGGATTCTTCCGTCAACGATCTTCAGATCGGTCACACGACTTTCGAAGCGGAACTCACCCCCGGCCTCAAGAATCGTCCGGCGGATATTCTGCATGATGCGCGGCAGCTTGTCGGTGCCGATATG
>CALUKK010000004.1 GCA_944321205.1 uncultured Alistipes sp.
AGTGAATACAAGGGAAAACAGCGAAAATAGGTTGTGGCCTATTCGGTGTATCTAAAAATTTTTACAATCTTAACACGTTGACATATTGGTGATTACGATATGGGTTCAGTTATCGTATTCTCCACCATGGGGGAGGGTGGAAATTCCCCAAAATCCTGTAAACCTGAGTTTGCAGGATTTTTTATTTCTATCGAAAACTCAAAACACACGAGATCCTTGCTGCGGGACCCTTGGAATGATCATCGCAGTTACCAAAGAAGAGAGAGGGAGGGAGGGGGGGGAAGACACCCCATGCCATACTGCTAAAGGATTCCAACTGGCCCTTCGGCTCTGGAATAGCTCCTCGATCGTCGAGTTCAAGCCCCCCTTCGTCCATGGCAGATAGAAACACACAGACAGAAAATCCCAATACCGGATTCTGCAAAATACGGTACCAAACCCAAAGATCCGAACCCGAAGATTCCGCATCGTCTTGTAAAAAATCGTTTTTTTATATAAATTTGTTCATCTAACCTGAATCCGCCTCGCTGTTCGGTCATGATGAGATTCCTCACAATATGCTTCCTGTGTCTCCTGTTTCCGCTCGCGGCCTCAACGCGGAATCTGCAACCCAGAAATCTGAACTTCGAACATCTGAATACCGGGAACGGACTTAGCTTCAACACGATAACATCCATCGCCCAGGATTCTGCAGGGATCATGTGGTTCGGTTCCCGATACGGCCTCAACAGCTATGACGGAACCCATATCAAAAAATATTACACGCAACACGGCGATCAAAACTCCCTGCCCGAAAACCAAATCAAAAACGTGATCGCCGAAGGAATGACCCTCTATATCCAAACTTTCGGGGCCATTTCCATCTACGACATCGTCCACGAACGATTCACGAATATCTCATTGCCCGGAATCCGGGCCATGGCCGTCGACGGTGAACAAATCTGGGCCGGGACCATCAACGCCCTGTACAGACTCTCGAAAACCGACGGATCACTGACCCGCGAACGAATCGCGATCCCCGACGGGGAAAGTGTCTCAGCCCTGCTCCTTGCCGCTCGAAATGTCGTATTCGGAACAAACAAGGCCGTTTACTGCTATGACCGGGTACAATCCGTCTCGAAACTGCTCGACGGCGTGACTGTCGTAAGTCTCTATCGCGACTCCCGGAAGCGGCTGTGGGTGGCTACCATGAAGCAGGGTGTCTATTGCCTGGCCCCGGATGGCAAAACGGAAAACTTCCGGGCTCCTACGATCTCCCATGATTTCGTGCGGTGCGTGATGGAAGACCCCTCAGGCGAAATCTGGCTCGGAACGCTCGAAGGACTCGACCATTTCGATCCCGAGAGCCGCCGATCCCAAACCTACAAATACGACGCCGCGGATCCTACCTCATTGTCTCACAGCTCGGTATGGTCGATCTTCTGCAACAGGGACGGCGCTATGTGGATCGGAACCTACTTCGGGGGAATCAACATCCTCCACCCTTCGACCAACCACTTCCGATACTATCCCGTCAGCAGGCTCGGAAACCGAGGCCTGAATTACCACATCGTCGGGGCCATGTGTCAAACCTCTAACGGCGATCTCTACATCGGAACCGAAGGCGGCGGATTGAATCGATACGATCCGAAAACGGAACAGTTCTCCTATTACGAGGCTGACCCTTCGCGCCCCTACTCCATCTCGTGCAACAACGTCAAACAACTCTCCAACTACCGCGATTCCGTCCTGCTGGTCGCCACGCACACCGGAGGGTTGAACCTCTTCAACCTCAAGACCCGCCGTTTCAGAAGCCTCTCACACGACCCCTCTCACCGCGAATATATCCCGAGCAATTCGATCAATGACATCGATGCCTTCGGGGACAAATATCTCCTGTCAACACAGGACGGCATGATGCTCTTCGATCTGCACTCCGGACAGGTCGCCCCCTTCCTGCCGCTGGAATACCGTCATGACATGCCGGATCGGATCATGTGCACGACGGTCGATCATCTCGGTAGAGTCTGGATCGGCAGCGAATTCTACGGAGTCGCCCTCTACGACCCGGCAAACGGATCCTTCCGACAATACGAATACGATTCGAACAATCCCTACTCCCTGTCGAGCAACCTCATCCATCAGATCTTCGAAGACCGTTTCTTCCGAATCTGGATCTCGACACCCGCGGGGCTGAATCTGTATGACCCGACAAAAGAGCGTTTTATCCATTTCAACGATTCGGACGGCATGCCCAGCGACATCGCCCTGGCCGTGGCCGATTCGCAGTACGATGACATCATCCTGACAACAACCGACGGAATCTCGTTCTTCAATCTGGCTGAACACCGCTTCACAAACTTCACCAAAGAGAACGGTCTGCCGCTCAACACGCTGAACAACAACTCCCTGTTGTGCACCCCCGACGGTACCATCTACATCGGAGGATTCAACGGCATGGTCTCGCTCAATGAACGGCAGGTGCGTACGAAAAAACATCACAACAACATCCGAATCACCTCGTTACAGGTACGGCAACGCGAAATCCAGGCCTCGGACTCCACCGGAATCCTCAAGCGGAACATCCTCTTCACCGACCGGATCCGACTCTCCCACAACGACAATACGTTTGCCATCCTCTTTTCGGATCTGGGGCTCACACGCGGACAACGCGCCAAACTGATCTATCAACTCGAAGGCTATGATCCGGAACCCATCCAGGCCGACGGTTCGAACCGAACGGCCTATACGAATGTCCCTCCGGGCAAATACCGCTTTGTCGTACACTACTCCGATCCGGACACCGACGCCCAACAGGCAACCCTGGACATCGTCATCGCCCCGCCCTTCTATTTTGCCTGGTGGGCCATCCTCATATACCTGCTCATCGTGGCCTTCGTGGCCTTCATGCTTAATCGCTCCTATCTGTTGCGGCGTCGGGCCGAACAGCAGCTGCTGATACAGCAGCTGGAGGCCGCCCGGGAGAATGAGTACAACCAGGAGAGACTGCGCTTCTTTACCAACGTCTCCCACGAATTCCGAACCCCGCTGACGCTCATTTCCGGAGGGCTGGAACAGATCCTCGGACACGAAGATCTCAATGTCCCGGAGCGCAGACAGATCCTGGGTGTCTTCAAACATGTCAAACGCCTGCGATCGCTCGTCGACGAACTGCTCGACCTGCACAAGCAGGAAAACGGATTCTCGACAATCACCCCCCGAACCGACGACATCAACGGCCTGTTGCGGGAGGTTTTCGTCAGCTTCACCGATCTGGCCGCACAGCGACACCTCTCCTATACGCTTCAGGCCGCCAGCGAACCCGTATGGGTCGATTTCGACCGTCGGGCCATGGAACGCGTATTCTACAATCTGCTCTCCAATGCCTTCAAATTCACCGAAAAAGGCGACATAGCCGTCTCCATCTCCGCGGGGGGGGGAAATGACGGATCGGTCGTAATCCGGGTCCAGGACTCCGGGATCGGAATCGCGCCGAAGGATCAGACACGAATCTTCGAACGATTCTATCAGGTGCAGGGGGCACCCCGGCAGAATACCGGAACCGGGATCGGGCTGGCCACCGTCAAACAGACCGTCGAGGCTCATGGCGGAACCATAAGCGTCCACAGTGAAATGGGACAGGGCAGCCTCTTCGAGATCCGACTGCCCCTCTCGAATCAGAAACCAGACTCCGGCTCCATGCCAAACTCCGTCCAGGACTCCATCCTCGACGACAAGTGCCAGATCGAGGATATTCTGGCCTCGCTCAAACAAAAATATACGGGGCACAGACAGACGATCCTCGTCGTGGAGGACAATCCCGACATGCAACGATTCCTGGAAGAGATTCTCTCCCCGTTCTACAAGGTCGAAAAGGCTTCCGACGGCTTGCAGGGTTACCTGCGGGCCAAAGAGCTCCAGCCGGCTCTCATCCTGAGCGACGTGATGATGCCCAACATGAGCGGAACGGAGATGTGCGCCCGACTCAAAGGCGATTTCCAGACCAGTCATCTGCCCGTCGTGCTGCTTACAGCCCGTACCGCCACCGAACACACGGTCGAAGGACTCTCCGTCGGTGCGGATGATTACATTTCCAAACCCTTCAGCATCCGACTCCTTCTGGCGCGGATCGAGAATGTCCTCAACAATCGCCGCATCCTCCAGGAGCGCTTCTCCGGAGAGCCGTCGACCGGAACCGAAACCCTTCCGGCTCCGGGAGAGGACGGCGCATTCATCGACCGCGCATACCGGATCATCGAAAAACACATCGACAACAGCGATTACTCGGTCGATGAATTCGCTTCCGACATGCATCTGGGACGAACGGTCTTCTTCCAGAAGTTGAAAGGGGTAACCGGTATGACGCCGAACGAATTCATCCTGACCATTCGACTGAAACATGCCGTCAAACTGATGAACACGCAGCCCGGAATCTCGATCGCCGAGGTCTCGGATCGATCGGGATTCAACTCTCCGCAATATTTCAGCAGCTGTTTCAAACGAAAATTCAAAATATCTCCGGGCCAATATCTTAAAAAAGGACACGACACAAAGAATTCCGAACAAAATCTTAAATAAAAGCGGACAAAATCTTTACAGGCTTTGAATTGTCAAGGGTAATTTTGTTTATGCGGGCTTACCTGTCAATTACCCTTAATTCGAAGCAATGAAGAAATTTCTACTGACTGCACTTGTTTCCACCCTGCTCGTCGGATGCCATGCCAAACAGGAGTCCACGAATGACCGCCTGGTTCGTGCCCGTCAACAGATCGACCTGATGCTGAATGAGGCGTTGGCCCGCAATGCCATTCCCCGCACCCTCGACAAGGAGGGACAAACCGTCTGGATCAACAAAGAGAAATTCGACTGGACAGAAGGCTTCTTCCCCGGGACCTTATGGTATCTGTATCAATGGAGCCGGCAGGAAAAATACCGGAACGCCGCAGTCCGCCTGCAATCGATCTTCGAAAAACAGACCAACGCCGCATCGCATGATCTGGGATTCGTCTTCAACTGCTCATACGGAAACGGCTATCGTCTGACCCGCGACCCGCAGATGCTCGACATAATGATCCAGGCGGGCAATACGCTGGTCAGCCGCTTCAATCCCGCCTCGGGAACCATCCTGAGCTGGAATCCCGACCGGGGATGGCAGAAACTGCGTGGATGGAAACATCCGGTCATCATCGATAACATGATGAACCTGGAGCTGCTCTTCGAACTCTCGAAAATCACCGGGGATTCGACCTACCGGAAGGTCGCCCTCTCACACGCCGATGCCACCATGAAGAACCATTTCCGACCCGACGGCAGTTCGTATCATGTCGTGGATTACGACCCCCGGACCGGCGAGGTCCGCGACCGTCAGACCGCCCAGGGATATGCCACCGAAAGCTCCTGGGCCCGGGGTCAGGCGTGGGGCCTCTACGGATACGTGGTCTGCTACCGCTATACGCAGGATCCGCGCTATCTGGACATGGCCGTCCGGATCGCCCGATACATCATGTCGGCTCCGGAGATCCCCGCGGACCACATCCCCTATTGGGATTATCATGCTCCCGAGATTCCGAATGCCCCGCGTGACGCCTCCGCAGCCGCCGTCACAGCCTCGGCTCTCCTGGAACTGGACAACTACCTGCCCCAAACCTATCGGGACTATGCCCTGGAGATCATCAACGCCCTCTCCTCGGACGAATACCGAGCTGCAACGGGTACGAACAACCTCTTTCTGCTGAAGCATTCCGTCGGGAGCATCCCCCACAACAACGAGATCGATGTCCCGCTGAACTATGCCGATTATTATTATGTCGAGGCGCTGTGCCGGATGCTCGACAAACAACTCTGAAACCCACGATCATGAAAATTTGGCCCTACATGCTCGCCCTCGGTCTGGGGGTATCGGGATTCCCTGCAGCCGCTCAGACACAGGAGACGTCCCAAAATGTCAGTGAATTGTGGCTGGAATTCCTCCGGGCCCGGGAGTCCGGAACGGAGGCCACGCTGCCCGACTTTTCATACGCCGGCTACCGACATGCCGAAACGGGAGTCCCGCACGTCGACGGCAAGGTGTTCAATGTCTGTGATTACGGAGCCGTGGCCAACGACGGCAAATCGGACCGTGAAGCCGTATTGCGAGCCATTGCGGCCGCTACGCGCAACAAGGGCGGCATCGTTTTCTTCCCGAAGGGCCGTTACGACCTGCATGCCGAAGGGGATGACGATACGCCGATCGAGATCAGCTGCAACAACATCGTTCTCCGGGGCGAAGGTGCCGGAACCGACGGTAGCGAAATCTTCATGGAGCGCCCCAATCCCCCGACCGACCCGACAAAAATGTACTCCTCGCCCAGCCTGTTCATGATCCGGGCCACGGGGCCAAAGCCCAAACTCGCCGAAGTGACGGGAGATGCTCCGCGAGGCTCGTTCTGCATCGAGGTCAATACGACGAAATCCCTGAAGGTCGGTGAGTGGGTCTCGCTCGAATTGCTCAACAACGATCCCGAACTGATCGCCGAAGAGCTCGCACCCTACACCGTGGAACCGAAATGGAGCGATCTGATCAAGCATGGCGTCCGCATTCAGGATTTCCACCTCATCGTCAAAATCGAAGGCTCCCGCGTATGGTTCAAGGAGCCCATCATGCGGCGGGTCGACGCCAAATGGGGATGGATCGTTCGGGCGTTCCCCCATCTGGAAGAGGTCGGCATCGAGGATCTGGCCTTTGTGGGGAACTTCCGCGAAAAGTTCGTCCACCACAAGGACTGGTACCATGACAGCGGCTACACCCTGGTCAAATACAACGGAGTGGTCAACTCCTGGCTCCGCCGCTGCCGTTTCACGGATGTGAGCGTCGCGGCAACGGTGATCGCCTCGGCCAACGTCTCGGTCTACGACTGCCTCATCTCCGGACACACCGGACATGCCGCCATCAAGGCCCAGGGATCCTCCCGGGTCTTTATCGGTAAGATCGACGATCAACCCGCCCAATGGCATTCGTGCGGCGTCTCGAAGCCCTCGATGGGAACGGTTCTGTGGCGGTCGAAGACCAACGCGAACAGCTGTTTCGAATCGCATGCCAGCCAGCCGCGCGTCACGCTCTTCGACGCCTGTGAGGGCGGCTTCATGAGAGGCCGGGCCGGCGGCGCCGTCAACAACAATCCAAACCATCTGGCAGGTCTGCTCTTCTGGAACTACGAACAGACAAACGAGGCATCCCCGGATTTCGATTTCTGGGCCTCGGATACCCCCTACTGGCGTTTCGTCATGCCGGGATTCGTCGGCTTCCACAGCCGGAACGGAACGCCGACAACCTTTGTCCAGGAACAGGTGCTCTTCGACGAAAGCCATGGAAAACCCGTCTCCCCCGAATCCCTCTATGAGGCTCAGCTCGAACTCCGGCTCGGACATCTGCCCGAATGGCTCGTCACCCTGAAAAAAGAATCTTCCGCAACAACATCCCGGAAACCCTGAGACAAATCCGGAACAACCTTATGACACCTAAACCTACAAACCTATGAAAAAAATCTACCTTTTCGCAATGGCCGTGCCCGTTGCCCTGTTTTTCACGGGTTGCGTGGAGGACACCTTCGGGCCCGTCAGGGAGATCACTCCCGAAATGGCTACCCCCAAGGACCTTAAATACGCAACGGTGATCAACGCCCGCGAAGGTGCCGCCATCACCAGCGGTATCCCGACCGTCGAAACCGGAGGTCTGATCCCCACGTTCGAAATCACAGCCATCTACGACGGTGACGGAAATCAACTCGGACAGGAGTATATGGATTACGTCTCGATCGTCAATCCTACGACCGTGGACCTCAACGAACAGGACCCGGACCAAACCCCGGATCCGGATCAGGAACCGCAAGAACCCCTCGAGGTGATCAGCTACCGGAAGGCCGGCACGATTCAGATCCAGAGCGGACATCCGTTCGTTTTCGGAACGGAATACGGCTTCGACATCGCCGTGACGGCCGTCCTGGACGGAGTCCCCTATCGGACGGTCTTTCATCGAGGATTCACCCTCAACGTGGTGCCCAACATGCCGTCTACGCTCCTGTTCATTCCGATGGCGCAGAATCTGGTCCTCGGAGAGTCCGGAACAACAACGGCTCCCTACATCAAACAGTACGGTGAAAATCTGGAATTCGAACTGGCCTCCTGCCGTGATACGCTCATGATCAACCCCGCAACCGGCGCCATGCAGCTGGATCCCGGCTTCACCTCCGACAAGCAGTTGACGGTGTATCCGTCGATCACCATCCGCAACACCCTCAGCGGAGAGACCCGGACCTTCGAAGGCTCTTCGAGTCTGTTGTCCGTCGTCATCTCCGCCTCGCCGGTGGAGATGCCGCTCCAGACAAACTACTTCTTCGCCCCGACCTTCGGATCTGACGTCGACAAATACAAATACATTCAGGTCGTTGCCGGTGATCCCGCCAAACTCTGGGTGAACGACACCTCGGTAGACCGGACTGCCATGACGAAGGATCGTCCCGCAGAGTGTCCGGGATCTCCCACAACCGTACAGATGTGTATCACCAAATCCGGCAACAGCGTCCCGCACGAATCCTGGTTCATTCTCCAGCCCCAGGATCTTACCTCCTTCAGCTACGGATTCAACCTCAAGGCGGTCTTCTGGATCCACAACTGGTACATCACCTATCTGAAGACGACCGGTGAGTCTCCGTCGTTCATCATCCCGATGGTCTCCACGACCTTCGATTACAAATCGACAACCATCGATCCGTCCCAATGGCAGGATATTTCGGACAAGGTCTCCTGCAGCATTTTCGACGGCTCGGGTGCCGTAACCGCCACCACGGACAAGATCCCCTATCCGGGAAGCAATGAGATTCAAGAAAACGACGTGGCCGCGGCACTCAAGAATCCCGCCTTGCGGTGGGACAATCCCCGCTGGTTGAAATGCGAATTCGACCTTTCGCCGTACAAAAACGAAACAAACGTCACCATTGCCTTCCGCGTCTTCAGCGAACAGACCCTGACGGGAACAGCCAATGGACGTGCCGGACGTTTCTATGTCGGCGGCGTGTATTACTATGCCCAAGAGCAGGCTCAAGGCGGAGAGTAGAACCTTAAATCAGAGACATACAATGAAAAAATATCATATCATTTCGGTTCTTGCCGCTTTGCTGTTCTCCACGGCACTGTTTGCACAGAACAAGGTTTCGGGTATTGTTACCGATGAAAACGGGGTGCCGCTGGTCGGCGCCACGGTGATCGTTAAAGGAAGCCCCCGGGGTACGACAACCGACGTCAAAGGCGGATACACCCTGACCAACGTAGCGGCCAAGGCTACGCTGCAATTCAGCTACATAGGATACGAATCAACCGAAATCGCAGTCAATGGACGTACGATGGTCGATGCCAAACTGACACCTTCGGCCATCATGGTCGACGAGGTGGTCGCCATCGGTTACGGTACCGTCCGTCGGAAGGATCTTACGGGTGCCGTAGCCTCCGTATCGGCCGGAGACATCATCAAAACGGCCACGTCGAACTATGACCAGGCGCTCGCAGGACGTGTCGCCGGAGTGCAGGTGAACTCCGCAGACGGTACTCCCGGACAGGGTCTCAATATCGTGATTCGAGGCGGAAACTCCATTACCGGCGACAACTCCCCGCTGTACGTCGTGGACGGAATCGCCCTGGAGGATTTCGACCCCGCAAGCATCAGCTCCAACGATATCAAGGACATCGACATCCTCAAGGATGCCTCCTCGACGGCCATCTACGGATCGCGCGGCGCAAACGGCGTTATCCTTATCACCACCAAGGACGGTCGTACGGACGGTCGTACGGATGTCTCGGTGAGGGCTTCGTACGGTGCCGCCTGGATTCCTACGCGGCTTCAGGTCATGTCGCCCTATGATTATGTTCGTTATCAACTCGAGGCTGCCTATGCCAGCGACGGATACAATCCGGATGAAAAGGTCCGGCAATTCATGAAAACCTGGGGCGATCCCGAGCAGTACCGCAACATGAAGGGTACCGACTGGCAGGACCGCATCATGCGTGTGGCTCCGTTCCGCAGCCTGAATGCCACGCTGAGCGGCGGAACCGAGAAAACATCGATCTATTATTCGGCCGAAGGGGTGGACGAACAGGGTACACTCATCAACACGGGATTCGTGAAACTGACCAACAACCTCAAGATCACCCACAAGTTCGGTCGGGGAACGACCCTCTCCGGACAGCTCCAGTACACCTACAGCAACCGCAACGGTATCAATGTCTCCGGAAACAATTACACGAGTATCATCCGGGATGCGGTCATGTACCGCCCCGTGGAGCCGATTGTCTCCGACGGTCTCGAGGAGGGCGGTGTGGATCCCACGGATGCCAACGACAAGTATCTTTACGATCCGGAAAAAACCCTCAAGAACACCGACCGCAAAAACCGCAGCCACAATATCCGGGGCGTGGTCTCCCTGAATCAGAAATTCGGAAAACACTGGACCCTGAACCTCAACGGCAACTTCCAGCGGACCGATACGAAGCAAAGCGTCTTCTACGGCGAGGATACCCAACAGGGAGCCCGGGGTGAAAACGGTGTCAATACCTCCCTGACGCACAGCGACGTCATGCTCCTGTCCGGCACGGCAACCCTCTCCTACAAACTGAGTCGCAAAAACCGGGAACTCACCGTGATGGCCGGAGCCGAATCCAGCTCCCGCACCAGCGAAACCTATACGTTCGGAAACAGCCAGTTCCCGACCGACATCTTCGGTGTGGACAAAATCCAACTCGGAACATCCCCTTCGCTTCCCACGTCGTATCGGGGCATGTCGACCCTCGCCTCCTTCTTCGGTCGGGTCAACTACTCGCTCTTCGGAGGACGTTATCTCTTGCAGGCAAACATGCGTGCCGACGGTTCGAGCAAATTCACCAAGGCTAACCGTTGGGGATATTTCCCCTCGGTGTCGGCAGCCTGGAGGCTCAGCGAAGAGAATTTCCTCAAGCAGGTGGACTGGATCTCCATGATGAAGATCCGCGGCGGTTGGGGCCTTACGGGAAACAACCGGATCGGAGAATACGATTATCTGAGTTATCTGGACATCATTACGTCGGGCAGCACGACGAGCGGTTATGTCTGGGGCACCGGTGAGGCCTATCAGCCCGGCGCCGAGCTGGGAAACCTCGGAGTGCCCGACCTGCGCTGGGAAACCACGGCCCAGACATCCGTCGGTATCGACCTGGGATTCCTCAAAAACCGGATCACGGCAACCGTCGACTGGTACTACAAACATACCTATGATCTGCTGCTGAATGCCGACATGTCGCCCAGTACGGGACACCGCAAGGTGCAGCAGAATGTCGGCGAAGTCTCGAACCGCGGCTGGGAGTTCACGATCAACACCGTCAACATCGACAAGCCCAATTTCAGCTGGAGCTCCTCGTTCAACATCTCCTTCAACCGCAACAAGGTCCTCAAACTCAACGGCGATCAGCGGGAGATTCTGACCAATCCGGAATTTACGGGACAATTCAACGAGTATGCATACATCAGCCGTGTCGGCGAACCCGTCGGTCAGATATACGGACTCGTCTATGACGGGGTCTACACCTGGGAGGACTTCAATTATGACAACGAAACGGGTCGTTTCTCCCTGAAACCGGGAATCCCCGACAACGGAAGCTCCGCGCTGGCCCCCGGCAACCTGCGCTACGTCGACCAGAACAACGACGGAACCATCAACGCGCTGGACCGCGTCATCATCGGTGACCCGACCCCCAAACACTTCGGAGGTTTCACCAATGATTTCGTCATCTACAAGCATTTCGACGTACAGGTCTTCTTCCAGTGGTCCTACGGAGGCAAGATCCTCAACGCAAACCGCACCGTGGTGGGCATCGCTCAGGCGAACCGAAACAACAAACTCTCCTATGTGAACGACTACTGGTCGCCGTATCATCCCAACTCCGATGTCAATGCCATGCGTTACGAAACCTATTTCGGCATGCCCACAAAGGGGAACGAACTCGATACGCGTTGTGTCGAGGACGCCTCCTACCTGAGGCTGAAATCGGTCTCCGTAGGCTACACCCTTCCGAGCAAGATCTCGAAAAAAATCGGCATGAAAAAGCTCCGGATCTATGTCTCGGCCCAGAACCTGATCACCTGGACCGGATACACGGGCTATGACCCCGATGTGTCGGTGGGCAAATACGGCGCTCTGACCCCCAATCTCGACTACTCGGCCTATCCCCAGAAATCGCTGGTAATCGGAGGTCTGGACATTACATTCTAACCGCTTAATACTATGCATACCATGAAAAAGGCTATCACATATCTTGCAGCCTCCCTGCTTGTGGGAGCAACCGCACTCTCAAGCGGCTGCAGTTCCTTCCTGGAGGTGGATTCCCCGTCGTACATCAATCCCAAAGAGTTCTATAGCAACAAAACCGAGGTCGAGCTGGCCCTGTCGGGAATCTACGGATGCCTGGCCAATGACGACACCTATGGCCAGATCCTCTCCGTGCTCTTCGACGCCCGGGCCGACGAAGGATACTACAACCGTCGGGGTAACGAAAACTGGACCGTGGCACTCTACCGACATACGGCATCCGATGTCGATATTGAAGATTGCTGGGCCATGCTTTATAACGGTGTCAATCTGGCAAACACCTTCCTGGAGCAGTTCAAGGCCGAGAATTTCACAGAGGCGGAGGCCAATGCCTATATCGGCGAGGCCCGTTTCCTGCGCGCCCTGTTCTACATGAATCTGACCTTTCTGTGGAATGAGGTGCCCATCCGTACAGAATCCTCCAAGGATCAAAGCGCCAACCACCTGGCGGCATCGCCTCTCGAAAAGGTATACCAGTTCATTGCCGATGATCTGAAATTCGCCGCGCAGTGGCTGCCCCACGCCAAAAGCGAGAATTACGTCCCCGGACGTGCCAATTCAATGGCGGCTCATGCCCTTTTGGCCCGGCTCTACCTGAAAAAGGCCGGATATCCGCTTCAGGATGCCTCCGGGTATCAGGAGGCAATCGACGAAATCGAGATCATCCTGGAGGACGGCTGGCATACCCTCATGGAGGTCTCCGGAGAGATTACCACCACGAACAACGGATATCGGAATCTCTTCCTTACCTACATCCAGGACGAATACTATCCGCAGGAGTCGATGTTCGAAGTGTCGTTCTCCTATCTGCGTTCGTCGGGAATCGTAACCGACGGCCGGATCGGAGCGCTCAACGGGCTTTACTTCGACTTTGTAGGCGGCCCCATGGCCTATGCCATGGAGAATGTTTCACCGCTGCTCTACAACAAATACGACTCCGAAGACATGCGCCGCGACTGGAATATCCCGGGCTATTCGTATACGTCGACCGGCGACCTCCAGAGTCAGAACGGAATGGGGCAGTATTATTGCCCCGGGAAATACCGCCGCTGGGAAGCATCGGATCTCAACGATCTAAACATCAAGGGTACACTCGCCTCGCCCGACGGATATACGGTGCTGGAAAAGGCGAACGGATTCAGCCAGAACTTCACGAGTGTGAATTTCCCCATCATCCGCTTTGCGGATGTCCTGCTGATGTATGCCGAGGCGCTCAACGAAGTGAACAACGGACCCACCCAGAAGGCCATCGTTGCGTTGAACCGCGTTCGCCACAGAGCCGGACTGGCCGATGCCAACGCTTCGGTCACGGCCGACAAGGTGTCGTTCTTCAACGAGATAGTCGACGAGCGGATGCGGGAACTGTGCTTCGAGGGCATCCGATTCCACGACCTGGTCCGCTGGGGACTGCTCGGAGAGCGACTCGAGTTGATGAAGAACTCCATTGTGAATCACCCGAACTACAAGGAGACCAGCGACCAGCACAACTCCTATCTGCGCAGCTGGCGCAATTTCGATCCCCGCAGGCACCTCTCACTGCCCTATCCTGCCGTGGAAGTGACGGCAAACGACCTTTTGGATCAGAAACCGGAGTGGCTGTCAGCCAATTAACTGAATAATGGGGCAGGCAAGGCTTCTCGGTCTTGCCTGCCTGTATTTTTAGAGATGTCGCAAAGATGAACAGATGTGTTTGGGGCAAAAGGCTCGGAGCCGCAGTTGTCGCCTGGCTGCTCTCGGCCGCAAACGTGTGCGGGCAAACCCCGGAAACGTGCAACGCCTGGCTCGATTTCACGCAGGCGCAGCGGAAGGGAAAGGCGGGCGTGTTGCCCGATTTTTCGTATGCCGGCTACCATCATGCGCTGACCGAGGCGCCGGAAGTGAAGTACAAGGTCTTCAATGTCTGCGATTTCGGCGCCGTAGCCAATGACCGGTTCTCGGATCGCGAGGCCGTGATCCGCGCCATCCGGGCCGTCGAACAACACGGTGAGGGTGTTGTCTTCTTCCCCAAAGGACGTTATCTGCTGCATGAGCAGGGGGAAGCCAATGAACCGATCGAGATTCGGTGCAGCCGGATCGTCCTGCGGGGTGAGGGTGCCGGTCCGGGAGGTTCGGAGATCTGGATGGAGGCTCCGTTGCGATCTCCGAACAAGCTGGAAAAATGGTTGTCGCCAAGTCTGTTCAGCTTCAACGGCCGGGCCTATGCCGCAAAATCAACCGATGTCACCGGCCTGGCTCCGAAAGGATCCTTCCGCCTGAAGGTCGAGGATGCCTCGACCCTCAAGCCGGAAGCGTGGATCTGTCTGCGGCTGAGCGACAACACGCCTCAGGTCATCGCCCGGGAACTGGAGCCGTATTCCATCGAGGCGGACTGGAGCAATCTGCTAATAAACGGCGTCCAGGTGTACGATTATCACCAGATCGCACGCATCCGCGGCAATGAACTTGAATTCAAGGAGCCGTTGATGCGTCAGGTCGCCTCGACCGAACGCTGGTACGTACAGCAGTATCCGCACATCGAGGAGGTCGGCGTCGAGGACCTTGCCTTCGTGGGCAACTGGAAAGAGACCTTCGTCCATCACAAGGACGACATTCACGACGGAGGCTGGAAATTCGTCGAGTTCCGCAATGTGGTCCATTCCTGGGTGCGGCGATGCCGCTTTACCGACATGAGCGAGGCGGTGACGGTCCGCAACTCCGCCAACGTCTCGGTCTACGACTGCACGATCTCCGGAAACAGAGGACACAATGCCATCCATGCGGATGCCTCGTCCCGGGTCTTTATCGGGGCCATCGACGACCAACCCTCCCAATGGCATGGCTGCGGAGTCTGCAAACATTCCCTGGGAACGGTACTCTGGCGTATCAGATCGAAAGCCAACACCTGTTTCGAATCACATGCCAGCCAACCCCGTGCAACGTTGTTCGACTGTTGTGAAGGCGGCTTCATGCGGGGACATGGAGGCGGGGCCATCCAGAACAATCCCAATCACCTTGCGGATTTGGTCCTCTGGAACTACAAGGAGCTCGACGAGGGAAGTCAGGATTTCGACTTCTGGCCCTCCGATACGCCTTATTTCCGGTTCCTGCCGCCCGTTGTGGTCGGATTCCACGGCGCGGGAACCACGTTCCGCGCCTCGTCGCTGGCCTACGAAGAGAGCACCGGAACACCGGTAGAACCGGAATCCCTGTTCGAGGCTCAACTCCGCCTGCGGTTGGGATACCTGCCGCAATGGATCGTTACACTGCGCGAACAGGTGCGGAACGGACGTTATTCGGGAGCCATGCCGGAGCCCCGCACCGTCGAGGTGGACGATGAACAGAGCCTGCTGCAGGCCGTCAGAGATGCCCGACCCGCAGACCGGATCCTGCTCAATGACGGAGTCTATCGCGATCTGAAACTCATCATCGAACAATCCGGATGGTTCGATCGTCCGCTGCTCGTTGAGGCCCGGCATCCGGGAGCGGTGACATTCGCGGGCGATCTCAGGGTCGAACTCCGCGGTGACCATATCTCCCTGCGGGGGATCCGCTTCACGGACGGAGCCCGCAACCCCCGGATGTGGCGAAGCCACGGCCCTGGACTGGTTGCCATCTACGGCGACTATTGCGAGGTGGCGGACTGCCTCTTTTTCGACTTCGACTCCGCCAACTCGGCCTACATCACCACCTCGCTCGACGAATCGGGACGGGTGCCGCGTTATGCCGACATCCACCATTGCGCCTTCATCGAGAAACGCACCCTGGACCAGGTGATCAATCTCAACAACACTCCCCGGAAAAGCGATGTGGGTGAACCCGGCATACCGATGTATCACCGGATAAGCTACTGCTACTTCTCGAATCCTCCCAAAAAGGGAAATGCCGGAGGCGGTATCCGTGTCGGATACTGGCGCAAGGATTACGGACGTTGTCTGATCGACCACAACCTCTTCGAACGACAGGATTCCGAGGCCGAGATCATCACCAGCAAATCCATGGAGAACGTCTATTACGGCAACACGTTCCTCAACTGCCGCGGAACGCTCAATTTCCGACATGGCGATCGGCAGGTGGCCATCAACAACTTCTTCATCGGAACCGATACGAAATACGGCTACGGCGGCATGTACGTCTGGGGCAGCGGGCACATCATCGCCTGCAACTTCTTCAAGTTGCCGGCGACGATCGACGCTCGCGGCAATTCGGCCGTCTACTTCAACTGCGGTCCCGTCGCTTCGGAGCACGCCCTGGCCTGCGACCTTCTCTTTGCGAAAAACACGTTGATCGATACGGGCGGCACGGATCTGAACTTCGGCAGTCTGTATGAGCGTCGGGTCGCGGCTTTCGGTCCCGACAAGGTCGAAAGTCCTCACGGAATCCGCTTCATCGGCAATCGTTTTTTCAGCGAAACGGGCAAAGCGCAACCCATTCTGGACGATCCGCAACAGACCGCCTCAGCGAACATCTGGATCGGAAATCTCTACAACGGGATGGAAACAGGTTGTCAAACCCCGATCGAAGGGTTACGGCGTTCGACAAAACCGGCCCTGCGTTACGACGACTCGAAGGTCTACCTCGAAGAGGACGAAGAGGTCGATTTCTCCCAAATAGAACCCTATCTGCCCTTTACCCGGATCGAAGGTCTGGATCTGGATCTACCGGAATTGATCCGGGAGGGTTGTCTACTTTCGCCCCTGACTCGCCGGGAGGTAGGACCCCGGTGGTGCCGGAGTTTCCCGGGCAGCTATGCGGATACCGGACAGTTCGACCGGCCTACGGCTCAGAGCGAAAATTGAAAATAGCAACACATCATGGAAACCAAACGATTCGTATGGATGGCGCTGGCCGCAGGAATGGCCGTCCCGGGAATGGCGGACAATGGCCGCAGGGCCGGAGAGGCCTCTCCGCAACCCAATATTCTCTACATTTTCCCGGATCAGTATCGGCTCCAGGCCTTGGGTCTGTGGAGCGATTCCCAATACCGGGAGATTCTCTCCACGGTCGGGGATCCGGTCCACACACCCCATATCGACCGGCTGGCCCGCGAGGGGCTGATCTTCACCCAGGCAACCAGCACCCACCCCGTCAGCAGCCCCTACCGGGGCATGATGCTCTCGGGGATGTATCCCAGCCGGAACGGTATCGAAAACATGAACTGCAAACTGGGACGCAGACAGGAGTTGAAACACGATCTCGTCTGCCTGACCGATGTACTCAATCAGGCCGGCTATGAAACGGCCTATGTCGGCAAGGCCCACTGGCACAAAACCGAGGCCCTTTTCGACCAGCAGGGTAACTTCGTCAATACAACCGAAGCCCCCGGAGGACACTCCATCGGGCTCTATGACATGTATGTTCCCGAAGGCAAGAGCCGCCACGGCAACAAATTCTGGTTCCAACAACTCAACGACAACCATTTCGACCCCATCGCCTATTCGAACCGCCCGGAGCTGGTCGGCGGAAAAAAAGACGGCGAGCAATACCGTCCCAAACGCTTCTCGACAACGACCGAGGCCGACGTGGTAATCGATTTTCTGCGCAATGAGAACAACGAGCGGGATGCCTCGAAACCCTTCAGCATCTTCTGGGCTATCAATCCGCCCCACCCGCCCTATTCGAAACCGACGGATTGCGATACGACGGTCTTCAACCGTTATTACCGGGACATGCCCCTCGAAGAGTTGCTGGTCCGGAAGAATGTCGGAGTGGAGGCTTCGTCGGGCAAGCCGCTGGCGCCCAACCGGATGAAGCGCATCGGAATGAATGCCCGGGTCTACTTTTCCCTGATAAAGAGCGTCGATGAGCAGATCGGTCGCGTCCTGGAGGCTCTCGAGGAGCTGGGAGAACTGGACAACACGATCATCGTATTTACGTCGGATCACGGCGAGATGTTGGGCAGTCACGGGCTGACCGGGAAGAATTCGATCTACGACGAATCGTTTCTGGTACCGTTCATCATCCGCTACCCCGAGAAACTCCGCCACCGGACGGAGGATCTGCTGCTGGGAAGTGTCGACATCATGCCGACGATGCTGGGGTTGATGGATCTGGAAGCCAGGATTCCTTCGACATGCCAGGGGCACGACTACTCCGCAGGTCTGATCAGCGGACATTTCCAACCGGGGCAGAAGCCGCGAACGGCCCTCTATCTGCGGGCCGACGCCAAAGGGGTCCGTTCGGACCGTTACACCTATCTCGTCACACAGGACGGCCATTATGAGCTGTACGACAACGAACGCGATCCTTACCAGATGACCTCTCTCGATCTGGAATCAATCGCGCCGCAGGAGGCGCAGATGCTGCAACAGGAACTGGGACGCTGGCTTGCAAAGGCCAGAGACATGTGGGCCAAAACCCACATGAATGCCTCCCTGATCCGCTATCCCAAAAAGTAAACCCGAAAACAAACAATCGAAGATGATGAAGATGAACCGGCGTTTATTCGCGTTTTTATCGTTGGGCGCGTTTGCGCTCCTGTCGGCATGCTCCGAGCAGCGACACGTCGAGAAATCCTTTCGCAAGATTCTGCGCGAACCCTGGCAAATGGTTGTGGACGACAGCCTGACGCATTACGATAGCGGGAAATGGCATCTCGACGGATTGCGGGGTCGTATCAGCTGCGACTCGCTGGGGCTGACATTGCGGGCCGGCGAGGTGATCGACTGCGACAGCGACCACGTCGTCCTGTGGAACCGTACGCGTGTATCGGGGCCCGTAAGGGTCGAATACGACTTCACACGACTCGACACAAGTCGCGTCAACAGCGTGAACATCATCTATCTGCTGGCTCAGGGCAGCGGTGAGGGGGAATACCGTTCGGACATCATGTCCTGGAACGAATTGCGCACGGTGCCGGCCATGAAGGTCTATTTCAACCACATGCGCAGCTATCATATCAGCTATGCGGTCACGGACCGCAACAGCGACGGAACCCTGGGTGATTACATCCGGGGCCGGCAATATGATCCGGCCGCCGGGCGGGGGCTGAAAGGCACCGAACTAATGCCCGAATACAAGGACACGCATCTTTTCAAACCGGGAATCACATACCACATGACATTCATCGTCTATGGCGGGCGTTGTTATATGGAGGTTTGCGGCGACGGACGCCAGGCGCTGTTCTGGTTCAGAATAGACGCCTCGAAGGCGCTGCACGAGGGTTATGTGGGGTTGCGGCAGATGTGGGGCCGAACGTCGCGTTACGCCGGATTCAAGGTGTGGACGCTCGATGAGGTCCAATAAAGCACCGCGGGAAAGCGGAGGCTCTGCCGTTGCGAAGTTCTTCCATCAGACCGCGCGTCAACCTTCGCTGCCATGATCCCCGAGAGGAATATGACGCAAGCAGAGTCTCCGGGCTGAGCAGAAACGAATAACCCCTCCTTCTGGAAGTTGAAACTCCGAAGGAGGGGTTGTTTGATCGCAAGATCCGACATCGCCGCAGACATCGGATCGTAAACGGAGCCCCGGAACCGGCCGGTCACAAGGTATAGGTGGCCGTCTCCCCGACCCCGAGATTGTCAACCCTCCTCATCCGTTCGCCGAACGACAGCACGAAGGGTCTGCCCGAATGCGAGGTGATCGTCACGCGAATCCGTGCGCCGTCCTTCCACTTCATCGACACCGTATAACCGCCCCGGGCCCGGAGCCCTTTCACCTCTCCGTGCCTCCAGCTCGCAGGCACGGCCGGCAGCAGTTTCAGGATATACCGGTCGTCCGAACCCTTCATGTGACTCTGCAACAGCATCTCGGCAATCCCGGCCGTCGTGCCGAAACTGGCATCGATCTGAAACGGCGGATGAATCGTGAAAAGATTGTCTACCGTGAATTGTTTCAACACAAAATCCAGATTCGACAGGGCCGATTCGCCGTCGCCCAGACGGGCAAATTGACTGATCAGCCACGCGGAACTCCATCCCGTCTGTCCATGGGGCCAAACGGGAGTCACGCCATCGGCAGCATGCAGACGCCGATGGATCGAGCGCCGTGCCGCCTCGGCAAGCGCCGGCGTATCGTGCGGATTGATCCGGGAGCCCGGATGCAGGGCAAACAGATGGGAGAGGTGACGATGGTTGGGCTCCGCCTCCCGAAACTCCTCCGGCCACTCCAGAATGCGGCCGTCACGGCCGATCCGCGTCTGCGGCAACCGCTCCCGGGCCTGGCACGCCCGGGCCACCAGCGAATCGTTCAGAGACAACTCCCGGCAGGCCTCCTCCAGATCCGAAAAGAGCTGCCACAATACCTGATTGTCGTGCGTGGGCCCCATGCAGATCGAGGCTCGATAACCGTCCCGCGTATAGAAGGTATTCTCCGGAGAGTTCGACGGCCCCGACAACAGCCGATGTGTCGTGCGATCCTCCACCAGCCAGTCCAGATAGAACTCCGAGGCGCCCCGCAAGGCCGGATACATCCGCCGCAGAAAATCCTTGTCTCCCGTAAACCGGTAATGCTCCATGATGTGTTGGCAGATCCACGCGGCCCCGGCCACATACATCCCCCACGAAGGTTGTTCGCCCGGAGAGGTATATCCCCACGGATTGGTGATCGTATGTACCACCCAACCCCGACAGCCATACTGCGTGCGGGCCGTCTTCTGCCCCGGCTCCCGCAACGAACGGATCAGCGCAAACAGGGGTTGATGCAATTCCGACAGATTGCAGACCTCCGCCGGCCAGTAATTCATCTGAAGATTGATGTTCAGATGGTAGTCTCCGTTCCAGGGGGTTTGCAGTTTGTTGCTCCACAGTCCCTGCAGATTCGCTGGAAGGGTGTTCTCCCGGGACGAGGAGATGAGCAGGTAACGTCCGTAATTGAACATCGCCTCATAGAGCCCCGGATCCGACGCTCCGGTCCGGAAGCGTTCCAGACGCTCGTCCAACGGCAGGAGCGAGGCCTTGTCATCTCCGAGGTGCAACCGTACCCGATTGTAATAACCTCCAAAATCGGCCGTGTGGCGTTTACGCAAGGTCTCATAACCGAGACTTTCGGCACGCGCGATATTCAGCGCCGTGATTCTCCGATAATCCCGACCCCGGTAATCGGGATACGCCTGCACGTAATCCGTCGAGGCCGAAAGCAGGATCACAACCTCATCGGCCCCCGCAACGTGGATACTTTGCGATTGGCAGGTGGTCGTGCCGCCCGATGCCAGCACCTTGGCCCGGATCATGTAATGCAAACCCTCGCCGCCGGCCCCGTCATCGAGCGCTCCGGACATCACCAGCATGTTCTCCCTACAGCGCGTGACACTCCGCTCGGGACGGGTCAACCGGCACGCGAAACCAATCGACGAAGGCCTGTCGGCCGTCAGTCGCAATACCAGAACCTGATCCGGATAACTGACGAAACTCTCCCGGCGATATTTCACCCCGTTCCGTTCGTAGGAGACCGTCACCGTCGCTTCCCGCATGTTCAACTCACGACGATAATCCACCACGTCCGAGGCCGCCTCGGGACCGAAATCCAACCACAGATCACCTCCCGTCTGAAACGACCCGTAGGGATCATGCGCCCCGTGGCCACGGCCCGAGCCCGCACCCACACAGCGTTGGGTCCGACTGGTCAACTCCGTGGCTTCCAGGTAGTTGCCCGCCAGAAGCAACCGACGGATCTCGGGAAGGTATTGCGCGGCCTCGGGATTGTCCGCCTGCTGGCAACGCCCCGACCACATACTCTCCTCGTTCAACTGCAACCGCTCCAGGGCGACGCCGCCATAAACCATTGCACCCAGCGAGCCGTTCCCGATCGGAAAAGCCTTCAACCACTCCGAATCGTTGGCCCTATCGTTTACCGAATCGCGCTGGAACGTATCGGTCGGCTCGTCGAGCCATACGATGTCGCTGTCAAAGGTCCGACACGCTGCCAACAGCAGCAACATAACCGGCAATATCTTTCTCATCCTATCCGAAAATTTTCATGGTTTCACATTTCTGTCCGTAACACGTTGCCGCCCCGGAAAACCCTCCAAAAGGGGCAAACCGACCGGTCCCAAGGCCCGACAGTCGCTCAAAACAGATCCTTCGTCCGGATCTCGTCCGCCCATCGATGATCCTTCGGAAATGGATCCCCTCCCCATGCCTTGGCCTGGGTACAGGGTTGCGGAGCATCGCTCCAGAACGGATGCGTCGCCGGCAATCCCAAAGGCAGAAAAATCTGACTCGTCAGATAAAGACTTCCATTGTTCGTATACCAGTCGGCTATGCCGGGCTGCTTCCCGCAGAAACCGATCGTCAGAAATCCCGCATCGTTGAAGTTTTCTCCCGAGGCATACATGCGCCTGATCACCGAAGTCAGTGCTGCCCGGGCCTGACCGTTCGTCACACCCTCGGGAAGCCGCCCGTACCAGGCCATCAGCGACAACGGCTGCAAGGCCGCCAACCGATACGGAATCGACCGCCCGAAGACCGGAAAGGTCCCCTCGGGCGAGATCATCCGCTCCAGAATAAGACTGAACTTCCGGGCCCGTTTCAAGGCCCGATCATAATATTGCACATAATGGATCCGTGTATGTTTGCCGGCTTCGTACATCGCCCGCAACGTCTCCAGATACATCGGATGGAATACATAACTGCTGTAATAATCAAAGGCAAAGGCCGGACCGTCGGCATACCAACCGTCCCCCACGTACCACTCCTCAACCTTGCGAATGGCCGAATTGACCCGGTATTCATCACACGCGGCCCCGGCTCTGGCCAGAAAACTCTCGATGGTCGAAGAGAAGAGCAGCCAGTTCGTATAGGGAGGATCAATACGCCGCAGTTGCGTAAACTCCCGGATATAACGTGCTTTGGTCAGCGTGTCAAGCGGCTCCCACAACCGATCATAAGCCAGCAGGAAACTCTCCGCAACATATGCCGCATCAACCAGCGCCTGACCATGTCCGCGCCACCCCAGATAGTCGGCATTCTCGGGATCCACGGCATTGGCATAGCTCTGAAGGGCCCATTCGCGCAACTGTCTGCGGCGAAGTCCCTCCGGGCTTTCATCGTCGGGAAGCGACAGCCACGGCGCAAGCCCCGCCATCAAGCGTCCGAATGCCTCCATATAGACCACATCCCGGTTGCGACCATCCCACGTCGGGCTGAGTTCCACCCGCATGTTCTTCTTCAGCGTTCCTCGGGCCATGTTACGCAAAACCGGCTCGGCAAGATCATACAGCACATCACACCAATAACGACGTTCGGCATTCTCCGGAGCCTCCAGATACCGCACATACTCGCAAGCCGCCAGCAGAAAGGCCCCTACACCGAAATTCGCCTCCGATGTCGCATCGACAATCTGTCCCGGAATGGCCTTTTCTCCGATGGGTTGCACGTACCCGATTCTTCCGTCGCGTTGCAGCGCCGTGGTCCGGAGGTACTGCCAGCCCTTGAGCGCCACGGGAAGGTAAAGATCCCGCTCCAGATAGCCGTTGTTGATCCCCCACAGCAGGCCATACGTAAAAAAGGCCGTGCCGCTTGTCTCGGGGCCCGGAGCATGCTCGGCATCCAGCAAACTCCGCGTCCAATATCCTTCGGGCTGCTGCGCCGCGGCGACGCTCCGGGCCATCTTCCGGAATTTCCGCACGAAGAAATCCCGGTGCTCGTAATCCCCGGGCAGATCCTTCAACACCTTGGCAAGACCGGCAAGTACCCAGCCGTCTCCCCGCGACCAGAAATCCTTCTTGCCGTTGAGGCTCTTGTGCTTCGGATAGACATACTTCGCATCCCGGTAATAAAGACCCGTCTGTTCGTCGAGCATGATGCTGTCCGAATAACGGATATATTCATACAATTTACTCAAATACAAACGGTTGCCTGTGATCCGATACATCTTCGTCATCACGGGCATCACCATGTACAGTCCGTCACTCCACCACCAGTAATCGTTCCGCGGTGTCGACATTTCATACTCCATCACCTCCCGGGCCCGGGCGATGCGCCGCTCCTCGGGGAGGATCGAATAGAGATCGGCATACGTCTGAAAGCAAACCTGATAGTCTCCGAAGAGAACATATTCGTCACTCTCCCCGTAGCTCGACTTCCACTTCGCCGGATCGGTCTCCCGGGCCCCTTGCCAGTCGTTATGTTCGGCCCAGGCCTCCGAATAAGCCCGGTAGGCCTCGTTTCCCGTCAGAAAATAGGCCTCCATATTGCCCGTGTGATAGGCGGCATTGTCCCAAAACGAACGCACTTCGGGGCGATGGCGCGTTTGCCAACTGGTGTTTACCCGGTCGATGATGGCACGCACCTGCGACGCCTCATTCTTCGGAGCACTCCACACCATACCTTGCAGCAGCAGGCCGGCAAGTAAAAAAATCATTTTCAAGTTCAGGTTCATAGGTCCGTGTTTATGACAGCCGGGGGTTTGTAGGTAAACGAGAATGCAGAAAAGAGTAAATATCTTGTTTACAAGCATTTAATTCTCTTTTCCGCATGTGCTCCGAGCAATAAAATTGCAAATTCGGGCAGGTTTAACGGTAAGTTGTGTTACTTATTCGTTACCTGCCCGAAATGCTTTGATTTGCATTTAAGGCAGTCGTTTTCAGTTCGTTGCATTGAATTTCCGCATAACAAATAACTTGACTTAACGTTTAACAAATCCTCAAAGTTCAAGTTATTATGCAACGCAGCACTTTCAAAGTCCTTTTCTACGTGAAAAGGCAAGCCGAGAAATCGGGTCAGGTTCCCGTTATGGGTCGTATTACGATCAACGGTACGATGTCGCAGTTCAGCTGCAAACTCACCGTTCGTTCCTCTCTCTGGGATGCCAAAGCCAACAAGGCTTCCGGCAAAAGTCTCGAATCGCAGCGCATCAACGAGAAGCTGGAGAATATCAAGACCAATATCGGCAAACAGTACCAGCGTCTCTGCGACCGGGACTCATACGTTACGGCCGAAAAGGTCCGCAACGCCTTCCTCGGTATGGGCGACGACTGCCGCCTGTTGCTACAGACTTTCGACGAATACCTTGCAGACTTTCTCAAGCGTGTGGGCAAAGACCGCGCCTATTCCACCTACGAGGATTACTGTCTGCGTCGCAGGCGTCTTGCCGCTTTCCTCGAATACGAATACCACGTCAAGGACATTCCTTTCAAAGAGCTGAAGCGGGACTTTATCGAAAAGTTCGTCGTTTACCTCTCCTCGGTAAAAGGTCTTGCTTCCGGAACGATCAGTGCCGGGGTCAAGAAATTGCGTTTGATGACCTATACGGCGTATAAGAACGGGTGGCTTCTCGTCGATCCTTTTACAGGGTTCCATGTCAGGCCCAAATATGCCGAACGGCGCTATTTGTCCGCTTCGGAATTGCAGGCCGTGATGGATGTCGAACTTCCCAACTACCGTACGGGCATTAACCGGGATGCCTTCGTTTTCTGCGCCTTTACGGGCCTGAGCCATTCGGACGTAGCAAAGCTAACCCATGCCGATATTCATACAGACGACAATGGGGATTATTGGATCATCGACAAGCGGCAAAAGACAGGTACACAGTTCCGTGTCAAACTCCTTCCCGTTGCCGAAATGCTCTACAAGCGTTATAAGGATACATACCGCACAGGGGAGAAGGTTTTTCCGCTTAAAGGCACTTATAAAACCCTGAACATGTCCTTACGGCATGTTGCCAGACATGCTGGATTGTCGTTCAATCCGACGATGCACATGGCCCGGCATACCTTTGCCACGACGATTACGCTTGCGCAGGGCGTACCACTGGAGACAGTCAGCAAGATGCTGGGGCACAAACATATCACCACGACCCAAATCTACGCTAAAATCACCAACGACAAGATCGGACAAGATATGACGGCATTGAGCGAGAAGTTGAACGGTATCTTCAAGGTCGCGCAGTAATCCGGCGCAATCCCGTAATCTCTTTCCGCCGGCAGGGAATTAAACACCGGCGCTGAAAATACGCAAGGCCATGCGAATCGCCCGAAGGGCGAGCCTTGCGTATTTTCATCCCCGGCGTTTTGCTGGACGCTACCGTCGGAAAAGGCGGACTTCTGCGCCCCGGACGCTACCCAACGGGCGGCTGCTTTACAATGCCCCTCCCAATAGCCATAATCCACGACCGGGACACTTATGCCGACAGCCGGCAAATAATCCGTGAAAGTCGATTCTCCGACGCCCTTTCCTGATTGCAGATTGAAATGCGCAAAGGTTCCATTATTTATGTTTTGAATGGTTGTTTACAGGCATTTATAATTGTTAATGTGTTTATTTATAGGATTTTATATTCGATTGCAGATTTATAGAAATATTTCTCTAATCATCGCTTTATTCCTTTATCTGAAAAATCGTCTGCATCCATAATTGACTGTCTGTCCATCTGCCGGGATAATTCTTTCTGCCGCTCCAATTCGCATTGCCTATTAAAACGGCCGTCTGTTGTTCTTCTTCTCGTGGAGATAATTCAGCTCGTCGCTGTAAATATCCATGACAAAGCGCAGCATATTGTCGACCAATGCCGTAAGCCTTGTCGTGTCATCTCCCAGCAGGTGGAGGATTGCCGACACTTTGCCCTTGGTTTGGGCGCTGACATAGATCGCAGAGCGGTTGCGGCAATCCACCGGCGCGAAGAACGTGCGTTCGAAATCCGGCAGCGTGAGCTTTTTCCGACGGAATCCGGAAGGCTCCTTTACAGTAGTCGTTTGGGTGTCGACGTCTATTTTTTCAGCAGTCGGTACCGATGCTCCGGATACCGTTTCCGATGTGTTTTCCTCGGGAGCGTCCGTATTTTCCTCTTCCGGTTCGGGAATCCGGCGGACGACTTTCGAATCCAAAGGAGCTTGTCCTGCGATCATCTGACGCATCAGCTCCTCGCCGACTTCGATACGGGGATGCTTAGAAGAATTGGGTGCGGGTTTGTTTTCTGCTTTTAATGAAGCCATAATACAATGTTTTTGAGATTGAATGTTTGTTTTGTAGTCGTAAAACATGTATGTTTGGTTTTATGTTTTAAACCATTCAAAATACCGTTTTCCGTTTAATACAGTTTATATCGGGATAATGACCGGAATAAGAAAACCGACCTTTCATGCTGCAAGATACAACCGACTGAAATACCTCGGTTCCTATGTCCGCTCACGACCGCTCCAGTCCGCACCGATGGCTTTTTTTTGCGCCCGCACGGTTGTAATATTGCACCCGGGAAAGTCCTGCCCTCGGGAGCCGTAACGGAGGAGTTTTCAAACTTTCGATAGAGATTCTCCTGCGCGGATTTTTGTTATCGCCAGATAACAGCGAGCTGTGTTTTTGTCCGACAAACTATGGTTTGTCCGACAAAAACGCTCGCTCTGCGAGGCCGGGGCGTTCTCCCGAGTCGAACGCCTTTTTAACCGATATCATGAATACCGAGCCAAAACAGACAAACAGGATTTACCGGAAGCATGAAACACCAAGCTACAAGTACTCTTTCCGGCTTAACGAAGAACAAAACATCCGCTTCAACGAGCTGCTTTGCAAAGCCGGATCGGAGCATAACCGCAGCCGTTTTATCGTCAAAAGAATCTTCGCCGAGGAGTTTGTCGTCATCAAACGCGACCCGTCGAAGACGCAGTTCGTCGCCCGGCTGAATGATTTTTATTTCCAATTCCAGAAACTTGCGAACAACTACAACCAGATTGTAAAGGCTGTCAATTCGCACTTTTCCAACGTTGCTATCCCGCATCAGATCGCCGCATTGGAACAGCGAACGAGGGAATTGAAAGCTCTTAGTATCGAGATTCTGAACCTTGCCAAACAAGCTAAAGAATGGTTGCGAATATAAGATCGGGCTCCTCGCCCGGCGGGGCCTTGCGTTACAA
>CALUKK010000005.1 GCA_944321205.1 uncultured Alistipes sp.
GCAGTTCGCCACGGGCCAGCGCCGGTTTGAGGATGTTGGCCGCATCCATCGCCCCCGAGGACTTGCCCGCACCGACCAGCGTATGAATCTCATCGATGAAGAGCAGGATCTCGCCTTCGCTGGCGACGACCTCCTTGACAACGGCCTTCAGACGCTCCTCGAATTCACCCTGGTACTTGGCTCCGGCAATCAGCGCACCCATGTCAAGCGAGTAGATCACCTTCGACTTCAGATTCTCGGGGACATCGCCGTCAATGATACGCCGGGCGATACCCTCGGCAATGGCCGTCTTACCCACACCGGGCTCACCGACCAGAATAGGGTTGTTCTTCGTACGCCGCGAAAGGATCTGGAGCACCCGCCGGATCTCCTCGTCACGTCCGATCACCGGGTCGAGTTTGCCGTCACGGGCCTGTTCATTCAGGTTGATGGCATACTTGCCCAGCGCATCGAACTCCTGGGAGGAGGTTTGCGAATCGACCGTCGCACCCTGACGGAAGGTCCGGATGGCTTCGATGAGCTCCTTTTCCGAGGCGCCGCTGCGCTTCAGCAGATCGGCAGCCTGTCCACGTTCGGCCACGAGCCCCAGCAAAAGGTGCTCGACCGAAGCGTACTTGTCGCCGAAGTTCTTCGTGAAGTCGACGGCCCGCTGGATAACGCGCGAGGCATCCTGCGAAAAATACTGCTCGCCGTTGCCGCCCTCGACGTGAGGCAACTGCCCCACGGCCCGGTCGACCTCGCCGCGCAACCCGCGGACGTTCACGCCCACACGTCCCAACAGAAATGTGGCAAGCGAATCATCCTCGCGGATCAACACCGCGAGCATGTGGAGCGGTTCGACAGCCTGCTGTCCGCGCTCCCGGGCAAGAGTAAGCGCCGCTTGCAACGCCTCTTGCGCCTTGATGGTTAAAGTGTTGATGTTCATATCCGTGTTGTTTTATTTGTTTTCCAATTTCGATTCCATACCGAGCAAAAGGCTTGCCAGGCTCGGCATTCGGACATTTCGACATAGTTTTCGCCTGAAATGTCATGATTTGTCACTTCCCGACTGACACGCTCCGCCAATCCGGCAGGGCTTTGGCGGTCGGGGGGGGGCGAAGGCCGGGGACAAGGATCCGGGGACGAACGCTTAAGACGAGAAGATAGATTGGAAGGCGGGGACAGGGAGGGAGGCAGGAAGACAGGGACGAAAGGTTGGGCCGGAAAGGCGGGGACAGGGAGACTGAAAACTGAAATAGGAGGTTGAGACGGGTGGCTGAGATAAGAGGCTGAGACGGGCGGAACGGGAAAACGGGAGGGAAGACGGGAGGGGTGGAACGGAACGGATGGAATGAAGGGTTGGGTAAGACAGGAGGGAAGACGGGACGGATGGAACGGATGGAACGGATGGAACGGGAAACGGGCGGGATGAAGGGTTGGGTAAGACGGGAGTGACGGAAAAGCAAGGCAACGACAGCCGACGGGAAGCCGCGACAAGAGCCCAAAAAGCGGGAGACCGAAGTCCCCCGCCTCCCCATTGCGATCAAAACCGACAGGTCGTCACTCCGTCACAGTCAATTGCCGCGATAGGTGGAGTAGCCGTTTGCCGACATGGTGATCGGAATGTGATAATGGCCGTCGCCCTCGATGCGGAAGACCACCTCGACAAATGGGTAGATGGAGCGCAGCCCCTGTGCAGCAAAATAGGGTTCGGTCTCGAACTTCAACTTGTACAGGCCGCGATTGTCTCCCGGCCCGGCCTGCGGCAGCAGATCACCGATACGGCCGTTGCGATCCGTCGTCCGTTCGCAAAGCGGCGTCCAGCGGCCATCGGAGGCCTGCCGGTAGAGAGTTACGGTCACACCCGCAGCCGGTGCCCCCTGTGAGAGGTCCAGCATATGCGTACTCAATTGATAGACGGGTTCCTGTGCCACCGACCATCCTGCAAACATCAGGGCTGCAAAAGCCACTGCTCCCAATCGAATCCATCTGTTCATAAGATTCCGTAATTTTTGAAGGTTTGACATTTCCCGGGAAGCAAACCTCCGCACCCCTCTGCCCCGCCCCGCCTCAAAAAGCATCCGACAGGGTCTCGCAGGCCGCAGAAAATCACTCCCCGGCTCCAAAATACGAAGAATATTTATATCTTTGCAACATCATGAGTGATTTCATCGTCAGCGCACGCAAATACCGTCCTGCAACCTTCCGATCGGTCGTCGGACAGAAACATATCACCTCCACGCTTCAAAATGCCATCGAACGCGGACAACTGGCACACGCCTATCTCTTCTGCGGGCCGCGGGGCGTCGGGAAGACCACCTGTGCGCGGATCTTCGCCAAGGCCATCAACTGTCTGCATCCCCATGGCGCCGAAGCCTGCAACGAATGTGAATCATGCCGTTCGTTCAACGAGGGTCGCTCGCTCAACATCCACGAACTGGACGCCGCCTCGAACAACTCCGTGGAGGATATCCGCTCATTGATCGAACAGGTACGCATCATCCCGCAGGTGGGACGCTACTCGGTCTTCATCATCGACGAGGTCCACATGCTTTCGGCGGCGGCCTTCAACGCCTTTCTGAAGACCCTCGAAGAGCCGCCCGCCCACGCGATCTTCATCCTCGCCACCACCGAGAAGCACAAGATCCTCCCGACGATCCTCTCGCGGTGCCAGATCTACGACTTCAACCGCATCCGGGTCGAGGACTCGGTCGAATACCTCAAATACATCGCCTCCCAGGAGGGGATTACAGCCGACGAGGAGTCGCTGAACCTCATCTCGCAAAAGGCCGACGGCGGCATGCGCGACGCCCTGTCGATGTTCGACAAGGCCGTTTCGTTCTGCGGTTCGACGCTCGACTACCGGCACGTGGCCCAGACGCTCAACGTCCTGGACTACGACACCTATTTCGACGTCACGAAGATGCTCCTCGACGGCAACTACGTCGATGCGCTCGTCCTGTTCGACGAGGTGCTTGCAAAGGGCTTCTCGGGGCAGACCTTCATGGCGGGGTTGAACCGGCACATGCGGGATCTTCTCATGGCCAAACGCCCCGAGACGCTGCGGCTGATCGAGATGACCGGCACGCTGCTCGAACGATACCGCGTGCAGGCGGAGGCCTGCAGTGTCGACTTCCTCTTCGGGGCCATTGCCCTGCTGACGGAGCTCGACGGGAAAATCCGGCAGTCGTCGAACCAGCGGCTGCTCGTGGAGCTGGGCCTGATGAAGATCGCAGGGCTCGGCCAAAAAAAAAATAACACCCTGACCTCTTTCGGGGAGTACCCGCTTCCGGCGCTGACACCCCAACCGGCAACGGCATCCGGGTCACAGACCGGGAGTCCCGCAACGGCAGTCCCCCAGACTCCGCAAAAAAACGAAACACCCGCTCCGGCAACGCCCCGGACCACGGATCCGAGAAGGGCGGAGACCGCTCCGGCCATGGCGACAACGGCCAACGCCCGGACGACGACGAGTCCGGCAGCCGGGGGAACATCGGAAGCGCATTCCGCAGATCCGGGCACACCGGCAGCCCCGTCAACCGGGCCATCGTCCGAAGCGACCCCGCGACCGACGGCACAGCCGCACCGCAAGCCCCTGATCTCCGGGACATCGCTCTCCGAGCTACTCGCAGGTGGCGCACCGCAAACGGCCACCCCAGTCGCCGAAGAGTCAGACGCCACCGCTGTGACGATCGACTCGGCCAGCCAAACAAAACTGGAACAGGCCCGGGAAAAGATTCTGAACCTTATTCGGGAACGACGTCCACGTTTCGTCCAGGCTTTTGAAGGAATGCTCTTCGAAGGTTCGACGATCACGGTGAAGGTCCCGACGCAGGATCTGCGCGAGGAGATACTCCGCTCCAAGACGGGCATGCTGATGCGGATTGCCGAACTGGCCGGTATCACGGGAGCCCTGGAGTTGCAGGTGATCGTCAACGAGGAGATCCGGGCCGCCCGCCCGATCAAACTCGAAGATCGGGTCCGCTACATGACCGACAAGAACCCGCTGCTCGCAGAGTTCCGCAAGGAGCTGGATCTGGAGGTCGAATAGCCCGAGGAGAGGGGGGGGGCAGAGGAAAACAAACCCGGGAGGAAGGGCTTGAGCCGCAGGCCCGCAATTCCGCCCTGAAAAGAGAGACAAAAACAAAAACATATGGCAACGAAAAACTTTATCGAAGAGTTGGAATGGCGCGGCATGATCCACACGATCATGCCCGGAGCCAAGGAACAGTTGGAAAAAGAGATGACGACGGCCTACCTGGGTATCGACCCCACGGCCGACTCGCTGCATATCGGCCACCTCGTGGGCGTTATGATCCTCAAGCACTTCCAGATGTGCGGGCACCGGCCGCTGGCCCTCGTGGGAGGCGCCACAGGCATGATCGGCGACCCTTCGGGCAAATCCCAGGAGCGAAATCTGCTCGACGAGGCAACCCTCCGCCACAATCAGGAGGCCATCAAGGCCCAACTGGCCAAACTCCTCGACTTCGACTCCGATGCTCCGAATGCTGCCCGCCTGGTCAACAACTACGACTGGATGAAGGATTTCACCTTCCTGGACTTCATCCGCGACATCGGCAAATGCATCACCGTCAACTACATGATGGCCAAAGATTCGGTCAAGAAGCGCTTCAACGGCGAGGGCGACGGCATGTCGTTCACCGAATTCACCTACCAGCTCGTACAGGGCTACGACTTCCTGCACCTCGACCAGACCATGAACTGCAAGATCCAGTTGGGCGGCGCCGACCAGTGGGGCAACATCACCACCGGCACGGAGCTCATCCGCCGCAAGCTGGGCCCCGAGGCCGAGGCTTTCGCCATCACCTGTCCGCTCATCACCAAAGCCGACGGCACGAAGTTCGGAAAGACCGAGAGCGGGAACGTATGGCTCGACCCGCGCTACACGTCCCCCTACAAGTTCTACCAGTTCTGGCTCAACGTCAGCGACGAGGATGCCAAACGCTACATCAAGATCTTCACGCTGCTCGACCGCGAGACCATCGAGTCCCTGATCGCCGAGCACGACGCGGCGCCGCATCTGCGCGTGCTGCAAAAACGCCTCGCACAGGAGATCACCACGATGATCCACTCGCGCGAGGAGTACGAAAAGGCCGTCGAGGCGTCGAACATCCTCTTCGGCGGCGCCACCTCCGAAGCGCTGCGCCGGCTCGACGAACAGACCCTGCTGCAAGTCTTCGAGGGCGTTCCGCAGTTCCGCGTGGCCCGCACCGACCTCGAAGCCGGCATTCCGTTCGTGGACCTCTGTGCCGAGAAGACCCAAATCTTCCCCTCGAAGGGCGAATGCCGCAAGATGATTCAGGGCGGCGGCGTCTCGATGAACCGCGAGAAGATCGCCGACCCGATGCGTCCGGTGACGACCGACGACCTGATCGCCGGGAAGTACCTCCTCGCACAGCGCGGCAAGAAGAACTACTACCTCGTGATCGCCGAATAGCATGGAGTACCGCATCGTTCTCCAACGCATGGAGTTCCGGGCCCTGCACGGCTGCTACGAACTCGAACGCAAGGTCGGGAACCGCTTCACGGTCGACGTGGAGATCACGGCCGAACTGGGAGACGCGGCAGCCGAGGACAGCGTCGAGAAGGCTGTGAACTACCTCACGGTCTATGAGGTCGTCCGGCGGCAGATGGCCGTCACGCAGCACAACATCGAGCGCGTCTCCATAAACATCATAGACA
>CALUKK010000006.1 GCA_944321205.1 uncultured Alistipes sp.
TCCGTGAGCGACCAGCCCGAGGTCTGCGAGTGGGTACGCAGGGCCAGCGACTTGGGGTTCTTCGGGTTGAACTGCTTGACGATCTTGGCCCACAGCATACGTGCGGCGCGCATCTTGGCGATCTCCATGAAGTGGTTCATGCCGATGGCCCAGAAGAACGACAGACGCGGTGCGAAGGCGTCGATTGACATGCCGGCGTTGATACCGGCGCGGATGTACTCCAGACCGTCGGCCAGCGTGTAGGCCAGCTCGATATCGGCCGTGGCACCGGCCTCCTGCATGTGGTATCCCGAGATCGAGATCGAGTTGAATTTCGGCATGTTCTTCGAGGTGTATTCGAAGATGTCGGCGATGATCCGCATCGAGAACTCGGGGGGATAGATATAGGTGTTACGCACCATGAACTCCTTGAGGATATCGTTCTGGATCGTACCCGAGAGCTGATCCAGCGTGCAGCCCTGCTCGAGACCCGTGACGATGTAGAAGGCCAGAATGGGCAGCACGGCGCCGTTCATGGTCATCGATACGGACATCTTGTCCAGCGGAATGCCGTTGAAAAGGACCTTCATGTCCTCGACGGAGCAGATCGAGACACCTGCCTTGCCGACGTCGCCCACCACGCGCGGGTGATCGGCGTCATAGCCGCGGTGCGTAGCCAGGTCGAAGGCCACCGACAGACCCTTCTGACCGGCGGCGAGGTTGCGGCGGTAGAAGGCGTTGGACTCCTCGGCGGTCGAGAAGCCGGCATACTGGCGGATCGTCCACGGACGCATCACGTACATCGTCGAATAGGGACCGCGCAGGAAGGGGGCGATACCTGCCGCATAGTTCAGGTGCTCCATGCCTTCGAGGTCTTCGGCCGTATAGGTTCCCTTGACGGGAATACGCTCGGCCGTGAGCCACGGTTCTTCCTGACCGCAGCCTTTCGAGGCGCAGCAGCTCTTCTGCTGGTCGCCTTCGTATTTGAGTTCTGAAAATTTAGCTCTCATCGTTAGATTCCCATCTCTTTAAGGTAAAACTTCAGCGTTTCGAGGACATTGGACTTCACGTTGATGAAGTTCGTGATGCCTTGGGCCTCGAGTTCGGGCATGCAGGCCGGAGCACCGGCAACCACGAGGATTGCCTTGCCGCCGAGCAGCTCCTTGACTTTCGGAGCCACCTCTGCGTAGTCGTCGTCCGAAGCGCAGACCACGACGATCTCGGCTTTCGACTCGAGAGCGGCCTTGACGCCCTCCTCCACCGATTTGAAGAAGGTGTTGTCAATGACGCGGATACCGGCGCAACCGAAGAAGTTGCACGAGAACTGGGCGCGGGCGCGTGCCATGGCCAGGCTGCCGCAGGTGAGCATGAAGGCCTTGGGCTGCTTGCCCGAGCGGTCGACGTGCAGACGCATGGCCTCGAAAGCCATGGCGCCGCGGTAGGGAGCCAGCGTATTGCCTTCGGCCATATGGCGCGTAACGGCCTCCTGGGTGATCTCCTTGCCGGCGACCTCCGTGAAGTTGGGGTACTGGTTGGCGCCCAGCAGGATCTGGCGGCGCGTAGCGATGGCCTTGTCCTTGGCTGCGGCCGAGGCCTCGATGCGCTCCTTGATGTATCCGGACTTGTAGGCTTCGGTGTAGCCGCCCTTCTCCTCGAGTTCGAGGAAGAGCTTCCAGGCCTCGTTGGCGATCGACTGGGTGAGGTTCTCGACGTAGTACGAACCGCCGGCCGGGTCAACGACCTGGTCGAAGTGAGCCTCGTGCTTGAGCAGCAGTTCGACGTTGCGGGCGATGCGCTTCGAGAATTCGGTCGGATCCTCGAACGAAGCGTCGAACGGCGTAACCTCGAGCGAGTGAACGCCGGCGATGGCGGCGGACATGGCCTCGGTCGTACCGCGGAGCATGTTGACATAGGGATCGTAAACCGTCTGGTTCCAGTCGGCCGTGCGGGCGTGGATCATCATCTTGCCGGCACACTCCTTGGCGGGGTTGTAGCCCTTGACGATATTGGCCCAGAGCATGCGGGCGGCGCGGAACTTGGCGATCTCCATGAAGTAGTTCGACGTAACGGCGAACGAGAAGCGGAGCTTGCGGGCTGCGGTGTCGGCATCCACGCCGGCGTCGGTCAGACGGGCCAGGTAGTCGTTGCCGGCCGAGAGGGCGAAGGCGAGCTCCTCGACGATCGTCGAGCCGGAGTTGGCAAAGATGCCGGCCGAGACGGTGACGATGCGGATGTGTTTGTATTCACGGGTGCGCTCGATGAGCGACTTGATTTTGGCGAAGCACTTTTCGCCGTTGGGCGAGCAGAAGTCACCCTTCTGGGAGAGTCCCTTGACGATGGGGTCGATGCAGAAGGCGACGTTGGCCTCGGCGGCGACACCCTCCTTTTCGAGTTTGTCGATCACCAGTTCGGCAACGCGTCCGGTATGCATGCCGCAGAAGGTGATCTCGATAGCCGGGATGTGGATTTCGGCGAGCAGCTGATCGAGGTCAGCGGCCGAGAAATCCTCCTTGGCGATAGCGAAGCCCAGCGAGTCGACACCCGAATTGAGGAGTTTGAGCGCTTCGGCATTGGCCTCCTTGGGGCATTTGACCTCGATGGTCTGGTGTACACGCCAGCGGTTGTGCGCGCGCGTACCTCTTACGTAAGGGAACTCGCCTGCCTGCGAGCCCAGGAACCGGATGCCTTCGAGGTTTTCGGCACGGTAGTAGGGGCGGACGTTGAAGCCCTCACCCGTACGCCATACCAGTTTACGCTCGTAATCGGCACCTTTCAGGTCGGCTGCGATCGCCGCTTCCCAGACTTCGGTCGGGACCGGAGGGAATTCGGTGAACAGCTTTTCACGATTGGTATTTGCCATAACTGTTTAGAGATTAGTATGAGTGTTTCTGTTCTCAGTTTCAAAATTGCACGTAAAGGTACGAAATAATTGGTGAATTGTAACAAGAAATTGTTAACAAAATAACATCACATCGTTTCTCTTCCTAAAAAACAGCTCCGCAAGTCGATAATTCCAGAGGTGATTTTCGGCTTGGCTTTTGGGTTTTGTGCGGCTATTTAGTTGAATTCTGGTTGAAATAGCCTTAAAAATGGGAGAAAACCAAAAAATGTATTTTTAGGGATTTTGGCGATTTTTTGAGGTCATTTTCCGGAAAACGGCCTCAAAAAATCGGGATTTCTCGGAAAAAATGGGTCTTTTTCCGGAAAATGATCGAAAAAAATGCACTTTTTCCGAGAAAAAGCATTTTTATGAAAACAACGTATTGGAATTATTTTTACATTTGCAACCAGAAGAACCGATGTACCGGGTCGGGGAGAGATCCCGGGTTAGTTAGGTTGATGATTTCTGCCGGGAGGCAGTGGTTCGGAACAAAATTCAGGTTAGGTTTTAGTTTGCAATTATTGGATCTTTCCCCGCCCGGTTTTTTTGAAGCTATTTCAATCACCAAACAGATAGAGGTATATGTCATCATTGCTCAGATTCAAAATGGTCGATGCGGCGATTAACCATACCGCCGTTGAGGTGAAGGCCCCGGAGGGTCGTCCCTCGGACTACTTCGGCGAGAAGGTCTTCGGACGTGCCGCCATGCGCAAGTATCTCGACAAGCGGACCTACGCCGCGCTGCTTGATACGATGGAGAACCGTACGCCGCTGACGCGGGAGGTTGCCGACAGCATTGCCGCCGGTATGCGGCAGTGGGCCCTTGAGCACGGCGCCGACCACTATACGCACTGGTTCCAGCCGCTGACGGGCGGTACGGCCGAGAAGCACGACGCTTTCGCCGAGCCCGACGGCAACGGAGGTGTGCTGGAGGAGTTCACCGGCAAGCTGCTCGTGCAGCAGGAACCCGATGCCTCGTCGTTCCCCAACGGCGGTATCCGCAATACCTTTGAGGCGCGCGGTTATTCGGCCTGGGATCCCACATCGCCGGCCTTCATCGTCGACACGACGCTCTGTATCCCGACCGTCTTCATCGCCTATACGGGCGAGGCGCTCGATTACAAGGTGCCTCTGTTGCGTTCGCTGACAGCCGTTGGAACGGCCGCTACGGAGGTCTGCCACTATTTCGACAAGAATGTCGAGAAGGTCTTTTCCTATCTGGGCTGGGAGCAGGAGTATTTCCTCGTCGATGAGAGCCTGTGGGCCGTACGTCCCGACCTGGTACTGACGGGCCGTACGCTGATGGGCCATGAATCGGCCAAGAACCAGCAGCTTGAAGACCACTATTTCGGAGCGATTCCGGCTCGGGTGATGGCCTTCATGAAGGATCTCGAGTATGAGTGCCTGAAGTTGGGCATTCCGGTCAAGACGCGTCACAACGAGGTGGCACCCAATCAGTTCGAGCTGGCTCCGGTCTATGAGGAGGTTAACCTGGCCAACGACCACAACCAGTTGCTGATGACCATTATGGACAAGATTGCCCGCCGTCACCAGTTCCGTGTGCTGCTGCACGAGAAGCCCTTCAAGGGGATCAACGGCTCGGGCAAGCACAACAACTGGTCGCTCGGTACCGATACGGGCGTCAACCTGCTGGGTCCGGGCAAGACGGCCAGTGAGAATCTGCAGTTCATCACCTTCCTGGTGAATGCCATCTCGGCCGTATACAAGCATAACGGCCTGCTGAAGGCATCGATCATGAGCGCCACGAACGCTCACCGTCTGGGCGCCAACGAGGCACCCCCGGCCATCATCTCGACCTTCCTCGGGACGCAGGTTTCGGCCGTGCTGGACAAGCTGGAGGCTTCGAAGAGCGACGACGCCATCCGTTTCGATGCGAAGAATGTCTTCAAGATGAGCGGCATTTCGCACATTCCGACGCTGCTGATCGACAATACCGACCGGAACCGTACCTCGCCGTTTGCCTTCACGGGTAACCGCTTCGAGTTCCGGGCCGTAGGTTCGTCGGACAACTGTGCCGAGGCGATGATCGTCCTCAATACGGCGGTAGCCAGCGAACTGACGGAGTTCAAGAAGAAGGTCGATGCCAAGATCGAGGGCGGCATGAAGAAGGAAAAGGCCATCTACGAAGTGCTGAAGGAGATGATCAAGGCCTGCAAGGCGATCCGCTTCGACGGCAACGGCTATTCGGACGAGTGGAAGGAGGAGGCAGCCCGTCGCGGACTGGATTGCGAGACCTCGACGCCGTTGATTTTCGACCGCTATCTGGATTCCGAAAGTCTGAAGATGTTTGCCGACATGGGTGTCTTCTCGAAGGTCGAGCTGGAGGCCCGCACCGAGGTGAAGTGGGAGACCTACACGAAGAAGATCCAGATCGAAGGTCGTGTATTGGGCGATCTGGCGATGAATCATATCGTGCCGATCGCTTCGAAGTACGAGGCCGAGTTGCTGGACAAGGTCTACAAGATGTCGCAGATTCCGGGACTGAATGCCGAACCGGATATCCGGCTGATCAAGAAGATCCAGGATCATACGGCGGAGATCCAGCGGCTGACGGCAGAGATGATCGATGCGCGGAAGGTCGCCAACAAGATCGAGGATCAGCGTGAGAAGGCCATTGCCTATCATGATACGGTTGCGGTCTACTTCGATCAGATCCGCCGCCACATCGATAAGCTGGAGGAGATCGTCGACGATCAGATCTGGCCGCTTCCGAAGTACCGCGAACTGCTCTTCATCCGGTAGTTTTGCTGCGGAGAACGCGGAGAAATCGAAATCGGGTCCGGTTAACAAACCGGACCCGATTTTTTTGCCTCTGTGCGGTCGTGTATCCGGACCGGTCGGTCGGAACTTTGTATTTCACACGAAAACAGGGAGGGTCAAACCCTCCCTGTTCTCTATGCTGCTCCTTCGCAAAGTGTGGCCCCTTCCCAAAACAAAAAGGGGGCGGTATCTTCACCCCCCCCCTCTGTCTCGTTGCCGAGTGCTTAATCCTCGTCGCGGTACATGTGCTCGACGTAAATGGCGTGTTGCATCGCCTCACGCTTTGCCACCGAAGGCTTGGTGAAGTATTGGCGACGACGGAGCTCCTTCAGGACACCCGTACGCTCGTATTTACGTTTGAACTTCTTCAGGGCGCGTTCGATGTTCTCGCCCTCTTTTACCGGCATGATGATCATAATATTCTCTGTTTTTTTGTTGTTGTAATCGTTTTCAGTTCGGCCGTTGCCGTTCCGTGGTTTGAAGGGGTCTGCGGGTGTCGCATCCTCGATGCGCCGTTCCCGAAGGGAGTGTCTACTCGTCGGTTGTTCCGCTGTGTGACCCGAATTGCAGATAGGGAGCCAGACGTGCTGCCTCCTCCCGGGTCAATATCTTTTGATCGATCATCTCTTCAGCGGTGCTCCAACCTCCTTTCAACTGTCTTTGTTTGAGTAATCGCCTCAACGTTTGCGGCGCGATGTAGGGATGGCGTCCCAACGTTTTCGGGCTTGCAAAGTTAATATCAATTTTCCGAATTTTGCAACTGTCGCAGTAAATTTGTTTCAAAATTTTTTCGTAGTTGCTCTCCGTGACTCCCGGAACCTCTGCGAGTTGCTCGACGCGGGCGAATCCGCCGAGGCGTTCGCGGTAGTGCAGAATGGTTGTGACGGTCTTGGGCCCGATCCCGACGACGGAGCGCAGGGTGGCCGAATCGGCCGAATTGATCTCGACGGGTTGCTCGATCGGCGGTGCCTTCCGCTCGGGGAAGATGACGTAAGGCTCCAGAGCCGCGGCGACCGAATCGCTGATGACGTAGCACTCGCGCAGCTCCTCCATGTCGCGGATGCCATGCAGATCCCGCCAGTGGATAAACGATTCGGCCTGGCGTTTTGACAGGGCGCCGATGGCTCGCAGGTAGCGGGCCGATACGGTGTCGATGCGGAACCGGACGGGAGGCAGCGGATCGGGAAGAATGCGCCCGCTGCGGAACTCCTGGGGTGCAATGGCATATTTGCGTCCGATACGGATCCAGGGTTCGAGCCGTCGGTAGAGCGAATCGTCGATGGCATAGCAGAGCGTCAGCTCTTCGGGTATGCGGAAGATCTTTCCGGCCGAGCGGTATTTCAGCAGACTGACGGCCTGGTATTTCGAGAGTCCGAGAGCCCGGAGTTCATCGAAGGTGGCGGTATTGGGGTCGAAGGGCCGCATAACGATACTGTCGCGGGCCTTTGTCTCTTCGAAGGCCCGTTCCGCCTGACGTGCCGCCTCCGGATCGGCCTTCGGCCGCATCAGCAGAAGCGCAAGGATCAACAGGGCGGCCAGCGGCAGAAAGACCGCCACGGCGCGGATTTCACGATCGGAAAAGAATCTGGCCATTTTCTCGAAATTATTTCTTGATCTGTTCGATTGCCCGCTTCACGGATCCCCAGCGGAGCAGGGCTTCGCGAGCGGCGGATTCGGAGAGTCCGGTGCTTTGGGCGACCATGCGGGTTCCGCGGGCGATCAGTTTGTTGTTGGTGAGCTGCATGTGGACCATTCGATTCCCCTCGACGCGTCCCAATCGGATCATCACCGTGGTCGACAGCATGTTGAGCATCATTTTCTGTGCCGTTCCGGCTTTCATGCGGGTCGAACCGGTCACGAATTCCGGACCTACGATCGCTTCGAGGGCATATTCGGCTTCGGCGGCGACGGGTGAGCCGGGGTTGCAGACCACGGCGGCAGTCAGCAGCCCGTGACGTCGTGCTTCGTGCAGACCTCCGATGACATAGGGCGTTGTTCCCGAGGCGGCGATCCCGACGAGTGTGTCGTCAGCTGTGGGGTGGTAGGGTGCCATGTCGCGCCAGGCGCCTTCGGGATCATCCTCGGCGTGCTCCACGGCACGACGCAGGGCGCCGTCGCCACCGGCAATCAGCCCGATCACCCGGTCGAACGGAATGCCGAAGGTCGGGGGCAGCTCCGAGGCATCGGTCACACCGAGACGGCCGCTGGTCCCGGCACCGATGTAGAAGAGCCGTCCGCCGCGCTTCATCCGTTCGACGATTCGCTCGACAAGTTGTTCCATGACCGGAATGGTCTTGCGCACGGCTTCGTGGACGTGGGCATCCTCCCGGTTGATCCCGACGAGCAGCTCGTGCGTGGACATTGCCGGCAGGTTATCGTATTCCGAGCTTTGTTCGGTAATTCGCTTCTCCATGGTGATAGAGGATGAGACCCTCGGCGGGTGATTCTACAATGGTTCCAACGCGGTAGCCTTCGGCCGTGAGAGCCTCCCGCAGTGTCTCTTCGAAGTGGGCGGCGATGCCTCCGACGCAGGCGACGGTCACACCCCGGGGATAGCGGCTCAGATTCCGGCGGGCGAACTCCCGAAAGGCATCAAGCAGCATCTCCCGGATTTCGCGGCACGCCGTGTGCGCCCGGATGAAGGGGGCCAGCGATGCGAGAAAGCGGTTGGCGAAGGGTTCGCGGTAGACGCGGCGGATGATCTCCTCGTAGGTCAGGCCGCTCTCGGCAAGAAACTCCTCCCGGAGGGGAATATGTCCCTTGAAGATTCCGTTGAGCAGGGCGCGACCCAATGCCGCACCGCTGCCTTCGTCGCCCAGGATGTAACCCAGGGGCGGAACATGACGGATAACCGCGCCGTTGCGGCACAGACAGGAGTTTGAACCGGTTCCGAGGATACAGGCGATTCCCTCACCGTCTCTCCAGAGGGCCCGGGCCGCAGCCACCAGATCCGATTCGAGGGCGATATCCTCGGTCTGGAACCGGCGGACAAGTTCGTCGCGGAGTCGCCGCGAAGCCTCCGGGAACGTGTTTCCGCAGCCCGCACCGTAGAATCGGACGGCCTGCACCTCTCCCGGGTCGGGAAGTTCCGCCAGCACCTCACGGATCTGTTCATTCGAGTGTTGGACGGCGTTGATCCCCCGCGTATGCATTTTGTACGTTCGGGTGCCGTCGTCAGCGATCCAGGTGCATTGGGTCGAGCCGCTGTCTGCAAGAAGTATCATCCTCCAAAGATAGCGATTATCTGTGGAATCCGGAAGAAAACGGATGGAAACTATTTTTTTTAGTTATATAACTATAAAATATAGTTGTATGTGAATTTTTTTTAGTTATCTTTGTGGCGAGGACGGGAGAGACCCGTACGAATGATAAACCGAAAAAACGTGCGACGATGGAAAGACTGACACGACGGGAAGAGGATCTGATGCGTTGCTTCTGGGAGCACGGACCCTTGTTCGTGCGGGAACTGGTGGAGTTGGCCCCCGCCCCCAAACCCCATTTCAATACCTTGTCAACGATGGTGCGGAGCCTGGAGGCCAAAGGCTACGTGGGACATAAAACCTTCGGCAACAGTTATCAATACTATCCGCAGGTGAGCGAGGAGGAGTTCTCGCGTCGTACGTTGGGCCATGTCATCGACCGCTACTTCGAGAATTCGTATCTGGGAGCCGTTTCGGCACTGGTCGAGGAGGAGAAGATCTCGGTGGAGGAGTTGCGGGGACTGATCGATCGTATCGAACATCAAAATCCGAAATGACCATGTTGTACGAGTGGATGATCTACAGCCTGAAGGTCGGGGCGTGTCTGGCGGTATTTTACCTCTTCTTCAAACTGGCGTTGAGCCGCGAAACCTTCCATCGTTTCAACCGTCTTCTGGTATTGGGGGCGATGGCGGTTTCGTTCTTGTTGCCGTTGTGCGTGATTACGATCGAACGGGAACTGCCCGCCGGAGTGGAGCGTCTCCTTCCGGTGCTGTCCGAGACCTCTCCGGAGGCCTCTCCGGAGGCCTCGTTTTCGTGGCGGGATCTTCTGGGCGGACTTTTTCTGGCCGGGCTGGTGGTCACCCTGTTGCGGAGCCTTGTCTCGCTGTGGAGGGTGCTGCGGTTGATTCACCGGGGCCGACACGAAACGCTGGAGGACGGGACGGTTCTCGTATCTCTGCCCGGGACCGTTCCACCGTTCAGTTGGGGTCGTTATGTCGTGATCTCGGCTTGTGACCTGGCGGAAAACGGCCCGGCGATTCTGGCCCACGAAAAGGCCCATGTCCGTTATTACCATTCGCTGGATCTTCTGGTGACCGATCTGGCCGGATGTCTGCAATGGTTCAATCCAGCGATGTGGCTGTTGCGCCGGGAGTTGCGGGCCATTCATGAATATGAGGCGGACGAAGCGGTGCTTGCAAGCGGAGTCGACGCCCGGAATTATCAGTTGCTGCTTATAAAAAAGGCTGTTGGCGGGAGGTGGTGCTCAGTCGCCAACAGCTTCAATCACAGTAAACTTAAAAACCGTATTACCATGATGTTGCGAACAAAATCGTCACGGTGGATCGAAGCGCGTGCGCTGCTTCTTCTGCCGCTTGTGGGGCTGGCCGTGGGAGCCTTTGCCCAAACCCGTTATGTAGCCCCGGAGGACAAAGTTACCAAAGAAAACAGAAAAATCACCCTCGTCGGGCAGAAATTTTCCGATTTGGAACCTTCGGAACTGCCGTTGATGCTGGTGGATGGTCAACAGGTGTTGTCGTTTGATACGCTCCAGGTGGATCGGATTGCTTCGATCACCGTGCTGAAGGATTCGATGGCGCAGGCCTCCTACGGACCGCAAGGCAAAAACGGTGTGATCCTTGTCACGATGAAAAAGCCCGGCGAAACAACGACATCCGGGGCTTCGGCTCCGACCGCAGGAGCTGCCGCGGAGTCTCATGCACAAGCCGTGGTCGCCTCCAGGGGCGTTGTTACGCGAACCTCGATTCCGACGGGCTCATTCCAGCCGGAGAATCGGGCGCATACGATTGTTGAACTGAACGTCGAGGGGGATTCGGTGACGCTTGATCCGCAGTTGCTTGAGCGTGCGGGGGGATATAGTACCTCTGACCGGGTAACGTTTCGCAAGGAGCTCGGATCGAATTATGTGGGGATCTCGCTGCTTGAGACCGGGAATCCGGATTCGGAGGAGCACGCCGGAACCTCTGCGACCTGCAATACGGTTGTCGGAGGAAAGGGCGGGATGATCGTGACGGGTCCGGAGGTGATGTCGAAAAGCCGCTCCAACGACAAAGGTTCGGTCACGGTGGCCAAAGGTCGTGTGGTGGCCGACTTTTCGGAGATCGACGAAGCGGATTACCGGATCGAGATCGATGGCAAAAGCGCCACGATGTCGGATCTGAAACGGATCGAACCGGGCAAGATCCGACAGATTGAGGTCTCTTACGATGCCGAGGCCTCCGACAAGCCGGGACTGCTGCGGGTCCGGACGCGTCGATGAGATCTCCGGGGTGAGCTTCGGAGTTTGAGAAACCGGGGAGTGGAGCAATCCATTTCCCGGTTTTTTCAGGGTCTTTTGCCGAACCGCTCTTTCTCCGACAGCGGCTTTCCGGAGAATCGTGAGGGTTTATTCAAAATCGACGATCTCGGGTCTTGTCGGGCGATAGCGGTATTGTTCGACGCTGGTGGAGTTCGAGAGGCGGAAATATTCGCTGTTGACGAGTCCGTTCTTTCCGAAGGCGATGCCGAGTCGGATCTGCACGGTGTTGAAGACCAGCCGTTCGTTACGCAGCCGGACTCCGACCCCGAAAGAGGTGTAGAATTCGTTCTTGAAGATATTGGGCGAATAGCCTATGAGCCCGAAATCCGCAAATCCGAAAAAGGCGATGCGGAATCCCAAAGGCTGGTAGGGTGAGAAGAGCACGGTCTCGGTGTTGAGGATCATGCGGTTGGTCCCGATGACGTATTCACTGAGCGCCTGGAGTCCGTTGGTATGTGTGAAACGGATGCTTTCGTCGCTGCCTTGCCAACGGTTCCAGCCCTGGGTGTAGTTGAAAGAGAGGAACTGTCGGATTCTGCTGCGTCGCACGAGAAAGAGATTCGAGAACCATCTCAGATCGACATCAACGGCGCTTCGCTGCCACATGCCGTTGTCGGGATCGATGTAGCTTCCGAGCGTGGCTCCACCCATGATGTATCCTACGGGGCAGAAACCTCCGGCTTCATAACTCAGTCCCAGATAGGCGGCATCGCTGAACTCTCCCCAGGTGTATCCGGATATGGCTTCGGCCTTGTATCCGGTCGCGAGGTACTCCCTGCGGCCGAATCCGTATATCATATTGGCGGAGTAGAACTTCTCGCGGTAGAGTCCGAGTCCCACGAGCAGGGCATCCTGATCATGCAGCGCCGGATTGTACCGGGGCCCGACTTCGGGACGGCGGCTGACCCGACTGTAATTGTAGCGCCCCGTGAGATAGATGCTTGAGTTGATCCCCCGCAGGAAACGGGAATATCCACCCCAGGCATCGAGATTGCGCTCCTTGACGAGCAGCGAGGTGTCCTGCTCGATCATGTATCGTTTGTCCTTGATGTCGTTGTAGGTAAGACCTATTTCATAGTCCGTGGGTCGGATGAACTCCTTGCGGATTCCAAGATCGAGCGTCGAACTGTAAAAGTTGCGCCCGGCATTGAATTCGGCCGTATAGAAGGTTCCCAGCACGTTGGGAATCTCGTATTCGACCATGTTGCCACCATATGAAAAGTCCTTGCGGTTGAAGTTGGTGATGAATTTGAGGCTGTTCCCGGATCCGAGGATGTTGGCGTCGGAAAGGGCGACCATCGTACGCCCTTCGGAGTGCAGGGCTCCATCGGCGGAGATGGTCCAGGAGTCCCGGGTCCGGATGAAGAGATTCACGCACGTGGAGTCCAGCGAATCGGTTTGTATGTCGATATCGATATCGGCGATGTAGCTTCGTGAACGGATCAATTGTTTGGTTCGAACGATGAGTTGCGGATCGAGCTCTTCACCGGGTTTGAAGAGCAGGTCGCGGCGGATGACACGTTCCCGGGTAATACGGTGGGTTTTGTTTGCGAGGCGTTCGAGCCAGTTGTCATCGTTGTCGAAGACTTTCTGCCGTTGGATTTCGATATTTGCGATGGTCTTTCCGGCATATGGCATCAATTGCCGGGTTTCGTCGAGGACCTGACCGCTTGCCGTGGTGTCGAGCCGGGGCTTTACGAACAACATTTTATAGAGCATTCGCGGAACAGCCCGGCGGCTTGTTTTCGATTCGATGCTGTCGTAGAGTCGATTGTTGCGGGCCCGGGCCTTGGGATTTCGAATTCGGGCACTGTCGGGGGTGAATCGTTCGGGGGTATGCAGGCCGGGTCCGGCGACCGGTGCCGCGGACCGTGCAGAAGCCACCCCTTCAGAACCTGCGATTATCAACAACAGCAATATGAATATGCGTACCCCGCTGAACATGTGTCAAAGATAACGTAAAAATCCCGTAAAACGTATTCCAAACCTCACGTCCGGGGTCTGCCGCATGCAAAAAAAGGTTCACCTTTAGGGTGAACCTTTCGTATACATACAGAAAAAGACTTTCAAAATTGCGGGGACATTTTTTTCTCCTCTTCTTCCATTCTTCTCCCTTCCACTCTCTTCTCTCTCCCTTCTCCTCTTTCTCTTTTCTCCTCTCTCGGTTCTCTCGGTCTCTCTCGCCCCCCCCCGCCGGTTATTTGCGGCGCTCTTTGGCTTCGATGCACTCGGTGGCGTGCGGAACCTTCATCAACCGCTCCTTGGGAATCAGTTTGCCGGTAGTCTTGCAGATTCCGTAGGTTTTGTTCTCGATGCGAACGAGCGCCATTTCGAGATTCCGGATGAACTTCATCTGGTGAGCCGCCAGCCGGCCGCTCTCTTCCTTGGAGAGGGTTGTAGCGCCTTCCTCCAGCACCTTGAAGGTCGGCGACGTATCTTCGGTGTCGTTGTCGGCCGTGTGGGTGATCGTGGCGCGCAGCAGCTCGTAATCCGCACGCGCGTTCTCAAGCTTTTTCAGAATAAGCTGCTTGAACTCCTCGAGTTCGGCATCGCTGTATCGGGTTCTTTCGTCTGCCATAATCAGTCCTCTCTATTTGGTTTTATGTAAAATTAAACAATATTTCCGATATAACCAAATTTTCCCGGAAACAGATGAGAGCCTCACACCCTGGATACCGCAATCTTCAAAGGCTGATCCTCCAGATCGGAATCAACGACCACCTCTCCCTGCGGCTGGGCCACCGTGCGTACCTCGACGGCCAGCGTCTGCGAGGCAATGTAATCGGCATAGCGGGCGATAGCCTCGGCCACAAGGTCCTTCTGCTCGATCTGTACCCGGATCTTGTCGGTGACTTCGAAGCCGGAGTCCTTGCGGATGTTCTGGATGCGATTGATCAACTCGCGTGCCACACCTTCGGCACGGAGCTCGTCCGTGATCGTGATGTCAAGGGCAACGGTGAGTTTTCCCTCCGAAGCGACGAGCCATCCGGGCATATCCTCCGAGGTGATCTCGAAGTCGGCGGGCGTGACCGTGATCTTCTCGCCTCCGACCTCCAGCGTCGTTTCGGGTGCGGCCTCGATGGCTGCGATCTGCTCCTGGGAGAATCCCGCCACAAGAGCCGCAATCTGCTTCATCTGCTTGCCGTAGCGGGGTCCGAGCGTTTTGAAATTGGGCTTGATACGCTTGGTGATGATGCCGGTGGTCTTCTCGATGAGTTCGATCTCCTTGACGTTGACCTCGCTCATAATGAGGTTCTTCACGGCGGCGATGTGCTCGGCCATGGCCGGATCGAGTACCGGAATGAGGATCTTCATCAGCGGCTGTCGTACCTTGATCGAGACCTTGCGGCGCAGGGCCAGGACCATCGACGAGACGCGCTGTGCGAGATCCATCATCTCCTCGAGCCGGCGGTCGATGAGCTTTTCGTCAGCCTTGGGGAAGGTCGACAGGTGCACCGACTCCTCGGTGTGGCGGCCGCTCACGGCGTTCAGATCGCAGAAGATCCGGTCCGTGATGAACGGGGCAAAGGGTGCAGCAAGCATTGCTACGGTCTCCAGACAGGTGTAGAGCGTCTGGTAGGCGGCGAGTTTGTCCTCGGTCATACCGCCGCCCCAGAAGCGTTTGCGGTTGAGTCGCACATACCAGTTGGAGAGGTTTTCGCCGACGAACTCCTGGATGGCACGTGCCGCGGGCGTCGGGTCGTAATTTTCCAGACAGTCGGTCACATCCCGGACCAGGGTATTCAACAGAGAGATGATCCATCGGTCGATTTCGGGGCGCTTCTCCATCGGAACCTCGGGCTCCTTGCCCGTGAATCCGTCGATGTTGGCGTAGAGGGCGAAGAACGAGTAGGTGTTGTAGAGCGTGCCGAAGAACTTGCGGCGCACCTCGTCGACACCGTCGCGGTCGAACTTCAGATTGTCCCAGGGCTGCGAGTTGGAGATCATGTACCAGCGGGTGGCATCGGGTCCGTAGGTGTCGAGCACCTCTAACGGATCGACGGCATTGCCCAGACGCTTGGACATCTTGTTGCCGTTCTTGTCGAGCACCAGACCGTTCGAGATGATGTTCTTGAAGGCCACCGAATCGAAGAGCATCGAGGCAATAGCGTGCAGCGTGAAGAACCAGCCGCGGGTCTGGTCGACGCCTTCGGCGATGAAGTCGGCCGGGTATACGTTCTTGAAATTCTCCTTGTTTTCGAAGGGGTAGTGCACCTGGGCATAGGGCATGGCGCCCGAATCGAACCAGACGTCGATCAGGTCGGGTTCACGACGCATCGGCTCGCCCTTCGAGGAGACGAGAACAATAGAATCGACATAGGGACGGTGCAGGTCGATATTTTTGGTCGAGTAGTTCTCCTTCGACATGTCGCCGACCTTGAAATTCTTGTAGGGATTTTCTTTCATCACGCCGGCGGCGATCGATTTCTCGATCTCGGCCATCAACTCCTCGATCGAACCGATACACTTCAACTCCGAACGATCTTCCGTGGCCCAGATCGGGAGCGGCGTGCCCCAGAACCGGGAACGCGAGAGATTCCAGTCGTTGAGGTTTTCGAGCCACTTTCCGAAGCGTCCCGTACCGGTCGATTCGGGTTTCCAGCGGATCGTGCGGTTCAATTCAATCATGCGCTCCTTGCAGGCCGTCGAACGGATGAACCACGAGTCGAGCGGGTAGTAGAGCACGGGTTTGTCCGTACGCCAGCAGTGAGGATAGTTGTGGACGTGTTTTTCGATCTTGAAGGCCTGTCCGGCGGCCTTCATCTTCATACAGATGTAGATATCGAGCGACTCGGCCGCCTGTGCGGCCTTTTCGTCGTACTTGCCGTCAACGGTGAACTGCGGATCGTAGGCATTCTTGACCCAACGACCCTCGTACTCCTTGTAGGTTGCCACGTCGACGCATTCGCGGACGAACCGTTCGTCCAGTTCGTCGAGCAGATAGAATTTACCCGTCAGATCGACCATCGGGCGGGTTTCACCCTTCTTGTTGATCATGAAGAGCGAGGGAATTCCGGCCGCACGGGCGACAAAGGCGTCGTCGGCACCGAACGTCGGGGCGATGTGTACGATACCGGTACCGTCCTCGGTTGTTACGTAGTCTCCGGCAATGACGCGGAATGCCTTTTCCGCAGCCACCTTCCAGTTTCCGTCGTCATCCACCTCGACGGGCTTTACCCAGGGCAGCAGCTGTTCATACTGCATGCCGACGAGTTCGGGACCCTTCCACTCTCCGACCACCTGGTAGGGGATCAGTTTGTCGCCGGGCTTGTAGTCTTCGAGCGCCAGCCCTTCGGCCTTCTTGTTGAAGTGGGCGTTCAGAAGGGCCTTGGCAACCACGGCGGTCATCTTTTCGCCCGTATAGGGGTTATAGCTTCGCACGGCAACGTAGTCGATCTTCGGGCCGACGCAGAGCGCCGTGTTCGAAGGCAGGGTCCAGGGCGTCGTGGTCCAGGCCAGGAAGACGGGGGTTCCCCACCCCTCCATTTCGGGTTTGGGGTTGCGGATGCGGAACTGTGCCACGACCGTCGTGTCCTTGACGTCCCGGTAACAGCCGGGCTGATTCAGTTCGTGGGTCGAGAGCCCGGTTCCTGCGGCCGGGGAGTAGGGCTGGATGGTGTATCCCTTGTAAAGGAGCCCTTTATCGTAGAGCTGCTTGAGCAGCCACCACAGCGATTCGATATATTTGTTGTCGTAGGTGATGTAGGGATCGTCCATGTTGACCCAGTATCCCATCTTGCGCGTGAGGCTCTCCCAGACGCCGGTAAACTCCATGACGGCTTCGCGGCAGGTGCGGTTGTACTCTTCGATGGAGATCTTCTTGCCGATATCCTCCTTGGTGATCCCGAGTTTCTTCTCGACGCCCAGTTCGACGGGCAGGCCGTGGGTGTCCCAGCCGGCCTTTCGGTGGACGAGATAGCCCTGCTGCGTTTTGTAACGGCAGAATACGTCCTTGATGGTGCGGGCCATGACGTGGTGGATGCCGGGCATGCCGTTTGCCGAGGGGGGACCTTCGTAGAAGACGAACGTCGGGTGACCCTCACGGGTTTCGATGCTTTTGTGGAACGTGTCGTGGGCATCCCACTCTCCGAGCACGTCGGTGGCGGTAGCGGCCAGGTCGAGGCCTTTATACTCCTTGAACTTCATATCGGTAAGCAAAAAATTTCGTATCTGTTTCTGACAGTTGGCAAAGATAGTAAAAAGATTGGAAAACGTTGCAATCTTGCGCCGATTCCCCGGGGCAAGAGGCCGTGAAAGGCCTGGAAAATGAAAATCCGGGCCGCTCCGCGGTGAAGGAGCGGGCCCGGAGGCTCATTCCGCGACGCTCGGCGGCTCAGTCGAACGACTGCATCTCGATGAGTTTGGCGTAGATGCCGTTCCGCTCCATGAGTTCGGCATGAGTACCCTGTTCGGCAATCCGCCCATGATCGATGACAATGATCTTGTCGGCATTGTGGATCGTCGAGAGACGGTGTGCGATGACTACCGAGGTACGGCCCACGAGCAGGTTGTTCAGGGCATCCTGGACGAGTTTTTCGCTTTCGGTGTCGAGGGCCGAGGTGGCTTCGTCGAGGATCAGGATGTCGGGATTCTTCAGCACGGCGCGGGCAATCGAGAGGCGCTGTCGCTGACCGCCGGATAGTTTTACGCCGCGATCCCCGATGTTGGTGTCGTAACCTTCGGGGCATTCGCGGATGAAGCAGTCGGCATTGGCCACACGGGCGGCTTCGACGACCTCTTCGCTGGTGGCGTTGCGGCGCCCCATGGCGATGTTGTTCTCGATGGTGTCGTTGAAGAGGACGGTATCCTGAGCCACGACGCTCATGTGTGCACGGATACTCTCCTGCGAGTAGTCGCGCAGCGACACGCCGTCGAGGAGGATATCTCCCGAGGTGGGATCGTAAAAGCGGGGCAGAAGTTCGCTGAGGGTTGATTTTCCACCTCCCGAGGGTCCGACGAGCGCCACGGTCTGTCCGTGTCGGATTTCGAACGAGATACCGTCGATCACCTCGCGCGAGCCGTCGTAGGAGAAGTGGACGTTGCGGAATTCGATCTTGTCTTTCAGACCGGTGAATTCCCGGGCATCGGGTTTGTCCTGGATTTCGGGTTTCGTGTCGATGATCGAGAAGATGCGCTCTCCGGCGGCGATACCCTGGTTGATGTTGGCGAACTGGTCGATGAAGGTTCTTACCGGGCGGGTGATCTGCGAGAAGATGGCCACGAAGGCGATGAATCCTCCGGGGTCAAGGGCTCCCGACGAGACCAGCGCGCCTCCGAAGACGAGGATCACGCCGACGGCCGTGATTCCGAGGAATTCGCTCATCGGCGAGGCCAGCTGCTGACGGCGGGCCATCGAGAGGGTGAGACGTGCCAGATCGGCACTGATGTCGTAATATTTCTGCTTGATGTAATCGGTGGCGTTGTAGCTCTTGATGACCTTGATGCCGGAGAGGGATTCGTCGAGCGTGGCGACCATTTCGCCCATGCGCTGCTGGTTGGTTCGGGCCGGATGGCGGAGCTTCTTGACGATGTTGCCGATGAGCAGGGCGACCACCGGCAGGAAGAGCACCGAGAAGACGGCCAGTTCCCACGAGATGGCGATCATCATGACGATGTATCCGATGATCAGGAAGGGTTCACGGAACGACACCTGCAGGGTGTTGGTGATGCAGAACTGGACGACGCCGACGTCGGAGGTGATCTTCGAGATGATGTCGCCCTTGCGCTGGTCGGAGAAGTATCCGACGTTCATGTCCATGACGCGGGAGAACATCTCGTTTCGCATCTTCTGGAGCGTGCGGGTTCGCATGTTCTCCATGGTCCAGGCTCCGAGGTAGCGGAAGAGGTTGCTCAGGAAACTGATGATGATGGCAACGATGGCCAGCAGCAGCAGGACGTTCTGACGGTCGTACTCCTGAAAGAGGTGTGAATAGGTGAAGTTGAAGAGGGTGGTGAGATACTCCTGATTGAACTCCAGGGGCGGGAGTTTTTCGACATACTCGAACGAATAGCTTGCGTCGAACATGGTGTTCAGGATCGGGATGATCAGCATGAACGTCAAGGAGTTGAACAACGCGTAAAGGAGCGAGTAGAAGAAGTATGGGATCGCGTATTTCTTGATCGGGCGAGCGAAGCCCAACAAGCGCATGTATGTCTTGAGCATTCCGAAAGGTTTGTAGGTTGCGCAATTCCCGTTTGGGCCGCCTATCGGATCGGAACTGGTCGGAGTACCGAACCGGACGATCGGAACGGGGGCGTCGGGGAACAATTTTCCGCAAATATAAGCATAATTGCCCGAAAAGCGAAAAAAGCCCGAGAAATCGGGCAATTATCCGGATAAATCGGCATTTCCGACCAATCGGGACATTCGACGACAGCCGTGTCGGGGCATTTGGGTTTTGCGGTCTCGACTTGCCGCCGGGCGGCTCATTCCGGCATGTAGCCCGTATCTTCGAGCCACTGTTCGCGGTTGTTGGCTGCGGCCACGGCCAGCAGGTCGCAGCGGTTGTTTTCGACGGTGTCGGCGTGCCCCTTGACCCAGACGAACCGGACCTTGTGCCGGTTGTAGCTGCGCAGGAACCGCATCCAGAGATCGGGATTCTTCTTGCCGGCGAATCCCTTCTTCACCCAGTTGAAGACCCACCCCTTGGTGACGGCATCGACGACATACTTCGAGTCGGAGTAGATGACCACCTCCGAACCTTCGAACTTGAGCGCTTCGAGGGCCACGCAGACGGCCGGAAGTTCCATGCGGTTGTTGGTCCTGAGGCGGAAGCCTTGGGAGAGCTCCTTGCGGTGGGGTCCCGAGAGAAGGACGACGCCGTAGCCTCCGGGTCCTGGATTCCCGAGGGCCGAACCGTCGGTGTAGATGGTGATGGATGGCATCTGAGGGTTTGCGGATTTCGGTTTGTTTTTCTGTGTGCAACAAGCCCCCGCCACGTGACGGGCGGGGGTTGTGCGGGTTTGTTTGTCGTGGGGGAGGCGGGATTTTCGGGCTCCTTTTGGGATTTGCCGCTCCTGCGGATCCTCTCCGGGTCTCTTCCAGAGATAGCCAATCGCCAACTCTTCCGGATTCATTCCAGACTTGCCGACCTTCCCGGGGGCCTTGGGGTCCCTTTCCGGGCTTGCCGATCCTATGGGGCCTCTCGGACTTTCGGATTCTTCCGGCCTTCTCTACCCCCCCCCTCGGTTATTTCAGAGCCGCGAGCTGCTCCTTGAGTGCGGCGATCTTGGCCTCGGCGTCGGCCTGTTTGGCGCGTTCGTTGGCCACAACCTTCTCGGGTGCCGACTGTACGAAGCGCTCGTTCGAGAGCTTCTTCATCACCGAGGCGAGGAAGCCTTCGTAGTAGGTCAGATCGTCCGAGAGCTTCTTGATCTCGGCGGCGGTGTCGATCTTGCCGGCCAGCGGTACGAAATACTGCGTCGTCTTGACTAGGAAGGCTGCTGCTGCGGGATCCTTCTCCGTGACGGCCTCGATCGAGGAGAGGTTGGCCATCTTCCGGATGACGGGGGCGAATTCGGCGGGGTAGTTCTCGTCGACGATGACGTGCAGGGCCAGGGCCTCCTTCTGCGGGAGGTTCTTCTGGTTGCGGATGTTGCGCACCGCGGAGACGATCTCCTTCACCAGTTCGAAACGGGCGAGCATCGCCTCGTCGACCTGGCCGGCCTCGGGCATCTGTGCCACACAGATTGACTCGCCGTCGCGTCGCGGGGCGAGGACCTGCCAGATCTCTTCGGTGACGAAGGGCATGAAGGGGTGCAGCAGGCGCATCAGGGCATCGAAGTATCCCTTCGTGGCCTGGAGCGTGACGGCGTCGATCGGCTGTCCGAAGGCGGGCTTGACCATCTCGAGATAGAGGCTGCTGAAGTCGTCCCAGAAGAGGCGGTAGACCTCCTTGAAGGCCTCCGAGATGCGGTACGAGCGGAAGTCCTCGTCGATTTGGCGGAGCGAGCGCGAGAGGGCTTCATGGAACCAGGCGACAGCCAGGCGGTTGTTCTCGCTTTGCGGGGCGGCCTGATCGACCGACCATCCGTTGACCAGGCGGTAGGCGTTCCAGATCTTGTTGCCGAAGTTGCGGCCCTGCTCGCAGAGCGCCTCGTCGAACATCACGTCGTTGCCGGCCGACGAACTGATGAGCATGGCCATGCGGACGCCGTCGGCGCCGTACTGGGCGATCAGATCGAGCGGGTCGGGCGAGTTTCCGAGCTGTTTGGACATCTTGCGGCCGATCTTGTCGCGGACGATGCCCGTGAAGTAGACGTTGGCGAAGGGCTTTTCGTGGCGGTACTCATACCCGGCCATGATCATGCGGGCGACCCAGAAGAAGATGATGTCGGGGCCTGTAACCAGATCGTTGGTGGGGTAGTAGTATTCGATTTCGGGGTTGTGGGGGTTGCGGATCCCGTCGAAGACCGAGATGGGCCAGAGCCACGACGAGAACCACGTATCGAGCACATCCTCGTCCTGCCGCAGATCCGAGAGCTGCAACGTCGGGTCACCTGCCTTTGCGCGGGCCTTTTCGAGGGCCTCTTCGGGCGTCGGGGCGACAACGAAGCCGCCCTTGGGCAGATACCACGCCGGAATACGCTGCCCCCACCACAACTGCCGCGAGATGCACCAGTCCTTGATGTTCTCCATCCAGTAGCGGTAGGTGTTCTTGTACTTCTCGGGAACGAAGCGGATCTCGTCCTCCAGAACGGCTTTCGTGGCGGGCTCGGCGAGCTCCTTCATCGAGAGGAACCACTGCATCGAAAGTTTGGGTTCGATGGCTACGCCCGTACGTTCCGAGTAGCCGACGTTGTTGGTGTAGTCCTCGACCTTCTCGAGCAGTCCGGCGGCGGCCAGGTCGCCCTCGATCTGACGGCGCACGTCGAAACGGTCCATGCCGACATACATGCCGACCTTGTCGTTGATCGTGCCGTCGTCGTTGAAGATATCGATGGTCTCCAGGCCATATTTTTCGCCCAGCATGTAGTCGTTGACGTCGTGGGCCGGGGTGACCTTCAGGGCGCCCGTACCGAATTCGATGTCGACGTACGTGTCGCGGATGACGGGGATCGAGTGGCCGACGAGCGGCACGATGACGCGGGCGTCGGCGGGCAGATCCTGATAGCGCGGATCATCGGGGTTGACACAGAGGGCCGTATCGCCGAGGATGGTCTCGGGGCGGGTCGTGGCGACGACGATGACGCGGTCGGAACCTTCGACGCGGTAGCGCAGGTAGTAGAGCTTTCCGTGCGACTCCTTGAAGACGACCTCCTCGTCCGAGAGGGCGGTCTGTGCGGCGGGGTCCCAGTTGACCATGCGCACGCCGCGGTAGATCTTGCCCTTGTCGT
>CALUKK010000007.1 GCA_944321205.1 uncultured Alistipes sp.
GGCCGCGTCATGCGGGTCATGCCGCCGCGCATGCCGGCGATGCTCAACCCGGCGGCCACGGCCAGCAGCAGCACCCCGCCGGCGTAGTAGGGCCAGCCGCAGCGCAACAGACTCTCCTCACGCACCCGCCGGCGGTATCCCCACGCCAGGAGTACCGTAAGCAGAGCCCAGATGATGACGAGATACCAGTTTTCGGTCATGAACTTCCCGACGAGCTGCAGGGAGTTGTCGTTGTCGGCGAAGAAGATCTCGTCGGCCGTGAATCGTTTCTGCGTATAGCGGAAATAGACCGTGTCGGCGAGGTTTGTGGCAACGACGAGCAGCGAGTTGACCACGACGTAGTAGCCGAACATCAGCCCCCGGTACCAGCGGCGTTCGCGCACGTGGAGGGGCAGCAGCGACAGCAGGATGAACAGACCGTCGGCATAGACCACCGACGAGGTGTCGAACTTCAGTGCTCCGGCCAGCAGTTGGCTGATCTCCGACCCCGACAGGGGCCCGATCAGCGTGGCATTGTAAAGGTAGAAGACCGTGCGGCAGACGAGCAGCACGATATAAAGCAGGAGAATCCGCCACACCAGCATGCCAAGCGGTGTGCGGATCAGTCGTGAAAACCCTCTCGGACGGTTTGTCGTTCGTTCCATTGTTTGCCCCCCCCCTCTCTTTCGGCCCGGGTTATTCGCAGGCCTTGAGCGACATGTCGAGCGAGCGGATCTGGTGGGTCAGCGCTCCGACGGAGATGAAGTCCACACCGCACTCGGCATATTCACGCAGCGTTTCGAGGGTGATGCCGCCGCTGGATTCGGTTTCACAGCGTCCGGCGACCTTCTCCACGGCCCGGCGTGTCATCTCGGGCGAGAAGTTGTCGAACATGATGCGGTCGACACCTCCCGCGGCAAAGACCTCGTCGATATCCTCCAGCGTGCGGACCTCGCATTCGATCGGAAGATGCTTGTTGTGGGCCTTGAGGTACTCCCGGGCGCCGGTGATGGCCTTCTGAATGCCGCCGGCAAAGTCGATGTGGTTATCCTTCAGCAGGATCATGTCGAAGAGCCCCATGCGGTGGTTCTCGCCGCCGCCCAGCTTGACGGCCATCTTGTCCAGCACGCGCATGCCGGGCGTCGTCTTGCGCGTATCGAGGACCTTGGTGTGGAGCCCTTCGAGGCGTTTGACGTAAACGGCCGTCTGTGTGGCCACACCGCTCATGCGCTGCATGATGTTCAGCACGATGCGCTCGGCCTGCAGCAGCGAGCGCAGACGTCCCGAGACGTAGAAGGCCACGTCGCCGGGCTTCACGCGGGCACCGTCCTGCAGCACCTGTTCGAAGTGCATCTCGGGGTCGCGGCGGTGCAGGACGATCTGTGCGATCTCGATTCCGGCGATCACCCCCTCCTGCTTGCACAGCAGGCGCATGCGTCCGTGTTCGTCGGCGGGGATGCAGCAGAGCGACGTATGGTCGCCGTCGCCAATATCCTCCTTGATGCAGAGTTCGATCAGTTCGTCCACAAAGGGTCTGTATTCGGGTTTCATTTTTCGTACTTGTTTATGGTTTCGCCTGCAAAGTTAACACTTCGCATGCGAACTCCATCCCCGTGAGGGTTATTTTTTTACCAGCAGAAGTCCTTCGTACTCCATGCGGTAGACGCCCATGCAGGTGAAGGACATGCGGAGGAGGGTTTCGTCGATCGCACCCTTGACCTCGGTGAGCTTGAATTGGGGAAATTCCTGATAATCGTAGCCGCCTGCGTCGTTCGGAAGTTTAGCCTGCGGAATGAAACTTTCGGCCGAAAAGGTGAGCGAAGCCCCTTCGCCTCCGGTGTAGGGAATGCGGTAGATGCGCATCTCCTGCCCGGGCATATTGGAGGCGAAGCGCGTCTGGTGCATGTAGATGACCAGCGTCTCGCCACCGCCGGCGAACTCGAACCAGGCTTCCGGGTCTGTGAAGACGTTGCCCTCCGAATCGGTCACCTTGGCCGTTCCGTAGAAGTGCATGTTCCGTCCGGAGTAGACGCCGTCGACGATTTCGGGGTTGCTCGAAGCATACTCGATACCTTCGTCGGCTTCGTCGTTGCAGGCGGCCAGCACGAAGACCGCCAGGCTCATCATCAGCAGTTTTTTCAGCATGATCAATCGATGTTTAGGGTTAACGTGATGCCGAAGGTCCGGGGTCGTCCGCGCTGGACGAACTCGTGACCGATCGACTTGAAATAGAAGACATTGTAAATGGTTCCGGTGAGGTTCCGCCCCCACAGACCGAGCGACCAGCGGCGGTGCTCCAGCCTTACGGTGGCATCCATCAGTGCGTAGAAGGGTTCCGTGAGCGAATTCTGCTCGTTCCACGCAATGGGGCCCGCCCCCTGGACTCCGGCCTCGACGACCACATCCCCCAGCCACTCGATGCCGGTCGGGTGGCTCCATGTGGCGCGGGCCGCAAAGGTGTGCTCCGGGGCGTAGGGGACGCGCCGCCCGGCGTAATCCTCCACACCGCTGCGGTAGCGCACGAAGCGGGCGTCGGTGTATCCGTAGTTGAGGTTCAGGTCGAGATCCTCGCAGGGCGAGACCTGCAGCGAGAGCTCGGCTCCGCGGCTGCGCGAACGTCCGGCGTTGGCCATCATGCGTCCGGTGGTCTGCCCCTCGGGGAAGACGGTCAGCTGCTGGTCGTTCACCTCGATCCAGAAGAGGGCGAAGTCGCCCCGCACGGCGCCGTCCATGCACGAGAAGTGACCGCCCAGCTCGAAGTTCCAGCTGTACTCCGGACGGTAGGACATCCGCTCCGGATCCACCTCGGGGATGCCCGAAACCATCGCCCCCTGGAGCTTCTCCTGCAGAATGTCCGAGAACATCTGCGTGTTGAAACCTCCGGCCTTGTAGCCGCGGGCGATCGAGAGGTAGAGGTTGCGCATCGGATCGAAGGCGTACATCGCCGTCACTTTGGGCAGTACCTCGAGGTAGGAGTGGGCCAGACGGTCGCGGTCGTCGATCGAGATGGTATGGGGCGTCGGCGTCCCGCCATTGATGCTCAGCCGGTAGTCCAGATCGGTGCGGCTGCGGTAACTCATCCGCGTGCGCTCGAAGTCGGCCCGTATGCCGGCCGTCAGCAGCCAGCGGCCCAGCCGGAGCCGCGATTCGTGGTAGAGGGCCGCACCCCATGTCGGCGTGCGGAATTCCGAAAGAAGCGGCAACTCGTCGGCATCGATTTCGTAGTAGAGCATCCCGGGCATGCGGTTGGCGTTGTCGAGGATCAGCCGCTCGATGCCTGTGCGCTTGAAGGTCACCGGGGCATCCATCCGCTGGTGACGGTAGAACCCGAAGGCGCCGAAAAGCCATCCGTAACGCTCCGTGCCGCGCGAACGGATGACCAGATCCTCCGTCAGGGCGTGTTCGCGGATGGCCTGTCGCAGCGTGAAGTAGGAGAGCGGCGTAAAGTCCTGATCGAGCGTCATGGCGTCGTCGAGGTACTGGTAGCTGGTGATCGACGAGAGGCTGTAGCGCCGGGCGTCGTAGCGTACGGTGAGTCCGTCGCTGATCGACGTACGCAGGTAGCCGCTCGGGTCGTTATAGGCGATCTGTCCGGCGTGGAGCAGTGTCTGGTCCCCCTCGACGATCGGCTCGCCGACGTAGGCATAGGGATAGCCGCCCTGTTCGAGGCGCGAGATTGCGAGCGTGTTGTCCAACCGTACGCCGCGGCTGTTGTCCCACTGTACGCGCCAGCGTCCGCCGGCCTGCCACTCCCAGTCGCATTTTTCGTGGGTCCAGTCGTTGGTGAAGAAGCCGTCCGAACGGGTGTAGAAGCCCGTTACGGAGAATCCCACGTCGGGCCGTGCGCGATAGTAGGCCGAGGCCCGCAGCCGCAGCGTGTTGCCGCTGCCGTACTCGGCCGCGGCCCGGACTCCTTCGTACGTGAGAGGCGAGAGGGTGTAGACGTTCACGACGCCGCCCATTGTGTTGCGTCCGTAGAGGGTCGACTGCGGGCCGCGCAATACCTCGATACGTTCGATGTCGGCCAATTCCGCGTCGAAACCGTTCTTGTTGAGCACCGGCACGTTATCGACATTCAGACCGATGACCGGCTGGTCGATCCGTGCGCCGAGGCCCCGCACATAGACCGACGAGGTCATGCGCGAACCGTAGTCCGGGACGTGGAAGTTGGGAACCGTCAGCGAGATCTCCTTCAGCGAGGTGATGCCGTTTCGTTCGATGGTGCGGCTGCCGAAGATCGACGATGCCACGGCCGTCGACCGCAGGACGGGACCCTGTTTGATGGCTGTCACCTGCACGCGGTCGACCACGATCGTCGTGTCGGCCATCTCCGGCTCGTCCGCCGCCACGGCACGGTGCCCCGCCCCGAAAAGGAGCGGGAGGGCCAGCAGCGGAATGAGGTGTTTGAGGTTCGGCATCGGGTGATCGGGAACTTTTCCAGCGGTTTTGCGATGCAAAGTAACGCTTTTCTTCCGAAAACTGCAATCCTAATTTATGAGGAGCGGGTTGTTTCAAGGCGAGGCGGTTTGCTGCCGGCCGGCCAAGGATCCGGTCGTGAGCTTTGTTGCGGCGGATGGGCGTGGGGTTCGGTTGCGGCGGTCGGTCGTGGCGGCCGGTCGTGGGCTTCTGTTGCGGTGTTGTTCGGCCGCGACCGGTTACGCTGCCTCTTCTCTCTTCCTCAGATCTCGTCGGCGTCGACCAGTCCGGTCGTCAGCGCATGGACCGCCAGTCCGGCCACCGAACGGATACCGAGTTTCTCCATGATGTTGCGGCGATGGGAGATGACCGTCGTGAGGCCGATTCCGAGCCGGTCGGCGATCTCCTTGTTGATCAGTCCGCGGGCGATGAGCGTCAGGACCTCCGTCTCACGTTCCGAGAGGGGTTGCGGGGTGGGAGTGTGGTCGGAAAGCATGTGCTCGGGACGTCGTACGTGCTGCTGCATGCGGACCAGTGCATGGACAAACTCCTCCTCGTCGGTCTCGACGTTGAGTGCGTGCATGCCCGGACACGGGGTTCCGTGTGTCAGTACGATCGTACGGTGGCAGCGTTCGTGGAAAAAGGCTGCGTGCGTCCGGAATATCGGGGCTGCGACAAAGCAGTGGATATAGTGGTCGGGACCCGCCTCGAGATAGGCCTCGAAGGTGCGCAACAGCTCGACCGAAGCCTGCGGAACGATCCTTTCAAGGATCGAGCGCAACCCCGCACCCACAAGGATGTTGGACGTAAGGATGGCAATCGCGGGTGTCGGCGGCATGGCGTTATTCGTGGTGATAGGGTTCGTTGTTGAGGATCGTGAAGGCCCGGTAGATCTGTTCGGCGAAGATCGCCCGCACGATCTGGTGGGAGAAGGTCATGCGCGAGAGCGACAACCGTGCATCGGCCCGGGCGTAGACCTCGTCCGAAAAGCCGTAGGGACCCCCGATGACCAGCACGAGACGCTTGACGCCGCTGTTCATCCGTTTCTGCAGCCACAGCGCGAACTCCACCGAGCGGTATTCGGTACCCCGTTCGTCGAGCAGCGTGACGTAGTCCCCCTCCGCGAGCTGGCGCAGGATGGCTTCGCCTTCGGCCGTACGCTGCTGCTTGACGCTCATGCTTTTCGTGTTGCGCACGTCGGGCAGTGTCGTCACGGCAAAGCGGCAATAGTGGTTCACCCGCCGGGCATAGAGCTCGACCAGCGAGGCGACCTCTTTCGAGTCGGTCTTGCCGATCAGGATCAGTTCGATGTTCATGGGGCGTCAGAGGTCGCTGTTCCACTCGCCGTCGGCATCGGAGTAGATCACCGGTCGGGACTTCTCCACCGACTTGAGCCATTCGTAGGCCTTGTACATGTTGTAACCGTTGCCCGAGGGGCATCCCAGATCATAGGCGATCACACACGTGAAGTTGCGCGAGCGGTAGTACATCGACTTGACGCGTTCGATGTATTCGTCGACCAGCCGGGGATCGTTCGAGGGGGTGCCGCCCACGCGGCGGTCATCGCGCTTCCCGGGAGCATCGATTGCCGCACGGTCGATCACATAGAGCCCCAGATCGTTGCACAGTTCATAGAACCAGACGGGTTGCGGATAATCCGGACAAATCGTGTTCGTGCCCTTGGCCTTCAGGGCCTTGAGCTCCGAGAGAGTGGTCTTGCGGTCTGCGGCGGCGTTGTATTCCGCCTTGACGAGCGGGAGCTCCTTGCCCAGGCGCATCAGCCGTCCGTCGACCAGTTCGGTCTTGCCGAATCCGATCTTCAGGGGCATGTACTCCTTGTAGACGCCGTTGCGGCGTGTGAAGAGCATGACGCTGTAAAGGGGCGGATTCTTGCTCCCGGCCTCCCACTTGTTGTCATAGGTGTGGTAGATGAAGGGCGAATAGCGCACCGTATCGGTCGAACGTCCCGGAATGGTGATCTCCGTCATGTTGAAATCCAGCAATTTGCCCTGTGGCGAATAGATGTCGTAACCGACCGTGACGGGCTCCTCGTAGTTGTAGGCGTTGCAGGCCACGATCTTCAGGTCGAGCATGCCGAAATCACGTCCCAGCGAATCGGGAACCAGGGCAATCTCGAAATCGGCGATCGACCGTTTGTTCTGGAAATAGAGGTAGGAGTTTTCGAAGATCGGGCGCCGTACGCCCTCTCCGTCGATGGGCAGGCGGCGGGCATGCATCAGCACCCGGAACGTATTGACACCTTCGCGGATCCAGGGTGTCAGATCGAACTCCGCGGGTGTGAGCGGATCGTTGACCTCGGCAACGGGTTGATCGTTGAGCCACAGCGAGTAGCCGGCTCCCGTATTTTCGAGGTGCAGGAAGACCCGGCCGTCTGTCCAGGCGAAAGGCACCTCGATCTTTGCGCCGTAGAACGCGCTGATGTCGCCCTCGGATTCGGTGATCAGCTCCGGGCGGAAAGCCATCCAGTGACCTCCGGCTTCGCGGTTGCGGGCATCGGCGTCGTGGCGGGCATCGTAGGGAACCACTTCGGTACGGTAGATTCGGCCCCCTTGTGTCAAGGGTACGGGAGAGGATTCCTCCTGGGCTGCGACCGTCAGCGTGCAGGCTGCCAGGGCAGCCGTCCATATCGTTCGTTTCATCGTGCGCTGAGATAGATAAGCAGGACAAAGGTACTTTTTTTTTGTCAAATCGCAAATAATGGCTAACTTTGGCAATTCGGAAAAATGTGTGAACTGAATATCCTTATGAAAACGCAGAGAATCTCAGAAATCCTCAAGTCGGGGATCGTGGATAGCGACATCGTGGTCAAGGGCTGGGTCCGTACCAAGCGCGGAAACAAAAACGTGGCGTTCATCGCTCTGAACGACGGGTCGTGCGTAAACAATATACAGGTTGTGGTGGATCTGTCGAAGATCGCCGAGGAGCAGCTCAAACCCATCACCACGGGAGCCTGCATCCGCGTCGACGGACGATTGGTTGCTTCGCCTGGCTCGGGTCAGGGAGTGGAGGTGCAGGCCGAAAGGATCGAGATCTACGGTACGGCCGATCCCGACACCTATCCCTTGCAGAAGAAGGGCCATTCGCTCGAGTTTCTGCGTGACATCGCCTACCTGCGTCCGCGGACCAATACCTTCGGCGCCGTGCTGCGTATCCGTCACGCCATGGCCTATGCCATCCACGAGTATTTCAACAAGAACGGATTCTACTACTTCCATACGCCGATCATCACCGCTTCGGACTGCGAGGGGGCCGGTGCCATGTTCCAGGTCACGACGCTCGATCTGGAGAATCTGCCCCGTACCGAGGAGGGCAAGGTCGACTATACGAAGGACTTCTTCGGCAAGTCGTGCAACCTGACCGTCTCGGGACAGCTCGAGGGTGAACTGGGCGCCCTGTCGCTGGGCCGTATCTACACCTTCGGCCCGACGTTCCGCGCCGAGAACTCCAATACGCCGCGTCACGCCTCGGAGTTCTGGATGATCGAGCCCGAAGCTGCCTTCTACGACCTGGAGGATGACATGGAGCTGGCCGAGGACTTCCTCAAATACCTCATCCAGTATGCGCTGGACAATTGCAGGGAGGACCTCGAGTTCATGAACAAAATGTGGGACAAGGGGCTGCTTGACCGGCTCAATTTCGTGCTGCACAACGACTTCAAACGGCTCGATTACACCGAGGGCATCGAGATCCTCAAGGCTTCGGGCCGCAAGTTCGAATTCCCGTGCGACTGGGGTTGCGACCTGCAGTCGGAGCACGAACGCTACTTGGTCGAAGAGCATTTCAAGCGTCCGGTGATCCTGATCAACTACCCGAAGGACATCAAGGCCTTCTACATGAAGCAGAACGACGACGGCAAGACCGTGCGCGCCATGGATGTTCTCTTCCCGGGCATCGGCGAGATCATCGGCGGCTCGGAGCGTGAGGCCGACTACGAGAAACTCAACCGCCGCGTCAAGGAGCTCGGCATGAACGAGCGCGAACTGTGGTGGTACCTCGATACGCGCCGCTGGGGATCGGCTCCCCACTCGGGTTTCGGGCTGGGATTCGACCGTCTGCTGCTCTTCGTCACCGGTCTGACCAACATCCGCGACGTACAGCCCTTCCCGCGTACGCCGATGCACGCCGATTTCTGATCGGACGGCAACCGTACCTTGCTGCAGCCGGTTCGCCCTGGACGGCGTCCGGCAGCGATCCCTCCCCGGCAGGGGTCGGAGGCTGCCTTGGCGCGGCTTCGGGCGCAGGTCGCGGGAGACGGACAGGTCCGGTATTGAGCGCCCCGAAGGGTGTGGGAATTGGCCGGTGTGAGTCCGGAGCGGAGGGATATCGGAGCGGGGGGGGATCGGAGCGGGGGGGCGGACCCCGGCCGTGGGAGAAGTTGGCTGTTGTGAGTCCGGAGCAGGAGCAGGGAAGGTCATCGGAGGCTGGCGGTGTGTGGATTCCTTCCGGGAATCCTGCGGTCCGGGCGGCGATCGATACCCCGGCATGTGGAAAACCCGAACAAACCCGAAAATGAAGAAACCAAATGAGAAGGTGATTCTTAATTTGGATTCGATATGGCAATCAATCAGAAACAGGTACTTTCGCTTCAACAGAAGCTCTCTCCGCAACAGATTCAGATGATCAAGCTGCTGGAACTGCCCACCGTGCAGCTTGAACAGCGCATCAAGCAGGAGATTGAAGACAACATCGTCCTCGAAGAGGAGGAACGCCCCGCCGAGGACGAAGAGCAGCAACCGCAGGAGATCTCCGTGGACGAATACCTGCGTGAGGACGACACCCCCTCCTACAAGAGTCATATCAACAACTTCTCGAAGGATGACAAGCAGCGCCCGGTCTACCTGACCGAAGGACGGTCGTTGCAGGAGTATCTGGTCGAGCAGTTGGGGTTCCGCAACCTTTCGGAGCGCGATATGCGTCTGGCTGTCTATCTGGTGGGGAGCATCGATGAGGATGGATATTTGCGACGCGACCTGGAGTCCGTTGCCGACGATATTGCCTTTACGATCGGCATCGAGACCTCGGCCGAGGAGCTGGAACGCATCCTGGGCATCATCCACGAACTGGAACCGGCCGGTATCGGGGCCCGCGATCTGCGGGAATGCCTGCTCTTGCAGATGGACCAGCTGCCGCTCAACACCCGGCCGCGCAGATTGGCCCGCAAGATCCTGGCCAACTACTTCGACGAATTCGTCAAGAAGCATTACGAAAAGCTCATGGCCCGGCTGCAGGTCTCCGAAGAGGATTTCCGCGAGGCCATCGCCGAGATCAAGCACCTCTCGCCCAAACCCGGCAATCTCTATGCCGAGGGCGGTACGGATACGACGCCGTATATCATTCCGGACTTCATCCTCGACTATCAGGACGGCCACTTCAACCTCTCGATGAACTCCTACAACGTTCCCGAGGTGCGGATCAACCGCCGCTACGTGGATATGATCCGCGACATGGTGGGACCCGACGGCAAGGTCAAGGAGCAGGACAAGGAGGCCCTTCAGTTCGTCAAGAGCAAGATTGATTCGGCCAAGTGGTTCATCTCGGCCATCAAACAGCGTCACGACACGTTGATGCGCACGATGCAGACCATTCTGGACTACCAGCAGGAGTATTTCAAGGATGGAGACCGTTCGAAACTCCGCCCGATGATCCTCAAGGACATTGCCGACCGTACGGGACTTGATGTTTCGACCATCTCGCGTGTGGTCAACAGCAAGTACGTGCAGACGCAGTTCGGCATCATCCTGCTCAAGTCGCTCTTCTCGGAGGCCATGCAGACCGAATCGGGAGAGGAGGTCTCGAGTTACGAGATCAAGCACATCCTTCAGCAGTGTATCGATGAGGAGGACAAGCGTCATCCGCTGACCGATGAGACGTTGATGGACATTCTCAATTCGAAGGGATACCGCATCGCCCGTCGTACGGTGGCCAAATACCGGGAGATGCTGGGAATTCCGGTGGCTCGTCTGCGCAAGCAGATCTGACCGGGACCCGGGGTGCGAGGGGGCGAAGAAGAGGAGCGGAAGGAAGAGGCGGAGCCGGAGGAAGAAGAGATGCCGGAGGAAGAAGAGGGACAGAAGGAAGGAGAAGCTGGGAAGAGGAGGCGAAAGGAGGAGTTGGAAAGAGGGGTCCGAAAATTAGGGCCCGGTAAGAGCGGATGAAGGAAGAGCGGATGAAAGAGGACCGGAAGTAGGAGTTGGAAAGGGGACCGAAAATAGGAGCCGGAAAGAGGGGGTGAGGCGTTTTGTCAGAGGAAGTCTGTCGGAATCCTGTCAGCGAGTTGCCAGCCCCTCCCCGACGAGCGGATAGACGAATTGCCGCTGTCGTCCTGCCTGCGGCCGATGAATTTTTAACGCATGAAGAAGATGAATTATCGAAAAATAGCCAATATACTCTCCTGGGTGTTGCACCCGTTTCTGCAGCCGATCTATCTGATGGCGGTTCTGCTTACGATGACCACCTTCGCGCTTTACTCCATGCAGGTGAAGTTCTATCTCATGTGGGTGGTGGCGCTCTATGCGATCATCATACCGTTTTTGATGCTTGGCGTGTTGCGCTCGTTGGGCCGTATCTCCGATTTCAAGGTCGATAACCGCCATGAACGCTGGCTGCCCCTTCTGATCGGAACGATCTGCTATGTGCTCTGTGCCGTGACCTTTGCGAAGATCCCTTCGGCCATTTTTCTGCGCAAGTTCATGGTGGCGGCCGCCTGTTGCGAGGCGATGTGTCTGGTGGTCTCCCTGCGCTGGAAGATCAGCCTGCATTTGACCGGGATGGGAGCCGTCGTGGCGATGCTGGTCGTGATGAACATCATCGGGGTCGGCAACATGCTTGTTCCGTTGATGGTGGCGATCCTGTGTGCCGGAGCCTTGGCTTCGGCACGGCTTTATCTGGGGTGTCACAATGGAGCCCAGGTTCTGGCGGGTTTTTGCGGCGGTTTTGCGGTGACGGTGCTTGCCGTATTGTTTTTGTGACCCGTACGGCCGAATCATGAAAAAGCCGACTCGGAAACGAGTCGGCTTTTTCCTAAGCAATGCTTGCGGCCGCATGTCCGGGAGAGGGTGCTTTTGTCACCCTCATCCCTTACCTGTCCGGTCGCGGCGGCTATACGCAACCCTGGGCCAGCATGGCGTTGGCAACCTTCATGAAACCGCCGATGTTGGCACCCACCACATAGTTGATGTAACCGTCGGGTTCCGTACCGTATTGCACGCAAACCGAGTGGATATTCTTCATGATGGCTTTCAGACGGGCGTCGACCTCTTCGGGAGTCCAGGTGAGGCGCATCGAGTTCTGGGTCATTTCGAGACCCGAGGTGGCCACACCGCCCGCATTGGCGGCCTTGCCCGGAGCATAGAGCAGCTTGTGGAGCTGGAAGACGCGGATGGCTTCGGGAGTCGAGGGCATGTTGGCGCCTTCGGCCACGCAGATGCAACCGTTGTCCACCAGCATTTGGGCCTCATCCCCGTTCAGCTCGTTCTGCGTGGCGCACGGCATGGCGATGTCGCACTTCACGCCCCACGGACGCTCGCCCGGGTAGTAGGTTGCCGACGGATAGTGCTCGGCATACTCCTTGATACGCCCGCGGAAGATATTCTTCAACTCCATGACATACTCCAGTTTTTCGGGGCTGATGCCTTCGGGGTCGTAGATGTAACCCGACGAATCGGAGAGTGTCACCACTTTGGCTCCGAGCTCCGTAGCCTTCATGCAGGCATATTGGGCCACGTTGCCCGATCCGGAGATGCAGACGGTCTTGCCCTGGAACGAGTCGCCGCGTGTGGCGAGCATCTCCTGAGCGAAGTAGCAGGTTCCGTAGCCGGTGGCTTCCGGACGCAGCGGACTGCCTCCCCAGTCGCGACCCTTTCCGGTGAGTGTTCCGGTGAACTCGTCGCGCAGGCGTTTGTATTGTCCGAACATGTATCCGATTTCGCGGCCTCCGACACCGATATCCCCGGCGGGGACATCCGTATCCTGCCCGATGTGACGTTGCAGTTCGGTCATGAACGACTGGCAGAATTTCATCACTTCGTTGTCCGACTTGCCCTTGGGGTTGAAGTCCGAACCGCCTTTGGCGCCGCCCATCGGGAGGGTTGTAAGGCTGTTCTTGAAGGTTTGCTCGAAGGCCAGGAACTTCAGGATCGAGAGATTCACCGAGGGGTGGAAGCGGATACCTCCTTTATAGGGGCCGATGGCGCTGTTCATCTGGACGCGGTATCCACGGTTGATCTCGATTTCGCCCTTGTCGTTGAGCCACGCTACTCGGAACATGATAACCCGTTCGGGTTCGGCGATGCGTTCGAGAATCTTCATTTTCTGAAGAATCGGGCTGGCGACGATATGGGGCGCCAACGATTCGGCCACCTCGCGGACGGCCTGATGGAACTCCGGTTCACCCGGGTTGCGGGCGATCAGCCGGGCCATGAAATCTTCGACGTACTGTCGGGCTTGTTCGTTCATAGCGTTTCGATTTTAGAGGTTAAGTGTTCGTTTGCGGTTTTAAAATTAATAAATCCGGAGCTATTTTGCAAGTTCTTTAAGAATTTCGTAAAATATTTTACTTACACAAGCCTTCACTTTGCTTACGGTCTGCGGGGTCATTGTGTGGCGGAGCCGCCAAACCGTAATAAAAAATGACGGATTCACCGTGAATCCGTCATTGAAAAAAATTCGAAAATTTTTTGTCCCGGGCTCTTCGGGTGAAGGACCGTTACTTGGAAAACGCAAATCCGAGGTAGACGTCCTCATATTTCTTGAGCAGGGAGACGATCGTGGAGAGCGAGGAGACTTTGCTGCCCAGCGTTGTCACCATGTTCACCAGCTTCGTGACGGGGAAAACCAGCAGCAGATCCGAACCGCTGACATAGGCATGACCCTCGACGGTTCCGAGGTTGAGTTTGCCCTTGGCGAAGTGGAGTGAGACCACGTGCGTGTCGGCATTGTAGTCGTAGGTTCCCGCCAGTTCATGTTTCCCCAGCAGGGCCGTAAAGGTGCTGTCGGCCTTCTCGAAGGTGAACGATCCCGATCCGGACTGGATACCGGCCAGGGCGTAGGCCTTTTCGAGCTTCTCGACGAGTGTCGATTCGAGGGCTGCGGCGCCGAGGTCGGCAACCATGTCCTCACCCTCGAACTTCACGCCCGGTCCCGTATAGTTCCACGTTCCGGCCAGGGCGTATTGCGTGAGTTTTCCGTCGGTGACTTCATCGACCGCCGAGGTGGCGATCTTCTTCAGGGCGTCCTTCCAGTCCTGAGCCGCAATCGGAGCGGCCATCAGGAGGACCAGCGTTGAAAAAAGGAGTTTTTTCATGGTTTTCCTATTATTTTGTGGACCCGGTTCCGGGTCTGGGTGTTTGCGTGTGTCCGGGGTGTGTTGCGGGTGTCTCTCTGACGGATCCTACAACGAGTCGATCTCCCGGAGCCAGACCTCGACCGAGGCATCCGAGGGCATTCTCCAGTCGCCGCGCGGCGAGAGGCTTACCGTGCCGACCTTCGGGCCGTCGGGCATGGCCGAACGTTTGAACTGTTGTGCGAAGAATCTCCGGAAGAAGACCTTCAACCACTTGAGAATCGTGTCGCGGTCGTAGCTCCCCTCAAAGGCCACCTCGGCCAGCAGGAGGATCTTTTCGGGCCCGAATCCCAATCGCAGGAAGTTGTAGAGGAAGAAGTCGTGGAGCTCATAGGGCCCGACGAGATCTTCGGTCTTCTGGGCGATCCGCCCTTCGGCATCGGCCGGCAGCAGTTCGGGGCTCACGGGCGTATCGATGATATCGAGCAGCGTGGCCCGTGTGGCGGGATCGTGCTCCGTGTCGGCCACCCACTTGACCAGATGGCGCACGAGGGTCTTCGGTACCGAGGCGTTGACTCCGTACATCGACATCTGATCGCCGTTGTAGGTCGCCCAACCCAGGGCGAGTTCCGAAAGATCGCCCGTTCCGACAACCAGTCCTCCCTCCTTGTTGGCCACGTCCATCAGAATCTGCGTACGTTCCCGGGCCTGGGCGTTTTCGTAGGTTGCCGAGCGGTCCGCGGGGTCAAGCCCGATATCCCGGAAATGTTGCAGACAGGCCTCACGGATCGGGATCTCGCGCAGGCTCACTCCCAGTCCGCGCATCAATTCCAGGGCGTTGTGATAGGTGCGGTCGGTGGTTCCGAAGCCGGGCATCGTAATGCCGATAATTCCCGCGCGATCCAGCTGCAGCAGGTCGAACGTGCGGACCGTCACCAGCAGGGCGAGCGTCGAATCCAGACCTCCCGAGATGCCGACCACGGCCCGTTCGCAACGCGTGTGTCGCAGCCGCTGGGCCAGGCCGTACGACTGGATGCGGAAGATCTCCTCGCAACGTTCGCTGCGGTGCTCCTCGTCTTTCGGAACGAAGGGCATCGGATCGATGTCGCGGTCGGGAACGGCGGCCCGCAAACCCTCGGGGATCTCCATCTCGATGACGGTATTTTCGGAGGTGCTTTCCCGTTGTCGGAAAGAGGTGTTGCGGCGACGCTCGAACTCCAGTCGTTGCAGGTCGACGTCGGCCACGACGAGTTGTTCCTCGGAGGTGAAACGTTCGGCCTCCCGGAGGATCGTGCCGTATTCGGCGATGATGCCGTTCCCGGCAAAGACCAGATCGGTCGACGATTCGCCGAATCCGGCCGAGACGTAGATGTAGGCCGAGAGCGTCCGGGCCGATTGTTGGGCAACGAGACTGCGCAGGTAGAGGTGTTTGCCGGCCAGTTCGGGCGAGGCCGAGAGGTTGAAGATCACCTTGGCGCCGTTCAGCGCCAGCTGTGACGACGGCGGGATCGGGGCCCAGAGATCCTCGCAGATCTCCACGCCGAACTCCGCGCCGTTGATTTCGAACGTGAGGTCGGCACCGAAATCGACCTGCTGTCCTCCCACGACGATCTGCTCCTCGGAGATCCCGGCTCCGGAGGCGAACCAGCGATCCTCGTAGAACTCCCCGTAGTTGGGGATGTAACTCTTCGGAACGACCCCCAGCACGCGCCCCTGGGTCATCACCACGGCACAGTTGTAGAGTGTCGAGCCGTGGCGGAGCGGTGCCCCGACGATGAGAGCCAGGGGCAGTTTGCGTGTCGCCTTGGCCAGTTGTGCCAGGGCTTCGTCAGCCGCGTCGAGCAGCGTGGCCTGTAACAGCAGATCACCGCACGTGTAGGCCGTAATGCCCAGTTCGGGGAAAGCCACGATCTCCACACCGCGTCGGGCGGCCTCTTCGGCCAGCGCCGCCATGCGTTCCATATTGTAGGTGCAGTCCCCGATCCTCAGCGAAGGGATCGCTGCCGCCACCTTGAGAAATCCGAAATTGTCCATCTTGTCAAAGGTCTCCGCCGCATTCCTCCTCCGGCTTCATGCCCCGGGGAAAGCGACAATCTTTTTTGAAGGCTCCTATTGGGCCCAGAGCTGTGCCAGATTCAGAATCACCTGCTGGGCCTTGCGCATCGTGGTGAGCGAGCAGTATTCGAACTTGCCGTGGAAGTTCATGCCTCCGGT
>CALUKK010000008.1 GCA_944321205.1 uncultured Alistipes sp.
CTACCACCGTGCACACTTCAAGGGTACGGTGGTCGGGATCACCGGTTCGAACGGCAAGACCGTCATCAAGGAGTGGATTGCCGAGGAGCTGCCCGCCGGCATGAAGTGCTACCGCTCGCCGAAAAGCTACAACTCGCAGCTGGGCGTACCGCTGTCGGTGCTGATGATCGAGGGCGACGAGCAGCTGGCGCTGATCGAGGCGGGCATCTCGCAGCCCGGTGAGATGGAGCGGCTGGAGCGCATCATCCGACCCGATGTGGTGATCTTCACCTCGATCGGTGACGCCCATCAGGAGAATTTCCTCAATCTCGAACAGAAGTGTCTGGAGAAGATGGTGCTGGCTCATCGCGCCCGGACGATCATCTACCACAGCCATTATGAACCTCTGGGACATCTGATCGCCACGCATTTCGCCGAACGTCGGCTTTACGATGCGGCTGCGGCGCCGCAGGTCCCCGAGGCGGTGATCGGCAACGAGGCCTCGAGGCGCAATGCGCAGATCGTCGAGGCCTTCTGCCTGGCGATGGGTTTCCCGGCACCGTCGTTTTCCGGAGCTCCGGAGGTGGCCATGCGTCTCGAGGTCAAGGACGGAATCAACGATTCGGTGCTGATCAACGACGCCTACAACCTCGATCTCAATTCCCTGGCTCTGGCATTGGATTATCTTCACAGCGTGGCGCTTACGCGCCGAAAGACCCTTGTTCTGTCGGATATCGCCCAGAGCGGACTCTCGGATGATGAACTCTACAGCCGGGTGGCCGGCATGGTCTCGCGGGCGGGCGTCGACACGCTCGTCGGTATCGGACCCCGGCTGAAGCGCTATGCTTCGCTTTTCGATTGTGACAAGGTTTTCTATGCCTCGACCGACGAGTGTATCGCACGCCTCGGTCGCGGGGTGGTTGCCGGCCGTGCCGTGCTGCTGAAGGGGGCCCGCGACTTCCGCTTCGAGAAGCTGGCCCACGCCCTTTCGCGCAAGAGCCATACGACGGTGCTGGAGGTCGATCTCGATGCCATGATTCACAATCTCAATTACTTCCGCTCGAAACTGGATTTCCGCACGAAGCTCGTGGCCATGGTCAAGGCCGGATCGTACGGAACGGGCGACTTCGAGGTGGCACAGATGCTCCAGCACCAGGGGGTCGACTACCTGGCTGTGGCCTTTGCCGACGAAGGGGTGCTGCTGCGTGAGCGGGGCATCACGATGCCGATCGTGGTGCTGAATGCCGACGCCGACAGCTTCGATCAGATGATCGCCAACCGCCTCGAACCCGAAATTTACAGTTTTCATTCGCTCCGGGACTTCGCCGATGCCGTGACTCACGCCGGCGAGATCCGCTATCCGATCCACCTCAAGCTCGATACGGGGATGCACCGGCTGGGCTTCATGGAGGAGGAGATTCCGGCGCTGTGTGAACGGCTGGTCGGAATGTCGGAGGTCAAGGTGGCCACGATCTTTTCCCACCTCAATTGCGCCGACATGCCCGAGGAGGATACCTATACCCGGGCGCAGATCGAGCGTTTCGACCGCATGAGCACCCGTCTGATCGAGGCGTTGCCCTATCCCGTCATCCGTCATACGGCCAATTCGGCGGCCATCGAGCGCTTCCCCGAGGCGCAGTTCGACATGTGCCGGCTGGGGTTGGGGCTCTACGGATTCGGGTGGCAGCACAACGCCGCGCTGCACCCCGTTTCGGCGCTGAAGAGCCGCATCGTGCAGATCAAGCACCTCGAGGCGGGCGATACGGTCGGATACGGTCGGGCCGGACGGCTGACGCGGCCGACGGTGACGGCTACCGTTCCGATCGGCTATGCCGACGGCCTGGACCGTCACCTGGGGTGCGGACGCTGGTCGATGCGGGTGGCCGGGAAGCCGGCTCCGATCGTCGGGCGGGTCTGCATGGACAGCTGCATGATCGACATCACGGACATTCCGGGGGTCGAGGAGGGCGACGAGGCCGTTGTCTTTTCGGCCGTTGCGGGCAACGACCTCGAGACGATGGCCCGCGTACTGGATACGATCCCCTACGAGATCATGACCTCGGTCTCGGGCCGTGTCAAACGTATCTATCTTAAGGAGTAATCTCACATTTTCCGCTACGCATGACAGCCGGAACCCTCTATCTGATTCCGTGTCCGATTTCGGACCAAACCAACCCCTGGGACGTCCTGCCAGCCGCCAACCGCGCGGTGATGGACGCGTTGGACTACTTCATTGTCGAGAACACGCGCACGGCGCGGCGCTTCCTCTCGCGGGCCGGCATCGCCCGGCCGATCGATGAACTGGAGTTCCGCGAACTGAATGAACATACGGTGGCCGGCCGCGAGGTCGAGGAGCTGGTGGCGCCGATCGCCGCCGGTCGCTCGGCCGGGGTGATCTCCGAGGCCGGTGTGCCGGGGGTTGCCGACCCCGGAGCGCTGGTGGTCGAGGCCTGTCACCGGCGCGGTATCCGGGTGGTGCCGCTCGTGGGCCCCTCGTCGATTCTCCTCTCGGTGATGGCCTCGGGGCTTAACGGACAGTCGTTCGCCTTCAACGGCTATCTGCCCGTCAAGCCGGCCGAACGGGTCCGTGCTATCCGCTTCTTCGAGCGTCGGGCACACGCCGAGGGGCAGTCGCAGCTCTTCATCGAGGCTCCGTACCGCAACGTCAAGCTCCTTGAACAGCTGCTCCAGACGCTGGCGGCGGAGACCCGTCTGACGGTGGCCGTTGATCTGACGGCACCCGGGGAGTCGGTCGTGACCCGTACGGTCGGGGAGTGGCGCCGGAGCCCGCTGCCCGAACTGAACAAACGCCCGGCTATCTTCATCATCGGTTAGCGTTGGTATGCAATTTGTTCGAAAGATCATGCGGAAACTGAAAAATATACCAGATATGAAAGAGAAAAAGGTTTATAATGAGGATGTTGAGAGCGACAAGAAGTTCGCTCCCGGCGACGGAAATCCTTCGCAGGAGAAGGCCTCGGATGCCAAAATGGCAGACGGTGCCGCCGCGGAGAGTGCCAAAATGGCAGACGGCGCCGATGCCCGGGCTAAAGACTCCGATCCGGAGTTGGACGCTGCCGAGGAGGCATCCGACGAAGCGGCCCGGGCCGTCGAGGCTGCCGTGGCCGAATGGAAGGACAAGTTCCTGCGGCTGCAGGCCGAATTCGACAACTACCGCAAACGGACGCTCAAGGAGAAGATGGAGCTCGTACAGACGGGCGGTCGCGACGTGTTGCTGGCCATGCTGCCGGTGCGCGACGACGTGCAGCGCGCCATGACGGCCATGGAGAAGAGCGATGACCTGGAGGCGCTGCGTCAGGGCGTGCGGCTCATTTCGCAGAAGTTCACCGAGGCGCTGCGCCAGAAGGGCGTCACGGAGATGGAGTTGAAAGAGAAAGAGTTTGATGCCGACATCGCGGAGGCGGTGGCCAAATTCGCGGCCGGCGAGGAGATGAAGGGCAAGGTCATCGACGTCGTACAGACGGGTTACATGCTGGGCGACAAGGTGCTGCGCTTTGCCAAAGTTGTCGTAGGAGAGTAATGCCATGGCAGAGAAAAGAGATTATTACGAAGTGCTCGGCGTCGAGCGCAATGCCAACGCAGACGAAATAAAGAAGGCCTATCGCAAGGCCGCCATCAAGTATCACCCGGACAAGAACCCCGGGGACAAGGAGGCCGAAGAGAAGTTCAAGGAGGCCGCCGAGGCCTATGACGTGCTGTCGAACCCCGAAAAGCGGGCCCGTTACGATCAGTTCGGACACGCCGGAATGAGCGGTGCGGCAGGCGGCGGTGCCGGCGGTTTCGGCGGATTCAGCGGCGGAGGTTTCTCGATGGAGGATATCTTCTCGCAGTTCGGCGACATCTTCGGAGGTCACTTCGGCGGCGGATTCCGCTCATCCTCGTCGTCGGGCGGCCGGCGTGTCAATCGCGGTTCGGATATCCGCGTGCGGGTCAAGCTGACCCTCGCGGAGATCGCCTCGGGCGTCACCAAGAAGCTCAAGATCAACAAGACCATCGCCTGTGACAAGTGCGGCGGTACGGGCGCCAAGGATGCCAACTCCTATTCGACCTGCTCGACCTGCAACGGTACGGGCTATGTCACGCGCGTGGAGAATACCTTCTTCGGCCGCATGCAGACCCAGGGCGTCTGCCCGACGTGCGGCGGTACGGGGAAGGTGATCACCGCTCCGTGCGACAAGTGCAAGGGCGAAGGAACGCTGCGCGGCCAGGAGATCGTCGAGATCAAGATCCCGGCCGGCGTGGGCGAAGGCATGGTCCTCACGGTGACGGGAAAGGGTAACGCGGCGCGTCAGGGCGGCGTGAACGGTGACCTGCAGGTTGTCATCGAGGAGGAGCCGAATCCCGAACTGGTACGTGACGGAAATGATTTGATTCACAATCTGAACATCACGGTGACGACGGCCCTGCTGGGCGGTACGGTGGAGGTTCCGACCGTTGACGGCCGGGCCAAGATCAAGATCGCTCCCGGAACGCACGCCGGCAAGGTGTTGCGGCTGGCCGGCAAGGGTCTGCCCGAGGTGAACGGCTACGGACGTGGCGACGAGTTGATCGTCGTGGACATTACCATCCCCTCGAAGCTGACGGCCGAGGAGAAGCGTCTGGTCGAGCAGTTGGCAACGCAACCCTCGTTCCAGCGCGCCGCGTCGACCAAGAATCAGAACATATTCGAACGCATGAAGAGCTTCTTCCGGTAGTCTTGCCGGGGAGGCGCTGCGGAGTCCGATGAAGGTCTCCATGTCGCCGGGAACCCCTACCCGGAGGAGGGTTCAGACCCCGCTCCTTACGAAACCCCTCCTTCGGGAGGGGCTTTCGCATGAGAATCGGGAGGTGTAATCCCGTTCAGCGCGCGTGAATCGGACAACCCGGATCCGAAATGCGCCCAACCATGCAATAAATTGCAAAGATATTCGTATCTTTACCGAAAAAGAGGACGACCATGTTAGGCTTTACCCCCTTCAAGAGACACGCGAACAAATTCAACTATATTCCGCGTTATTACGACCCCGAAAAGGAGGCCCGAGAACAACGTCGCGCCGAACTGCGCGGCGAACGCGCCGCGGATGCCGACCACGAATACCGTCCGGGGCAGTACATCCGTACGCAGCGCGAGGCGCGTGCGGCCCGACGCGCCGGGACGGAGGAGCACGGCCGGATGCGGGTCTTCAAGATCGCCGGAGCCGCGGTGTTGATGATGCTCTTCATCTACCTGCTCTATCCCCGGTTGGCCAACTGGGTGTTGCAGATGCGTCAGCCCGTGCAACGCCCGCTTCCGGCGGCTCAGACCGACGAGGAGTTCAACCCCTATGCGCCGATCGTTGTCGTCCCGAATGATTATCAGGAGGAGTAAATGGCAGACAAGATCAGACTGTTGCCCGAGGTCGTCGCCAACCAGATTGCGGCGGGCGAGGTGGTCAATCGACCGGCCTCGGTGGTGAAGGAGATGATGGAAAACGCGCTCGATGCCGGAGCGCACACCGTGAAGGTCAATTTCCGGGACGGCGGCAAGGAGCTTATCCAGATCGTCGATGACGGTTGCGGCATGTCGCCCATCGATGCACGCATGGCCTTCGACCGTCACGCCACGAGCAAGATCGCCGATGTCGAGGATATTTATGCCCTGCACACCTTCGGATTCCGGGGCGAGGCGCTGGCGTCGATCGCGGCGGTGTCGCAGGTCGAACTCCGCACGCGTCAGGAGAACGACGAGATGGGAACAAAAACCGAAATCAACGGCGGACAGTTCGTCTCGCAGACTCCGGTGATGTGCCCCGTAGGATCGCAGTTCTTCGTACGCAACCTCTTCTACAATGTCCCGGCCCGACGACGTTTCCTGGACAAGAATACCGCATTGGCCGCACAGATCCGTACGGAATTCCAGCGCATAGCCCTCTGCTATCCGCAGGTGAGCTTCGAACTCTACACCAACGACGCCCCGTTCTACCAGCTGCAACCCGCCACGCTGGCCGGTCGGATCGTCGATGTGGTGGGACGTCACATCAAGCAGAATCTGCTCGAGGTCCAGGCCGATACCTCGATCGCCCGGCTCGAAGGTTATATCGGACGTCCCGCTGCGGCCAAGAAACGCAATACGGAACAGTATCTTTTCGTCAATGGCCGCTTCTTCAAGAGCACCTATCTTACCAGTGCCATTCTGAAGGCCTATGAGAAGCTGATCCCGGAGAGTTGTCAGCCCTCGTATTTCCTCTATCTGACGATCGATCCGTCGCGGATCGACGTAAACGTCCATCCGCAGAAGACCGAGGTACGTTTTGCGGATGAAGATGCCGTCTGGCAGATCATCAATGCCGCCGTGCGTGAAACCCTGGCCAAGACGGGGGCCGTTCCGCTGATGGATTTCGACCGCGAGGGAAATCTGGAGATTCCCGTTCTGGAGAAGGGGGCCGTCTACCGCGAACCTGCGGCCATGTCGAATCGTGACTACAATCCCTTCCGCGAAGAGTATATCGATCCGTCGGCACCCGAACCGACGGTCGATTTCACGGGTTTCGATGTGCCGTACAGCGATTCTCCGGCTCCGGCCTCCTCCGTGGCCGTGGAGCGGCGTTCGGCTCCGCGCGGTGGCAACGGCCGGGGGGTGTCGTTTCCCGACCCCGGGAGTCTGGCGGCGTCCGAATCCGATGAATTCGAGGATTTCGAATCGTGCAGTGATTTTGCCGGGCCGCTGTCGGACGGAAACCTCCCGCCGTCGGCTGCGACGGGAGATCCGGAGTCGTTCGATGACAGTTCGCTGGAGTTTATCCCCTCCTCCGTGGAGCCCGAACAACAGCGGTTCGATATCCCCGGTACGGTGAATTTCTCCGATCCGATACCGGTTCCCGGAGGCTATATTGCTGCACTTCTGGACGGCCATTTCGTGGTGGTCGATGTGCGGCGGGCCCGTGAGCGGATTCTCTATGAAGAGTATCTGCGCATGTTGGGACATGGCTCGGCTGTCAGCCAGCAACTCCTCTTTCCCGAACGGTTGATCCTCTCGGGCGACGAGTACAGCCTCCTGGAGGAGAATGCCGTGGAGTTTGCCGCTCTGGGCTTCGACATCGAGTTCTGCGGGGAGGGGGCCGTGGAGGTCAAGGGAACGCCCGCCGACATGCCGGCCGATTCGGTGGATCAACTGCTTTTCGATCTGTTGCAGGCATTTTCAACTCCCGTCTCGCTCTCCGAGGTGCGGCGCGAACGAATTGCCGCCGTGATGGCCCAGTCCGGGGCGAAAAACCCCGTGCGGAACCTCTCGCGCGAAGAGGCCGCCTCTTTGCTCGACCGTTTGGCCCAGACGGGACATGTAAGCTTCTCTCCCTCGGGGAAAAATCTGATCGCCGAGTTCACCCCCGAAGATTTGCGGGCAAAGTTGGGATAATCCGACGGAAAAGAGTTACCTTTGCAAAAATTGCTGTTTCATGAATCGTTACTTTCAGACGCCTCCGGTTGTCAAGAATCTGATCATCATCAACCTGCTCGTCTATCTGGCGATGACGCTGATTCCCGAGGCCGCCCGGTTCCTCAACCATTACGGGGCCCTTCAGGTCGGTCCTCGCATGTTGGGATACGAGTTCCACACCTACCAGTTCGTCACCTACATGTTTCTGCATGCCAATTTCGAGCATATCTTCTTCAACATGTTTGCCCTGTGGATGTTCGGCCGTACGTTGGAGTATGATCTGGGTTCGCAGCGCTTTCTGATCTATTACATGGCCTGTGGTGTCGGCGCTGCCCTCATCCAGGCCGCCATCGCCTGGGGAATGGGCCAGCCGATGGCTCTGGTCGGTGCCTCCGGAGCCGTGATGGGTTTGCTGCTGGCCTTCGGCGTGATGTATCCCAATGCCACGATCATGTTGCTGATTCCGCCCATCCCTTTGAAGGCCAAGTGGTTTGTCATCATCTATGCCGTCATCGAACTGTTCCTCGGTTGGCGGGGTGTGGGCAATGTGGCCCATTTCGCTCACGTCGGCGGCATGTTGTGGGGCTATCTCCTGTTGCAGTGGTGGAAACACCGCGGAATGATCCGTTTTTAGTCAATGGCATCCGGGTATTATAGCCAATACGGGGAGCCTCCCGCCGGCAAGCGGCGCCGCAGCTGGACGTTGTGGCTCCTCGACGGCGTGTTGACCCTGCTCACGCTGCTGGTCGCCGTGACCCTCCTGCTGACCTATCTGGTCCCCTATGTCAACCCCTCGCGCGTATGGTTTTTCCCCGTCCTGGGGTTGGCGGCCCCGATCACCTATGTGGCCGGTGTCATCCTGATGCTCTACTGGATTATCCGCTGGAGATGGCTGCGCGCCGGGGTGATGATTCTGATCGTCGCCATCGGGTTCTTCAAGGTCTCGCTCTTCTGGAAACCCGAGATCCGCCGCACCTATGACGATGACACCGTTCCAGGTTCCGATCGCGGCACCTTCAAGGTGATGACCTACAACGTCCGCAGCTTCTATGGCGAAAACGGTCACAGCAGTGTCGAGGATATCCTGCGGCTTGTCGACGAACAGGATCCCGATGTGATCTGCTTGCAGGAGTTCAACGCCCGGCTGGCGGCCCGTTCGGAGGAGTTCTCGCTCCTGGAGGAGCGCTACGAAAGTGCAGGCTTCGGACGCACGGCGGCTCCCGATTCCGCCTATGAGGCTCCGCTGGCGGTGTTGAGCAAGTTCCGGATTCTGCGCTCCGGAACGGTGTTGACTCCGGCCTCGTCGGTGTGGGTCGATCTGATGGTGGATGACGATACGGTGCGGGTCTTCAACAACCACCTGCGCTCCACGGCCATCAACGCCTCTGACAACGACTATATCACCGAACACCGCTTCCTCTCGGATACGGCCCGCGAAACCAAAATCCGCAGCATCGTCGAACGTCTCCGCGAAAACAGCGTGCTGAGAGCCGCCCAGGTCGACAGTATCGCCCGGGTCATCGACGCTACACGTACGCGACGCATCGTCTGCGGGGATTTCAACGATACGCCCGTCTCGTACGTCTATCGGACCATGGCTCGCGGACTTCGCGATGCCTTCCGCACCTGCGGGTCGGGCTATTCGCATACTTTCCGCGGTTTCTTCAATACGCTGCGCATCGACTATGTGCTGTGCGGGGGCCTCGATCCGATTACCTACGAAACCATTCCTCTGGACTATTCGGATCACCATCCCGTGGTCGTGCGGCTGAAAAAGTCGGACAATGATTGAATTGCAACCTTAAAATAAAGAAACTATGATTCTGGACTCTTTGAAAAACAGTGCGCTTTACTGCGGCGTGCATCCGCGGATGCGGAAGGCCTTCGAACTGATCGCCTCGACCGATTGGAAGACGATCGAACCGGGTATTCACGAACTCGATGGAAAGGATATCTATGTCAACGTGATGGAGCGGGAACTCAAATTGAAGAAGGATGCCAAACTCGAGGTGCACAATGCGTACATCGATATTCAGGTGCTTGTCAGCGGAACGTCGGAGAGCTTCGGCTGGAGCGAGCGCAAGGACCTCTGCAAACCGCAGTCGGATTTCGACAGGGAGAAGGATATCCAACTCTTTGACGATGAGCCCCAGACCTATTACACGCTGCGTCCGGGACAGTTTACGGTCTTCTTCCCCGAGGACGGTCATGCGCCGATGGTCGGCGAGGGCACAGTGCGCAAGATTATCGTCAAGGTGCGTCTGTAAGACCTTTTCGGAAGGGCTTCAGGCGGCCCGTTCCGATAAAACCCCTGTTGCTTGCGGGCAACAGGGGCTTTTTGTGGGTGTCTGGGCCGGAAGGAGGGGTCAGGCCACGGCGGGACGGGAGGAGTGGCGCATGCCGAAGCGGATGCACAACCACGAACAAAGCGCACAGACCACGAAGACCGTACCCGTTGAGAGAAGCGTATTGCCCATGCCGACAAGCGGCGAAACGATACCTCCGAAGGCAAAGCAGATGGCACCCAGCAGTGCCGAACCCGTCCCGGCCTGTTCGCGGGCCGCCTCCATGGCCAGGGCTGTCGAGGAGGTGAAGGTGAGCCCCATGGCGAAGAGCATGGCGAAGAGCAGGGTTTCGTAGATCCAGAATCCGCATCCCGAAGCCAGAGCGACGGCTTCGGCGGCGGCAAAGACGATCATGCCGAGACACCCTGTGCGGGTGCATCGCTCGGGCGAACGGAACCGGACCGAGAGGGCTGCGGCCGTACCGATCGAGATGGCATTGATGGCGAAGCAGATGCTGAACTCAAAGGCCGAGAATCCATAGTGTTGCTGGACGATGAAGGGGGACGAGGCGATGTTGGCGAAGAGCACGCCCTGGGCAAACCCGAGTTGGAGGGTATAGGCCCGGTAACGGCGGTTGTGGAGCACGGTCCCGAAACCGCGCAGCAGATCGCCCCAGCCGACGTGGCTGCGACGTTCCTGTGGCAAGGTCTCGCGCAACCGGTAGCTGCCGGCCAGCAGCAGGCACCCCAGAACGAGCAGGAGGCAGAAGATTCCTCGCCAGCCGATCGAGTCGCTGAGCGTTCCTCCGACGATGGGGGCAAGGACCGGGGCTACGCCGTTCACGGCACCGATCAGCGCCAGCATCCGGGCCAGATCCTCACCGGCAAAGCGGTCCGTGGCGACGGATCGCGAAATGACGATACCGCCGGCTCCGGCGACGCCTTGCAGCAGGCGCAGTGCGATGAACTGGGTGATGCTGGTGGCGAAGATGCAGAGAAGGGTGGCGGCGATGAAGAGCCACATGGCCGCCAGCAGCGGAATGCGACGCCCGTATTTGTCACTCAGAGGTCCGAAGAGAAGCTGTCCGACGGCCAACCCGATCATGCTGGTCGTAAGACCCAGCTGGACCAGGGACGAGGAGGTGTGAAAATAGCCTGTCATGGCGGGCAGCGTCGGCAGATACATGTCCGTCACGAAGGGACCGAATGCCGTGAGCATGCCCAGCAGGATGAGCAGAAACAATTTGCTGTTGTTGTTCATTTCGTGGAAAATTCTGTCGCAAAAGTACGCGAGATTCTCCGTATGCGGTTGGTCTTTTGTTGTGGGGTTTTGTTGTTTTTCGGAACAGAAAGGAGAAGCCCGAAACGGGAAAGGAGGATCCCGGGACGCTTCAGGTCCGGAATCCTCCTTGTGATGGATGCGGCGTGCCGCTATTTCCCGATACCGTAGTAGCGGAATCCCGCCGCAAGAACCTCCTGTTTGTCGTAGATGTTGCGGCCGTCGACCACGACATCTCCGCGCATCGTCTCGCGCAGGCGCCCCCAGTCGGGCATGCGGAACTCCTTCCATTCGGTCAGCAGCGCCACGGCGTCGGCCCCCACGGCTGCCTCGTACATCGTCCGGGCCGGGATCACCTCGAGGTCGCTCCGCCGGCGTAGAAACTCCGCCACCGCCACCGGATCACAGATACGGACCTCGGCACCCTCGGCCAGCAGTCGGGCGATCACCTCCGTCGAGGGGGCTTCGCGGATATCGTCCGTTTCGGGTTTGAAGGCAACGCCCCAGATGGCCACGCGGCGGCCGCGCAGGTCGCCCAGCGCCTGCCGGAGCTTCTCGAAGACGATGCTCTTTTGTGCCTCGTTGACCCGCTCGACCGCCTCGATGACCTGCATCGTGTAGCCGTGCTGGCGGGCCGTCGTGGCCAGTGCCTTGACATCCTTCGGGAAGCACGAACCTCCGTAGCCGCACCCCGGGTAGAGGAACTTGTTGCCGATGCGGGCGTCGGAACCGATGCCCTTGCGGACCATCTCGACGTCGGCACCGACCCGGTCGCAGAGGTTGGCGATGTCGTTCATGAACGAGATACGGGTGGCCAGCATGGCGTTGGCGGCGTATTTGGTCATCTCCGCCGAAGCGATGTCCATGAACAGCACCCGGAAATTGTTGATCAGAAAGGGACGGTAGAGCCGGGCCATCAGATCGCGTGCCCGCGGGCTGTCGACCCCCACCACGACGCGGTCGGGCGACATGAAGTCCTTGATAGCGGCCCCCTCCTTCAGAAATTCGGGATTCGAGGCTACGTCGAAGGGTACCTGGCAGCCGCGTTTGAGCAACTCCTCGTTGACGGCCTCCCGGATCCGGGCTGCCGTACCGACCGGAACGGTGCTCTTGGTGACGAGCAGCGTATAGCGGCGGATGTGTTGTCCGAAGGTGCGGGCCACGCTCATCACCTGGCTCAGATCGGCCGAACCGTCCGGACCCGGCGGGGTGCCGACGGCCGAAAAGACAACTTCGACCCGATCGAGACACTCCGCAAGATCGGTCGTGAAGTGGAGTCTTCCGGCCGTAACGTTCCGGCGGACAAGCTCTTCAAGCCCCGGTTCATAGATGGGAATCGCCCCGGCGTTCAGCGTCTCGATCTTTCGCCGATCGGTATCCACACAGGTGATGTCGAGCCCCATCTCCGCAAAGCAGGCTCCCGACACCAACCCGACGTATCCCGTTCCGACGATGGCGATCTTCATCATTCGGCTTCGTTACGGAGTTTTTCGGCGACGTTGCAGGCCAGCGTGCGGCACGCATCGATCATCCTTGCGGAGAATCCCTGTTTCATCTCCACAGGCTCGCACACCGTTTCCCATTTCATCTTCTGGGCGAATTCTCCCAGCAGCTTGACCGAAGCTCCGGCCCAGGTGAAGGAGCCGAACCATCCGAAGCGACGTTGCGGTATGCATCGTGCGGCCAGTTTGTCCAGCAGTTCGGCTACGGGCGGGAAGAGCCCGGCGTTGTAGGTCGGACCGCCGACCAGCAGCGTGTCGAAGCGGAATATGTCGCGCAGCACCACCGAAGGATCCGTATAGGAGAGGTTGTAGACCCGGATATTGTGCACCCCTTCGGCTGCCAGTTCGCGGGCGATGCGTTCGGCCAGCTGTTCGGTGTTGCCGTACATCGAGGCGTAGGCGATCACCACACCGGGTTCGCCTTCATAACGGCTCAAGCGGTCGTAGAGGTCGAGGACCCGGTCCAGATGCTGCTGCCAGACGGGACCATGGGTCGGGCAGGCCGTTTTGACGGGGAGTTTGGCGAGTTTCTGGAGTGCTTTCTGGACCGGAGCCCCGTATTTGCCGACGATGCAGGCGTAATAACGGCGCATCTCGTCCCAGTAGCGGTCGACGTCGACCTCGGAATCGGTGATTCCGCCGTCCAGGGCTCCGAAACATCCCAATGCATCGCCCGTGAAGAGCGTCTGCTCCGCGGCGCACCACGTGACCATCGTCTCGGGCCAGTGCACCATCGGGATCATGTGGAACGAGAGGCATTTGCCGCCGCCCAGATCGAGCGTATCACCCTCCTTGACCTCGATTGAGGCGCCCGTGACGCCGTAGAAGCCTTCGACCATCTGCAATGCCTTGGCATTGGAGACGAGTTGCAGTTCGGGATAGAGGCGGCGCAGCGCGGTGATCGACGACGAGTGGTCGGGTTCCATGTGGTTGATGACCAGGTAGTCGATCTTGCGGTCACCGATTGCCTCGCGGATGTTGGCCTCCAGACGGCTGCCGAAAGCCTCCTCGACGGTGTCGATCAGGGCGATCTTCTCGCCGACGACCAGATATGCGTTGTAGGAGACCCCTTGCGGGAGCGACCAGAGACCCTCGAAACGGGTCGTTGTCCGGTCGTTGACACCGACATAATGGATGCCGGGAACGATTTCTGTGATTGCCATATACGGTTCTTTATGTTTTTGGCGCAAATTTACGAAAAAAACAACAATTGAAGAATCGTTTTTCACGCTTCTTCTCCTGCGCCGTTCCGAAATGGCATTTGTCCGTCTGTTTGTCGGATGAAAAAGAAAATCGTTCCCGGGTGGACGGGACCTTCTCCCGCTGTCACAGTGGGGCTTCACGATCCGATTGTGTGGTATGCGGACTCCGGGTTGCAAGACCACGCCGGCGTGTGGTTCGGATTTCAACGGAATTCGTCAGAGCGTTCGTCCGAAGGGGGCGTTCGGACCCCGGGAAACGGCAAGGCGGAGCCTCTGCGCCCGCGTGGTTCTTTCGTCCGATCGCGCAATATCGGGTCACCGATTCCCGTTTTACACCTGTCATGTCGCATGCGGAAGATGCGACGGCATTGTTTGGCCGTTGCCCGTCATGCAGGAATGGCGGGGCAACGCTTGATCGGATCCTATGGAAATCTATCGAAAACAACTGCGCGGCAATGCCGGATATTCGGCCTTCGTTCCGGTTCCGCTGTCTTCACTGACGATCGACACAACATCGCTCGCAACGCGGATCGGGGAGACGAAGAACGCTCTGGCCCGGTTCAATGAATCGGCATCGGCAATGAGTGAGGAGGAGGCCTCTGCGGCCCTGCGGGGCGAGGCCGAAGATTCCTGGATGCTCTCGGCCGGGAAATACTTCTCGCCGTTCGGGCTGACCTTCTACACGAACGGTCTGACCGAAGAGGAACGGCAGGAGATCGCCGACCTCGTGCAGGCCAGCCGCTACGCTGTCGAAGCACGCGAGGAGTTGCCCGTTTGCGGACGGTTGCTCCGGAATGCCCACTATCTGATGTGTCGGGGTCCTCGTTACGAAAAACGATATCCCGGCGAGTTCCGCACCTCGCCCGTCTGGATCGGACGCGAGGGGTGCACGCTCAACGATGCGCAGTTCGTCCCTCCGGTGGACGAGGCCATGACCGGGGCCTTCTCCGAACTGGAGCGGTTCATCAACGAAGAGTCCACGCTTGATCCGCTGGTTCGTGCGGCGTTGATTCACTATCAGTTTGAGACGATCCATCCGTTCATCGATGCAAACGGACGGGTGGGGCGGTTGCTCAATACGCTCTTTCTGCTCGAAAGCGGTGTGATCCATCGGCCGGTATTGCGGTGGTCGCGGGCACTCGGACGCTTCGGCGACCGTTACGCCATGGAGTTGCAGCGGCTCCATGAGACCGGCTCTTATGAGGCGTGGATCGGCTTCTACCTTCTTTCTCTCAAAGAGGCGGTTGCCGAGCGTTGATTTCGGAACTTCTCTCCGCGGTGGAACTCAGAGATGGAGTTCGCACGCCTTGCGTTCCGTGCAGACCTTCTTGAGCATGCGGCCGGCCAGCGCCAGCATCAGCCGGTTGACACGACGTGCACCGTGGGGACATACCGCCACACACCGCATGCAGGAGATGCAGCGTTGCTTGTCCACCCGCTTCGGATCCTGCGGATCGATGGCCCCGACCGGACACTTCGCCGCACACACGCCGCATTTTATGCAGGCGCGTGTCGCCTTGGGGACGATGCCGGCGCTGGCCGCCTCGCGATAGGGGCGGTTGCCCGGAATTTCCGGTTCGTCGAGGTTCCCGTCGTCGATCTTCCGACGGATCCGCGCGGCAAAGTCCTTCAGCACCTTCTCGTCCTCCGCATCGGGACGCCCCGTGGCGTATTGGCGGACGATCGAATGTTCGGCCACGGCCGCTATGGCCGCAATGACCCGGAATCCGGCCCGGCAGGCCACATCCCGCAGCTCGACCAACGTATCTTCATAGGCGCGATTTCCGTAGACGCAGACCAGAATGGCCCGGGCACCGTTGCCGTGCATTGCCTCCAGACGAGCCGCGGCAATGGCCGGAACCCGTCCGCTGTAGGAGGGCACGGCAATCAGCGCAATATCCTCTCCGGTCAGCGCCACGCGGCCGAAATCGACCTCGCGGGCCGTCAGATCGACCGTCACCGTCTCGTCCGCCAATGCCCGGCACAGCATCGAGCTTACACGTTTCGTTCCACCCGTGGGGCTGAAGCAGATTTCATGAATTTTCATAGACAGAAGATTTTTACATGCGAATGATAACCTTTCCCTGAAGTGACCCTCGGGCCACGAGCTGCAGGGCGTCGTTGATCTGATCCAGCGAGAAGCGATGCGGGTCAACGGCCGGTGTGATGTGGTTCTGCTCGACAATCTCCGTGATCCGGCGCAACTGCTCTCCGTCGGCATGGACAAAGATGAACCGATACTTCTTTCCCTGCCGGCGGGCCGCCCGGTCGTATTTCATGCCGGCCAGCGTAAACAGGATCCGCTTGTACCAGGGGAAGCCGCTTCGCCGGGCAAACTCCCCGTTTGGAACGGCCCGCAGACTCAACAACCGCCCGCCCGGCTTCAGCACCGAGAGTTCATGCGCGAACTCGCCGGCACCCAGCGTATCGATGACCAGATCGAGCCCCGACAGCACCTCCCAATAGTTTTCCGTGCGGTAGTCGATATACCGTTCAACCCCCATGGCGAGGAACTCTTCGCGGGAGCGCTCGTTGCCCGTCACCACGACGCGAAGTCCCAGCGCCCGGGCAATCGGCACGGCCATCTGCCCGAAACTGCCCGATCCGCCGGGGATAAGCAGCGTCTGCCCGGGACGGGCCTCCAGCACCTCGACCAGCCCCTGCCAGGCCGTCAGCCCGGTCAGCGGAATGGCCGCCGCCACATCGAACGCATACACCGCGGGCATCTTCGCTACGGCAGTCTCCGCTACGGCGACATATTCGGCAAAGGCGCCGATACGGTCGAGTGGCAGGCGCGTGTAGACGGCATCCCCCGGCCGGAATGCCCGAACCTGGCTTCCGACCCGTTTGACGATGCCCGAACACTCGTTGCCCAGCGTCTGCGGCAAACGGTAAGACCGGATCAGCCGGAGGCTCCCCGAGGCAATCAGCAGTTCCAGCGGGTTGACGGCCGCCGCACGTACCTTGATCAACATCTCATCGGCCGCCGGCTCCGGAACCGCAACCTCCCGGACAACAAGTCGGCTGGCCCGACCATAACGATCCAATTGTGCTGCTTTCATCTTCTTTCGTCTTTCTTTTCGGTATTCGGGAATTCCGTGGCCCGGTTATGGGCCTTTTTACGATCCTCCATGACGGCCTGCATGTTCTCCACGGACCATGTGAGCAACTCTTCGAGTATCGGGCGCAGGGTTTCGGCACGCGCCGTAAGTGCATACTCCACCCGGGGCGGGACCTCGGCGTAGAGGCTTCGCGAGATGTAGCCATCCTCCTCGAGTGTGCGGAGCGTTGTTGCCAGCATCTTCTGCGAGATGTCGGGCATGGCCTGTTTGAGCTCCGTAAAACGCATCTTCCCACGCTCGGACCGCTCCAGCAGATAGAGAACCAGCAGGGCCCATTTGTCGCACAGCCGCGCCAGGATGTTCCTTACCGGGCAGGCCGGGAACTGCGTATCCTCGATGGTCGATCGTTTCATGCCTTCATGCGTTTTTTATCCGAGCGAATCCGCAGCGGCAGACTGCCGGCATTCGTCCCGGAGTTCGCTGCAAAAATACGATAGTCTCTTTTTTATACCAAATATATTTTCAATACTAAAGAAGATTTGAACAAAAAACCGGACTTTTCCAGGAGAAGTCCGGTTCAAACACAAGGGACCGGGAGTATCCGGAGCGCAGGTCAGGAGAAGAAGAGGACGGAAAGAACTCAGAGGCGGATATGCCAGAGAAGGGGGAGAGAATCGGACCGGGCGGACCGGGCGAAGAGAATTGGACAGGTCGGAGAGAGTCGGAGACAGACATGGTCGGACAGGCCGGGAAGAGCAGCGAGAGGCCGAGACGAATATCCACAGAAGACTGCGGGAATCGAACGGTCCGGGAAGACGGCAGACGGAAACTCACTCCAACCGCCCCGTGGTCCGGAGATATTCGGTATCATAGATCCGATATTGGATTTGCGTCTTGATCCTGTTTTGGGAGCCTGCGGCATAAAGCATCCTGAGCAACATGAATCCATGCAATTTGCCAGACAGCCTTGAATTCCGGACTCATCTCATAAGCCGCCCGGACAATGCCCAAGTCGGTGTGCATTGTTTTGCGCCCAATGCCACGGGCCGTGTCAGATTTATACTTGGAACAAACGGTTCGGTCGTCTTCCTGCCTGCACAATTGCATAACAATTGCCAATTGCATAACAGGATAACAAGGGCGCGATACGCTCCGATGACCCGGCAAGACTTGTGCAAAAAGCAGGTCTTTGACTGTTTTCTTGAGGTGTTGCATACATTTATGCCGACCGTCTGTTCTATAAGTCTAAAGGAGTTGTAAAGGTTCCAGGTTCAATCGGAATCTTGTCGACGATGGGGGTGTCTTCTGGACCAGCCATTTTTTTGAGGGTGAGATTCTTCGTTCCATGTGTCAGAAGGTCGGGTCGATGCTCTTGCGGATGTTCTTCTCGACGCGCGTCCCGTTGACGGTGATGCGCATGCAGACGGAGGCCTCTCCGTTTTTCAGCAGCCTGGTCTTCTTGAGGAAGAACAGCACGCGAAACGAATCTCTTTTCATGGTTCCTACTTGCTCTTTGACTGGTTCGACAAATGTAGGAAATCCGGCCCGATTTAGCGTCATGCAAAATATTGCAGTTCAGCGAGAAAGGCGCAAATTCGGTGGAGATAAATGGGGTGGTTTTCATCTCCACCGATTGCTCCACCAAAAGGTGCCGAAAACCGCTGTTTTTTGCGCTGCCGGCAAAAAGAGAAAACCCTGATTTCGTTTGGAAATCAGGGTTTTGCAACTTTTTGCTTCTCTTCAAAGTGGTACCACCAGGAATCGAACCGGGGACACAAGGATTTTCAGTCCTTTGCTCTACCAACTGAGCTATGGCACCATCTGCGATCGAACACCGTTGTGTCGTATCGTGGTGCAAAGGTAAGTAAAATTTTCGATTCTGCAAGCCCTCGATGAAAAATTCTCGATTTTTTGTCCTCCCGGCTTCCCCGAAGCCGTCCTCCGGAGAGCTCTGTCCGGCTATTTCTCCTCGGCGACCGGCCCGAGCCGCTTCTCAAAGGCCAGCCGCTCGCCGCTCTCGTAACGAATCTTCCCGCAGCAGACAAAGCCTTCGCTGGCGAGGATATGGAGCATCCGGCGGTTGTCGAAATTCGTGTCGATGCGGAAGGCTCCGACTCCCTGTTCACGGGCCAGCCGCTCCGTCTGTTGCAGAAAGGCCCTCCCGAGACCCTGTCCCAACGCCTCGTCGGATACGGCCAGCCGATGGACGACCACATAAGGTCCCGCAGTGAGCCACTGTCCGTCGAGGGCATCGTAGGCCGGCTCGCCGTCGAAAACGATCGCTCCGTAAGCGACGACCGTTTCGGAATCGTTTCGGCCTGCGACGGATGCCCGCTGTCCGCACGCCCCGGAGTCCGCGTCGCAGCAGAGGACATGCCCGTAGCCGCGACCGAGGTCGGAGACGATGTTGCCCAATGCGGGGTAGCCGTTCTGCCACTGCCCGCTGCCCGCCGCAGCCATGCGGCGTTGGGCCTGGGCGATGATTTGCAGGATGCGCGGCACGTCGTCGGACGTCGCCGGTCGGAATCGGTAGTTTTTCATAGGCTTTTGTGTGAATCGTCAGTCTGCTCCTTTGCCCCCCCCCGCTGAACGGCCTCCGGACTGCTGCAAAAATAGGAAAAGATCTGTATCTGTCGTCGTGGCAGGACATTCTGGCGGCTTTTTGTCATGAATTGTCTTTGATTGCGTCAATTTGTGACAATTTTTCCGATTTCGGGTTGTGGCACAGGATTTGACCGATTCCGGATGAACCCGCTCCGGAAGGGGCAGGGACGAAGAAAAAATGTTAAACCAAAATAAAACAAGGAGGACAAAACTATGGTACCTGTAAGACGGAATCAAAACTGGCTGCCGAGCATTTTCAACGATTTTCTGACCAACGACTGGCTGATGGAACGCCGCAATACGACGGCCCCTGCCGTGAACATCATCGAGAACGACGACGAGTACAAGATCGAGGTCGCCGCTCCGGGTATGACCCGGGAGGACTCCAAGGTCCATATCAACGAGGACAACGAACTGATCATCTCGATGGAGAAGCGCAGCGAGGAGAAGGAGGAGGACAAGAAGCACAAGGGCACGTATCTGCGGCGTGAATTCTCCTACACGCAGTTCCAGCCGAGCCTGCCGCTGCCGGACAATGTCGAGCGGGACAAGATCTCCGCGAAGGTCGAGCACGGTGTGATGAGCATCGACATCCCGAAGAAGAAGGTGACGGAGACCGCATCGGCTGCACGGCAGATCGAGATCAAATAATCGTACGGCAGTCCGATCGGAGGAGAATCCTGCCCAAAGGTGGGATTCTCCTCTTTTTTTGTGTTTCGGCGGGTAAAACGCACCCCGGACGGAGCGGCGAATGGAAAAAACGGTTATCTTTGGGGGAATCAAAAAAACGGGACCGGAAAAGCGGGGCGGAGAAGCCGGAAGGCCGGGAGAAGCAGGACCGGAAAAGGCGAGGATGGAGAAGCCGTCCCGGAGGAGCCCGGCTGTCGGGAACATGCACTCTCCCGATGTCCGGAGCCCCCGCCGCAACAAGAACGATACGACAACCATGACAACCGAACTTTGTGCCTATTCCGTCGATGCGTGCCTCGTGGCCTCCCGGGCCGGGGTGACGCGCGTCGAGCTGTGCGCTTCACCCTGGGAGGGCGGAACGACCCCTTCGGCGGCGGCGATCCGCCTGGCCCGCCGCATCCCGGGCATCCGGCTGCAAGTGATGATCCGCCCGCGCGGCGGCGACTTCTGCTACTCCGATCCGGAATTGGAGCAGATGGCCGGGGAGATCCGTTTTGCCCGTTCGTGCGGCGTCGACGGCGTAGTGCTGGGGGTGCTGACGCCCGACGGCGAGGTCGATGCCGCCCGGACGGCGGCGCTGGTTTCCGAAGCCGGAGATTTGGAGGTGACCTTTCACCGCGCCTTCGACATGACGCGCGATCCGCTCTCGGCCCTCGAAACGGTCATCGGCTGCGGGTGCCGCCGGATCCTCACCTCCGGCGGGCGCAACACCGCCGTGGAGGGGATCGATACGCTTCGTGAACTGGTCGTGCGGGCTGCCGGGCGGATCGAGATCATGGCCGGCAGCGGCGTGAATGCCGCGAATGCCCGGCTGCTGGCCGACGCGGGGGTCGATGCTCTGCATTTCAGCGCCCGGGGGTGGCGCGAGAGCCGCATGCGCTTCCGCAATCCGAATGTCTCGATGGGCGGCGTCGGGGAGGTCCCCGAATACGCCACGATGTGCGCCGACGAGACGCTGGTCCGGAAAATTCTCAAAGAACTTGAATGATGATACGACTGCTGACCCTCTTGATGTGCCTCGGGCTGTGTGCCTGCGGCGGCAGCCGCTACGGAAGCGGCATTCCCGAATCCTATGACCCGCTGCTCGATGCGGCCCTTGCCGAGTGCCCGCGGGCCGACAGCCTGCGGATGCTGCTGCGCGAGACGCCGCGCGCCGAACGCGAGGCGATGGCTTTCCTGATTGCCTGGATGTCGCGCGGCGACCGCGATACGATGCGGCTCGACCTGCTGCGCGAGAACGTGACCTGCGCCTTCCGGGCCCGCGAGCGCTATGCCTGGACCCGGGCGCTGCCCGACTCCGTTTTCCTGAACGATGTGCTGCCCTATGCCGTGGTCGACGAGGTGCGCGACGCCTGGCGCCGCGATCTCTACGAACGGCTGG
>CALUKK010000009.1 GCA_944321205.1 uncultured Alistipes sp.
ACTTTGCTCTTGACCTGCTCGGCCTTGTCATCCCAAAGATTCGGATTGATCGTAAGACGGGTCGGGGCGACCAGATCGAGTTGCCGGCCGTCGCGCAGACGCGCATAGATGGTCGCCTGGGACTCCGTGTCGTAACGGGTGACGCTCTTTTTGAGAATGAGGGTTACTTTCATGGTTCAGCAAGATCTAGGGGCTTGTGACAAAGATAGGAATCTTTCCCCACATTTTCCCCACTCATGCTGAAAAATCTTCAATGCCCTTTCAGTGATTAAAACAACCGAGTGAATATATAATACTGAAAATAAGTGAAATATGATGAAATTTGCACATATATCCAATTATTCCGATTTAATGGGATTTACTATATTCAAATGCGGCTCCGGGTACCAGTAAAAATCCCAAATGGCTAATTCATAGCTGTTTGGGATTTCTGTTTTGTCCCCCGTGTTCGCATCCTGTCCGGATTTTCCCCACCTTTTCCCCGCACGTGCTGCAAAAAGGATGGTTTTAGCGGTCGTAGGATCCCTTAGCTGTGACCGTCTGGCTGATCAGCCGTAGAATAGACTCCTCGTTGTTTGGTGTGGTTCTTCACACTGAAGCGGCGTGCCGGGGAGAATTTTGCCGGTTGTCATCCAGAGAAGGTGTGTGCCATTCTGATATAGAACCGCATCCGTGAGATCCCCACATGGCCGTAGGCATCATGGAATGTCTCGCCGGCTTGTTTTTGCATGATCCGGGTAAAGCGTTCAAGGTGTTTGTTCCCTGTGTAGGGGATGGTACATTCCAATGGAGAGTAGGTTCCGTTCCATACGGGAGACGGAAACCTCGTTTTGAACGGTCGGGAATCGTTGAATTCTTCGGGCCCGTTGGGACTGTCCAGCTGGTCCGGTATGAAAAGGATGATTTTTCCGAGGCTTTGATGTTGATGAATTATCCGGGTGCCGATCCGTTGAAATTGACGGCGACGGAACGGCATGTCCCTTCGGGTTCCCGGATCAAGCCGGATATAAATACGAGTGACGTATACAGGCATCGGATTGCCCTTGGACCGTCGCACCGAGTGCGGTTGCCCTCTCTCCGAGGGGTCAAATCGTCGTGTAGAGGTTGAACTGATGCAGCAGCGTGAAGAGAACAAAGCCTCCGATGATGAGGCAGAGGATGCCCAACAGACTGTTCAAGACCCGCGTTGAGGGTTTGGTGGCCTGTCCTTCATGGGCCTGGATGTATTCCCGGAAGAAGAGGTAAAGGGCCGGGACGATGCTGCAGGCCATGAGATAATCCTCCGGAATGCCGAAGAAGTAGACCTTCGACAGTCCGATCAGCGCCCAATGGCAGAGGAACATGGCCAGCACGATGTTGATGCGCTCGGAGAAGGCCAGCATCACGCCGATGGTGAAAACCGCCACCGAACAGGGCATCACCGGAGAGGTGATCATCGGAAAACTGCGGCCCAGAGCCAGCGAGAAGAGCGGATAGAGAAACGGCATGGCGAACAACACCCGGGCAAAGTATCGGTGGTGACCGTTGCGTGCCAGGGAGGCGTGTTTGACAATGAGGTCATAAAGCCAGATACATCCCATGATGGCCCAGAACAACGCCTGGGGGCTGTGGTACTGACGCGGTTCGCAGTAGACGAGGAAATAGACGCCGGCGATCCAGAAGTTGAGCAGCGCCATGTAGATCTTCATGGCGATCCGTACGCCCCGGGAGGGACGTTTGCAGAGCAGCGTGACGAGTAATATGCCGATGCAGATCAGCACCAGTTGTACGGGCCATGTGGCGGCGTTGTAGGAGGCTATCGTATTCCAGAAGGTTTCCATCATGTCGGGGTGTTACGGGGCTCAGACTTCGGAGCGTGCGGGATCGTTTTCCGGGGAGTCGGAGTCTGTTGCCGGGGGTGTTTGCCGGGCGTTGCCGGGGCGATCCGCCGGTCTGCGACGGCGGGTGAGCGAGAAGGCCCGTTCCTTGAATACGAAGATCGGGAGCGTGGCGCCCGCGGCCAGCAGCGCGATGACACTCAACGATACCGTGGCGTTGAGAAAGAACAGCTGCATGTATTGCATGCCCTGGCCGGGGTCGTTGAGCGACTGGAGAAACATGATGAGCGAAAAGACGCTTTTGTAGGCGTAGATGCCCGGGACCATGGGCAGCAGCGCCGGAATGTACAACACCGTCATCGGACAGCGTATCCCCCGTCCGAGCCAGAGGCTTCCGAATCCGATGACCATGGCGGCGCAGAGCGAGGCCGAGGCGATGTCCACTTCGGCGTAGTTCATCATCGAGAAGCGCAGGGCGTGGCCCACGGCGGCCAGCAGGGCAATGCGCGGAAAGGCCCGCATCGGAGGATCGGAGATGGCTCCGAAACCGATGGCCGCCACGGCCGCGAAGAGCCCGTCGAGAAGAATGTCCAACGCGATCATAGCAGACTGTCTTTAACCATGAGCAGGGTGGCTGCCAGACCGATGGCGATGCAGATGATCAGCAGCAGGGCATTGATCAGCCGGCTGCAACCGATCAGGATGTGCCCCTCGACGATGTCGATCACGCCGTTGATGAGCGGTACGCCCGGCACGAGATAGAGGACGCTGGTTGCGAGGGCCGTTTCCGCCGTGCAGTCGAACCGCAGGGCGGCCGAGGCGCAGAGCGAGGCCATGAAGGCCGAGATGATGAAGATCAGGAAGTGGTTGACGCCGTGGGCCTGCATGCGCTGTTTGGCGGCGTAGCCGACGAGCGTTGAGGTGAAGACGATGGCCATGGCCGTCCAGTCGCCGCCGAACAGGCGGCAGAACGAGGCGTTGGCCAGCCCCACGGTCAGCAGCACGAAGATCGGATCGATCAACGGCTTGGCGGTGAGTTCGTCACAGCGGCGGCGGATCTCCCGAAGCGGCAGATGTTCGTCGAGCGCATCCCAGCTCAGGGCACTCAGATCGGAGTTGCGTTCGAAACTGATCGGCAGGGTGGGGATCTTCACCACCCGGGTAATGGCTTCGCCCGACTCGTCGTCGCGCACCGTGAGGATCGTGCTGCGCTGGAAGCTCGACAGCTGGATATCCACGCCGAGCGATTGTCCGATGCGCTGCGAATTGCGGATCGCCCGCGAGGTGTGGACCCCCGATCCGAGCAGGTAGGTGGCATATTCGGCGATAAAGTCGAGGATTTCGGTCAGTTCGTGCCTGGTTTTCATACTGGTGGCAAAATTAACCTTTTTCGGACAATCCTGCACTCGGGGCACCGAAAAAAATACCGCCCCTTCCCGATAAAAGGGGGAAAGGGGCGGTGGTCGGAGCGTTCGGCGGGAGCCGGATGGGGTCGTATGGCAGACGACACGCAGGGTAGACTCATCTCTAATCTCGTAAGGTTTCTCCGGCTCCCGGGAACGTCAGGCGGTGGATCAGACGGCCCGTCGTCGGAATCGCGCGGTGATGTCGGTCATCCGTCCGTTGCGTCCGATGCGGTAGAGCCGCTGGTTGGTGGTCGGGGCGCCGAGCGGTCCGCAGCGCTCGATCCAGGGTCCGAGTTTCACGTAGTCGAACACTTCGGGAGCCACCCCTTCGGGCAGCTGCTCCCGGCCCGAGTACCAGCCCAGACGCAGCGAGGGCCACGTTTGGCGCACCCATGCGGCCAGCCGGGCCACCTCGAGCGGTGAGGCGTCGCCGCCCATGAAGCAGAGGCAGGTGACCGTGCGGCCGTAGCGGTCGAGCAGCGCCGCGAGTTCCGTTTCGTCGAGCTCCCGGCCCGCATCGCGTTGCAGGTGGGGACTGTGGCATCCCGGGCAGCGGTTTGGGCAGCCCGTGAGGTTGACGGCCAGGGTCGTTTCGTCGGGAATCTCCGCAAAGACGATGTCGAAGTTATGATAACGGAGCATCGTTCTGCGGTTTATGGGCGTAGAAGCGGCGCGAGGCCTCCTGCTGGCGGGCCGCCGAAAAGTTCGAGACGCGTTTCATGTAGCCGATCACGCGTGTGAGGTAGTTCAGATCGGTCGAGTGGCACTCGGGACATGCGTGCAGGTAGCGTTTGTCGATGTGTCCGCAGTGGTTGCAGACCGTATTCGGAATGTTGAACGTGAAGTAGTTGCATCCCTCGCGGGCCGCCACGCGCAGCAGTTGCCGGTATTGTTGCTGCGAAAGGTGGTCTTCGAGATTCATGTGCAGGGCCGAACCTCCGGTCAGGTGATCGATGTAGCGGTGGCCGTGGAGGCGGAACTTGTCGACGATGTTCAGCGAGGGGTCCTCCACGACGTAGAAATAGGAGTTGTAACAGTCGCGCGGTACGGCGTATCCATCCTCCCGATCCCATTTGGCGTGTTTCACGCCGACGTTCTCGGCCGGAATCATCTCGCAGTTGAACATCAGCTCCCGGGAGCGGTATTTGCGGTTGTAGCGCTCGATGAGCCCCAGCACCTCCTCGACGAACGAGGCGTAGCGGTCGTTGTCCGAGATCTCCAGCCCGAGGAACTCGGCCGCCTCGACCAGTCCGTTGACGCCGATGGTGAGATACTGCCGCGAAAGGTTGATGTAGCCGGCGTCGAACAGCGGCAGCATCCCCTTGGCCTGCAACTCCTTGAGATTTTCGTTATAGGCCGTTTGAACCTTGTGCGTGAGGTCGACGACCTCTTCGAGGAACGAAAGGTAATGCATGCCGTTGCGGGCGGCGTACTGGATACAGCGGTTGAGGTTGATCGTCAGCACGCTTTTCGAGCCGGTGGAGACGCCTCCGGCACCGAGCGTATAGCTGAATCCGTTGTCCTGGATCTCGTTGCGCAGGCGGCAGCACGACGAGAGCGAGTCGGCATTGTCGCTCAGGTAGGTGAAGAACGAGTGTCCCTGGGCGTACATCTCGTCGGTGAAGTCTCCCCATTCGCGGTCCATCACGTCGCCCTCCTTCGAGAGCAGGGCCATCGTCTCGACGGGGAAGGTCAGCACGGTCTTCGTGCGCTCGCGGTTGAACCACCGCATGAAGCGCTTCTGCAACCACGAGAGCGATTCCCAATGGGGCTTTGAACCGTCGGGGAAGACGAACTCCCCGAAGAGCGATTCGAAATAGTAGCGGTCGTAGTAGGCGATGTTCCAGAAGACGGCCTGGAAGTTGCGTGCCCCGGTGGGCTGGTTGATCGAGTAGACGATCTGTTCGAAGCAGTCGGTGATGACCTTGTCCAGCGTGCGGCGCTTGCGCGAGAGATCGACCACCTCGTCGGCCCGCATGTAGTAGTCTTCGCCGTACTCCTGTTCGATGAAGTAGTTCATGTACATGAGGAATTCGGGCGTTGCGCAGGCCCCGGAGAGCATCGACGAGACGATGAAGACCATGTTGACGAAGCCGCCGCAGAAGGACTTGAGGTTGGTCGGGCGTGTGGAGTTCCCGCCGATCGAGACCGTGCCGCCGAGCAGCCACGGATACATCGTGATCGAGGCGCAGTAGTTGGCCATCGAGGTCTCGTCGTTCTTGTAGATGAAGTGGCTGTTCAACAGCCGGATGTATTTGTCGGCCAGCTCCCGGCCGTACATCTCCTTGATACGGTCGGTGAGCAGGCGGCGGTTCAGGCGGATGAAGTTCTGTTTGGGCAGTTCGCCGATCAGTGTGGCGATGTTCTTGTTCTCGACGTTGGCGTTGGCGTCGTACTTCGAGCCCGAGGCGGGGTTTGAGGCGGCGCAATAGTCGGTCAGGAAGCGGAGTTTTTCGCGCTCCTCTCGCTCTTCGGTGTGGCGCTGGCGGTAGAGCATGTAACTCTTGGCCACGGCGAAGTAGCGCTCGGCCATCAGGGCCACCTCGACCTGGTTCTGGATCTCCTCGACGGACATTCCGTCGGCGACGTGCACGCGGCTCAGAACCGACGGGAGGTCGTCGTCCGTGGCGTATCCGCCCACCGAGAGGAAGGCCTTGCTGACGGCCCGTTTGATCTTTTCGACGGAGAAGATCTCGCGCTTTCCGTCGCGCTTGACAATGCAGAGTTCCGAAATGCCCATAATGGTCCCGTAGTTAAAAGATTGTCTCTTTGCATCCGGTCGGCGTCGACGCCCCGGCGTATGCTTCGGGCCGGCTGCCGAAGACGATACGCGGCGGCACGCATCATCGGCGTCCCGGAGTCGCATGTGTAAAAATTAAAGTGTAATTCAAATTGCGGCTTTGCCCCACGTCCCGAGGGTTTCGGCCTTACCGGCAAGGCAGGTCTTCTGACTCGCTCCCGCCGCACGCCTTCCCGTCCCTTCCGGACAGTGGCAAAGAGTGTGCAGCCTTTCGCGGAGCTTACAGCTACGGGCATAGTCCCTGATTTGCACAGGAGTTCCCTTTTGATTCCGGGTCGGCAGCCGCCGACTGGAAACCTTGCTCGGGGACAAAGATAGGAATAGTTCCCGAACGGACAAGACCGGGCGGAAAATTTTAATGAACAAAATATGAACACCGCCGCAAACCCGAGAAAAATTCCTACCTTTGCGGCGGAATGAACGCATCACTCAAAAAGAGCTTTGCCGCGTGGAGCCCCGATACGCTGGTGCTCTTCTGGCTCGGAATCTGGTGGCTGTGCAACGTCGTGCAGGCGGGTTTCACCCAGCTGGCCAACGACGAGGCCTACTATCACATGTTCGCCGAACGGCTTGCCTGGGGCTATTTCGATCACCCGCCCATGACGGCGCTGCTGGTCTGGTTGGGCGAGCATCTCTTCGGCGGGGAACTGGGCGTGCGCTTCTTCTTCACCCTGCTGCAACCCCTCTATCTTTGGGTTCTGTGGCGCCTGATCCGCCCGGCAGAGGCTACGCACCGCGATGCGACGCTCTTTGTCGTGATTGCGGCCTCCACGCTGATGCTGCAACTCTACGGCTTTATCGCCGTGCCCGATGGACCGCTGCTCTTCACGTCGGCACTCTTCCTCGGGGCTTTCCGCCGCTTCACCGGGGAGCGGCGCGGCGCCTGGCTGTGGATGGGCGTGACGATGGCGCTGATGGCCTACAGCAAGTATCACGGTGCACTGGTCGTTCTCTTCGCCCTGGCGGTGACACCCCGCCGGCTGTACCTGCGTCCGGGACTCTATCTGAGCGGTGCGGTGGCCCTGCTGCTGCTCGTGCCGCATCTGCTCTGGCAATACCACCACGACTGGGCCTCGTTCGCCTACCACCTTTCGGGCCGCAATGCCGTTTTCCGCGTGAGCTACGTCACGGACTTCCTGGCCAACATGCTCGTGGTCTTCAATCCCTTCTTCGTGCCGCTCTACGTCCAGGCGTGGCGCAAGACGAAGAGCCGTACACCCCTCGAACGCCTGTTGCGGCTGCTGCCCGTGGGCTTCATCGGCTTTTTCCTGCTCTCGTCGCTGCGCGGTTATGTCCAGCCTCAATGGGTCATCGTCGCTTCGTTCGGGCTCGTATGGCTGCTGTTCGACTATGCGCGCCGTCACCCGCGCACGCGCCGTTACGCCATGCGGGCCGGAGGCGTGACCCTCGTCCTGCTTGTTGTGGTGCGGCTGGTGATGATCTTCAATCCGACGGATATCCGTTTCGAGGTGTTCCACAATCCGGAGAGCTACGGCGCCATAGCCCGCGAAGCGGCCGGACGTCCCGTGGTCTTCCGCCACGGCTATGCCACGGCGGCCAAATACGCCTTCTATACCGGCGGTGAAGCCTACTGTCAACCCAATATCCGCTATCGGACCCATCAATGGCAGTTCCGCGACGACGATACCCGCTTTACGGGCCGTGAGGTTCTGGTGGAGTGCGATCCGGCTGCCGACAGCCTCCGCGACGTGCGGACCATCACCTTGGCCAACGGACGGAGTTTCACGTGGTTCGTGGATCGGTCGTTCCATCCCGTGCGGCTGGTCGACATCTCCTTCAGCGGACTTCCCGCGCGGGTGGCTCCGGGCGAAGAGCTCGATCTTGAACTGCGGATCACGAATCCCTATCCTTATGAGATCCGCGTCGGAGAGGAGCATACGGAGTTGACGATGCTGTGGAAACAGGGACGCTTCCGGGTCGAGGAGTTCCCGACAGGGGAGTGCTTCACGCTCCCGGCCGCCACGACGCTGATACGCCCCCTGCGCTTCACGGTTCCGGCGTCACTTGCCGGCGAGCGTTTCGAGGTGGGGTTTGCCCTGCGTCGTGCCGGCTATACGAACTGGTTTAACGGAAACCCCGTTCCGACACGCGTCGACGGGGTCAACAGACAACAATGATCGAACAGTTTCTGAAATTCTGTGTGGTGGGAGGCTCCGGGGTTTTTGTCGATTTCGGCATCACCTATGCCTGCAAGGAGTGGTTACGACTGAACAAATATGTGGCCAATTCGGTGGGTTTCCTCTGTGCCGCCACCACGAACTACATCCTCAACCGCGTCTGGACCTTCCACAACGAGAATCCCGACATTGCGGGTCAGTATTTTCGTTTCCTGGGCATTTCGCTCGTCGGACTGGCGATCAACAACGCCACGATCTATCTGCTGCACGGCCGTTTCAAGTTGAACTTCTACCTGGCCAAGCTCTTCGCCATCGGCGTGGTTACCTTCTGGAACTTCTTCATGAACTACTTCTTCACCTTCTGACGGCGGCACCATTGCCGGCTGTCGGCCGCCCGACCCTCCCCCTGTACAAAAAAGCCCCGGACGTGTTCCGGGACTTTCCGGATTTGTCGCGCTTCGGGAGACCGGCTCGATCGGGTCTTTGCCGCAGGCCCTTCCGTCGGCTTTCGCCGCAGCTCTTTCCGCAACCTTTCATGGGCCTTCGCCGCAACTTTTTCCGCAGCCTTTCCTCTCCTTCTGCGGCTCCTCTACCGGAGACCGACCAGGCGGCACTCCTCCGAGAGCGACTCGGGGGTGCGGATGAAGGTTGTCCAGCAGATCCGCAACCACAGATAGAACAGTAACCAGAGATTCAACTGCCACCCGTAGAAGAACTCCATCACGCGGGGCGGACAGATCACATCGACGGGCATCACCACCACGACGATGAACGTGGCCCAGTAGACGATCCTGTCGACGAGGTTCAGCGCTCCGCCGCGCTTCATGCTCCAGTACCAGAACTGATAGGCGATCAGCGTGATGACGTAGGTGTGTCCTTCGCTGGAGTTGCTGAAGAGTATGACGTAGCCCATCAGCACGGCCAGGGCGGCCAGCCGGAAGAAGGGTTGTCTCCACTTGCGGTAGTTGGCCACGAGCCCGACGGCCAGGGCGGCCAGGACTCCGATCTGGATCCACAGGCGGTAGGGCAGCAGTCCGAGCGGACGCAGGTAGAAGAGGTTCATCCACGTGCGGGTATCCTTGTGCTCGGCGAGGGCGGCGACCCACTTGCCGTAGTAGTCGGGGAGTTCGGCGAAAGGCATGCTGACGACCGGAGCCGCGAGCAGCACGACTCCGATGGCAACGGCATAGCCGGCATTGCGCCAGAAGTGCGGATAGCAGAGCAGCAGTCCGAGCTGAAAGATGCCGTATATCTTCGTGAAGCCGGAGATCATCATCAACAGCACGGCCCAGAAACCCTTGTCTCGTTCGAGCAGCGAATAGGCGAAGAGGAACATGTATCCCACGGCGACGTTGTACTGGAACGAGAGCTGCGTGCAGGCCAGAATCAGAAAGGTGTAGAGGAACGACTTGCACTTTTCGTCACGGGTGAAGCGGCCCGGGAGGGTGAAGATCGCCACGAACCACATCGTGAAGTTGAAGAGGTTCCAGACAAAGGGCCCGAGCCATGCGGGCAGATAGGCGAACGGTGCGAAGAGAATGTTGAACAGCGGCCCGTAGAGGAAATAATCCAGATGGGGAGCGGCCTGCGACCAGTTGTTGCCGTAGGGGGCGATGTGCTGCCAGAAGAGTTTGGTCGACTCGGCGAAGATCATGAAGTTTTTCTGGCGTCCCCGGGCCACCTCCGAGAAGGTGAGGGCCAGGACGAGCAGCATCCCGAGGATATAGAGGTTTCGGGGATTGAGGAAGAAGTCTCCGATGCGTTTCCAGGTGGAGCCGTCAACCCCCCCCCGTTTCGAATGGAGCGTAGCCTGTAACATGGGGTGGAGGGTTACTGACGTTTTCGGATTTTGCGGAACGGAAGACCCAATACGCCGAAGAAGGCTTCGCGGAAGATCCCGCCCGACATCTTCGAGACCCCTTCGCAGCGTTCGACGAAGATGATCGAAACTTCGTGGAGCTTCAGCCCGAGCCGCCAGGCCGTATATTTCATCTCGATCTGAAAGCCGTATCCCTTCATGCGGATGGCATCCAGGTCGATCGTCTCCAGCGCGCGGCGCGAGTAGCAGACGAATCCGGCCGTGGCGTCACGCAGCGGCATGCGGGTGACCATGCGCACGTAGACCGAGGCGAAGTAGGACATCAGCAGCCGCGACATGGGCCAGTTGACGACATTGACCCCCTTGACGTAGCGCGAGCCGACGACCACGTCGTAGTTCCCCTCGACGGCGGCGCGGTAGAGGCGGACCAGGTCGTCGGGGTTGTGCGAGAAGTCGCAGTCCATTTCGCAGATATAGTCGAACCCGTTTTCGAGGCCCCAGCGGAAGCCGGTGAGGTAGGCGGTTCCGAGGCCCAGTTTTCCGGAGCGTTCGAGCAGGTGGAGCGTCCCGGGAAACTCCTTTTGGCGTTCCTTGACGATGGCGGCCGTACCGTCGGGTGATCCGTCGTCGATGACGAGCATCTCGAAGGGTTCGGGCAGCGAGAAGACCTTGGAGATCATCTTCGAGATGTTCTCCTTTTCGTTGTAGGTCGGAATGATGACGAGTTTACGCATGGATTTCCGCGGTAAATGGTTATGAGGCAGCAAATATACGATTATTTTCCGAATTCCGATTTTTGGCTTCTTTATTTTGCGATTCGTCGCAGCGTGCGGACAAAAGTCTTGTCCGTCTCTGAAACCCGGAAGGATTCGACGATCTTCTGCAGCGACTTGTTGAAGGTCCACGCATCGAGCGGACAGGCCTCGGCGAGCCAGCGGCGCATTCGCTCGGGAAACTTCACGAAGGCAACGGAGACGGCCCACGCAACCCCCATACGGGCGTAGTAACCCTCGTGGTGAAACGCCTCGAAACGGCGGAGCAGCGCCTCGAGGTGCTCCCCGTCGATGAAGTTGGCCGTGGCCATGACCACGGCGAAGCGCTGGTCGTATTCGCGCGGCGAGTCGAAATAGGGCTGGATGAAGCGCCACATCGGCTCCCGCTCCTCGGGGCGCAGCCTCCAGCAGAAGCAGTCGCACAGCGCCCAGTTGTCGATCTTCGGGACGAAGCGGGCCACCCATTCGAGCTTTTCGTCGACCGGGCAGCGGGCCTGTCCGATGACCATTCCCTGCAACATGCGCTCTTCGTGGTAGAGGGTGTCGTCATCGCGGAGCACATCGCGCCACGTGTCGCTGCGGGCGATCTGCCGGGCCAGAGCCCGCAGCCGGGGGATGCGGATGCCGATCGTGGGGCCGATGCCGGGGATCAGCGAGGCGTTGAAGTCGCGGTAGGCCGGGTCGGCCATCGCAAGGAGCTGTTCGCGGATTTTCATGGGTTGCGGAATTTCGGGGTCAGACAGATGAAGAACGAGGCGTTGAGGCGCGGCATGGGGCGCCCGAGCACCGACTGGTACTCCTCGTTGAAGAGGTTGTAGATGCACCCCTTGAGCGAGAGCGTCAGACGGCGGAATTCGAGGCTCTTCTCCAGCGCCAGATCATTCATCACGTAGGCCGGCACGCGGCCCAGTGCTCCGAGGTCGTTGTTCGACATGGTGAAGCGCTCGCTGTACCACTGCCATTTGTAGCTCAGCACCCAGTGCCGCCATGCCACGCGGGCCGTGAGGGCCCCCGACCAGACCGGAATGTAGACCAGCTGCCGGCCGACCGACTCGTCGGCTTCGGAGAACTTGTCGCCGCGGTTGATCGAGCGGGTCCAGGCCAGATTGCCGTCTGCGGCGAAGTGCCAGCCCGAGGCGGTCGAGGTCGAGGCCGTGATCTTGCCCTCGGCGCCGTAGCTGTGGACGCGGCGGATGTTGATCGGGGTGTAAACCCCCTTCTTGGCCGTGGCGATCCAGAGGATCCAGTCGTCGATGCGCGAGTCGAAAAGGGTCGCGGAGAGCCGCAGCGCACTGCGTCGGCTCTTGAGCGAGGATTCGACTCCGGCATCCCACGTCCAGCCGCGTTCGGGGTCCAGATCGGGATTTCCGCCCGGCTGGAAGTAGAGGTCGTTGAGCGTGGGATAGCGATAGTTGCGGGCTGCGGAGGCCTTGAGCACCACACTCCCGCGTCTGGAGAGCAGCCAGTCGACGAACAGCGCCGGGATGAGCGGCGTCGTGCGGTCGCCGTACAACTCCCATCTCAGATCGGCGGCCACCCCCATCCGCGGCACCGGACGCCACTTGACCGAGGCAAAGGCCGAGAGCTCGAAGCGCTCCTGCCGATAGAGCGTATCGGCCCGACGGCCCGTTGTGGCGTCGATGACCGAGAGGTCGCCGCTGTGAACGCGGTGCTGGTGCGCCGAGACGTTGGCGGCGAAGAGCCACCTTTCGTTCGGGGCGTATTCGGCCTCGGCACGGGCGAAGAGGGTATGGATCCGGCTCCGGGCGTCGGTCACCGGAATGAAGTCGCCCGCTCCGTCGGGATCCGATTCCATGCGGTAACGCAGATCGTCGTACGTATAGCCGGCCCGGGCCCCGACCTTCACCCCTCCGAACAGCCGGTCCCATGAGAGAACGGCCCGCAGCGTGCGTTCGGCCTGCGTGTTGCGCTTTTCGCGCGTGGTGTTGCGGTCCGAGGAGAGCAGGGCCAGCCCGCGGTCGGTGTCGAGGTACCAGGCCGCCAGCGAGAAGCGGTCGCCGCGATCGGAGGTGTAGTAGAGCTCCTGGAGCAGATGCAGGTCGCGGAAGGCGCCGTTGCGGTTGCGTACGAGCGGGTAGTAGCTTCCGACGATCTCTCCGTCGGCATTGGTCGTGAACTGTTTCGAGTCGTAGTTGCGGTAGCGGAAGTCGTTCTCCGAGGTGCTGGCCAGCAGCCGTGTCGAGGAGCTCCAGTGCCGGCCGCGGTAGCTCACCTGCAGAAATTCGTCGAAGGTGGTGAACGATCCGATGCCCTGGATGTAACGCAGCGAAAATCCCTCCCGGTCGGGCTCCTTCGTCGCAAGGGTGATGGCGCCGCCCAGTCCGCCTCCGGTGATACCCACGGAGCTGGCTCCGTGGTAGATCGCCGCACGGTCGACGAAGTAGGAGGGGATGAGCGAGAAGTCCACCTGCCCGAGCATCGGCGAGTTGACCTTCATGCCGTTCCAGGTGACCTGCGTATGGGAGGGTGCCGTGCCGCGGAACGAGGCCGTGGAGAGCGTTGCGCGGCCGTACGACTTGATGAAGAGGGTCGAGCCGGCACTCAAGGCGTCGGCCAGCGACGAGGAGATGTTTTCGCGCAGAATGGCACTGTCGAGTACCGTACGCTGCACGCCGATCTCCTTCATCGGCCGTACTCCGGCGATCTCGACCTGTTCGATGGCTACGGTGCGGGCCGCGGAGTCACGCTGCGCGAAGAGGGTTCCCGTGCAGAGCAGTGCGGCAAGTATGACGGCGATGCGTTTCACGCTCCGCTATTCGGTTCGGGAGACGGTCCGGTAGTATCCGACGCCGCAGACTTCGGTCGAGATTTCGCCGACGCCTCCTTGGGCCTTGCAGTTCACGCCGGTCTGGATCTTGATGAAGTCGATCTGCCGGAGGTTGGCGGGATTTCCCTGGGCATCCACGGCGTTGGCGATCTTGAATCGGTTTTTCGTCCCCGCACCGTCGATCGTCGAGGCATTGTCGGCATATCCCCAGGCGAAGGCGTGCATCCGGTAAATGCCGCTCTCGGGATCCTGCTCGACGTTTTTCGGGAGGCACGTCCCGGCGTAGGTCAGCGGCTGCACCCAGGCCGGGATGTAGCTCTGCGTGTGGATCGTGCGGTCGATCGTGCCGTCACCGCCCTGGTTGTCCTTCCAGGCGGCGGTGCCGTCCTCCTGCGCCGTGTAGGTGACCTCGTACCCGCGTGTGGCCAGAGCCTCCTCGCTCCCCTTGAGCTCGTACCAGGTCTCACCCGCGGGCGAACCGTCCCCGTCGGCATCCTGTGCCACCCAGACGATTCCCGGTTCGGAGGAGCCGTTGAAGGAGTTTCCCGTGACATAGAGGTCGTAGTCCGAGCCGTTCGAGTTTACGACCGGTTCGTCGAATCCCAGGACGATGTATCCGCCCCATCCGCCGAGCGAGACGTATCCGTAGCTGACGGTTTCGGCTTCGGAGTCGGGCGTGCCGCCCTTGGTCAGACGGGCCCGGGCATAGGCCGCGGCCTCTTCGGGGGTGGTGATCGGTGTCGAGGGAAATCCGGCCTGCGGATTGTTGATGAACTGCCCCGGGGCGGGCGTGTATTCGAGAACCTTCGAGGTGGCGACCTCCTCTCGGGCGGTGGTGATCGTCTCGCTTGAATTGCAGGACGGAGCCAACAGCAGCAGCCAAACGTATCTTTTCATGTTCGGAATGGATTGTGATCTTCTCAAGGTCGTTTGAAACAGAAGGAGCCGGGAATAACCCCTACACGGAGCGTGTCGAGGGGTTGTCCCGTATCGGAGAAACGGTATACGACGCCGTTCTGCACGTAGTCGACGGCATCGGCGACATAGACCTCGCCCGTGTCGGGATCGACGCCCAGTCCGTAGTAGAGCGTTCCGGTGTAGGGAAGGAACGGCTCCGCGGGGAGCGACTCCGCATCGGTCGGCATCCGCCAGACGTCGCGGGCAATGAAGTAGAGCCGGTCGTTTTGCTCGTCGAGGGTCAGTTTCGAGGGCGGTCGGTCGGCCGGCAGTTCAAAGCGCCGTTCGATCTCCAGCGTGGCGGGATCGATCCTCCACAGGGCCGGAGCCTCGCCGTCGCGGCCGTCGGTTGCGGTCCAGAGTTTTCCGTGGCGGTCCATGACGAGCGAATTGGGCTGCCATCCCACGGTCAGCGAGTCGACCAGCCGTTCGGTCCGGGTGTCGATGACCAGAATCTTGTTGTCGTACGACCAGCAGTTGACGTAGACACGTTCGCCCGCAAGGACCATCTGTTCGGTGGAGCGGTGCCCGTTCATGTCGATGCGCGAACGGATGCGGTTGGTGCGGGGGTCGATGACCGTGATGCGCGGATCGTAGAGATCGGAGACGTAGGCCGTCTGCTCATCGACGAAGAGAAGGTATCGGGGAGAGACAACCTCCTCGATGAGGCCCGTTACGCGGAACGTCGCGGGGTCGACGACATAGATCACGCCCGAATTGTTGACCACGACATAACCCTTTCCGTCGTGAAGGGTCATCGACTGGGCCACATCGCCGAGTTTCATGCCGTTGGCCCTGAGGAAAACGGTGTTCTCGACCTGTCGTGTGACGGGGTCGTAGAAGGAGAGCGAGGCGTTGTCCCACATGAAGTTGCCCTCGCAGGTGATGAAGACGCCGCGGCTTCGGATGTCGAACGCCTCTTCGGGCTGGGGGCCGTACTCCATGCAGGCCCCCAACCCGAGGAGCACCAGACTCCCGAACAGATTTCGTATGCCGTGTTTCATCCGCATCGTTTTTCGAAACGCTCCGGAACCGCATGCGGCGGGGACTCGGCGAAAGGTGCTGGAATTCGCTTCGGACCCCATTCTCCGCAGGGTTTTCGGGCAGAATGCCAACGGCAGGTCTTCTGACTCGTTACCGGACCGACGCCTTCCCGTCCCGCAGGCGGGGACAGTGGCCAAGAGTGTCGGTACGTGACATGTAACTCACAGCAGCGGGAACTGTTGCCGATTCACACGGCATTCCCATTTAATCCCGGAGAGGCCCGGCGCCCCACCCTGGAACCGTTGCGCGACAAAAGTACGCTTTTTTCTGCGGAAGACCATGACGTTTCGGGCAAAAAGGTTATCTTTGTGAAAAAATAACCGGATGAGGCCATTTTCCGTATATCGGGTGACGGAGTTCTCCGAGGTGTTGAGGGATTCGCTGGGACGATTGCTTCCGCAGTTGTCGCCACGGCTTGGGACGCCGTCGGAAGAGCTCCTGCGGCGGATGCTCGATCATCCTGCCACGGCGCTGTTCGTCGCCGGGACGGGGGAGGATCTGGTGGGGACCTTGACGCTGGTATGGTACGACGTACCGTCGGGCCGCAAGGCCTGGATCGAGGATGTGGTGGTGGATGCGGCGGCCCGGGGCCAAGGGGTCGGCCGAGCACTGGTGCTTGCGGCCCGGGATTTTGCGGCGCAGATCGGCGCGGACCGGCTGCTGCTGACCTCCAACCCGCGACGTACGGCGGCACGGGCCCTCTACCGGAAATGCGGATTCAACGAGGCGGAGACCACGCTCTTCGTCTTTAAAACGGATAGAGAATGAAAAAGTTCGTGAAGATCCTGACCACGGTTGTGGTGGTCATTCTGGCGATCGCGCTGATCGTGCCGATCGCCCTGCGTGGCAAGATTGCCGATATCGTGAAACGGGAGGCCAACCAGATGCTTACGGCGACTCTCGACTTTGAGAAACTCGATATCAGCCTTCTGCGGCACTTCCCCAATGCATCGGTCGAACTGAAGGGCCTGACGCTGGTCGGTGCCGAGGATCCTTTCGTGGGGGACACGATCGTGGCGGCACGACGGATCTCGGTGGTTGTGAACCTTATGTCGCTCTTCGGGGACAGCGGTTTCGAGGTGACGAAGGTGATTCTCGCCGATCCGGCGCTGCACGCGCACAAGATGGCCGACGGCGCCGTCAACTGGGATGTGATGAAACCCGCTGAAGAGGAGCCGGCCGCCGAAGAGCCGGTTGAAGAGCCGGCTGCCGAAGAGGAGGGCGGTTCGTCCTTCCGTCTTTCGGTGCGCGACTTCCGCATTTCGGGGGCCACGATCCGCTATGAGGACGACTCGACGCGGATGAGCTTCTCGACCGATCCGCTGACGCTGCGTCTGCGCGGCGACATGTCGGCTGACCGTACGGAACTCGATCTGCGGCTGAAAACCGAACGCACGAACTTCGTCTCGGGCGGCATTCCGCTTCTGAGCGATGCCGAGGCGGAGCTGGTTGCGAAGATCGATGCCGATCTGAAGAACATGCACTTTGCCTTCTCGAACAATACGTTCCGGCTGAATGCCATTCAGGTGGGGCTCGACGGTTGGGTCGAGATGAAGGACGACGTCGTGGCGATGGATCTCAAGGCCGGATGCGATGCCGTGCAGTTCAAGGATGTGCTGTCGCTCATTCCGGCCTTCTATACGCGGGAGTTCAAGAATCTGACGGCCGGCGGTGAACTCGACCTGTCGTTGTGGGCCCGCGGTCAGATGCAGGGCTCGCAGCTTCCCGCCTTTGAGGTGAAGACCTCGGTACGCAACGGCAGCTTCCAGTACGCGTCGCTCCCGAAGGCTGTCACGAATATCAACCTGGAAGCACGCGTCGCCAATCCGGGCGGTGTGATGGACCGTACGGAGATCGACCTCTCGAAGTTCGGACTTCAGATGGCCGGGAACTCCGTCTCTGCAACCTTCTACGCCACCAATCTGGCCAGTGACCCGACGTTCCGAGCCACGGCCAACGGCAAAGTCGACCTCGGGGCCGTCAAGGAGGTCTATCCGCTGGAGAAGGGGATGGAACTCGAGGGAATCATCACGGCCGATCTGAGTCTCTCGGGGCGCATGTCCGATATCGAGAAGAACCGTTACGAGGCACTCGGTGCCAAGGGTACGTTTGTCCTCGAGCAGCTGGGTCTGACGCTCGAGAACCTGCCGCCGGTGGAGATCCGCCGGGCTGCGGCGACGATCACCCCTGCGGCGATGACCCTCGGGGAGTTCGGCCTGACGGTCGGCCGCAGCGACTTGTCGGCCAACGGCCAGTTGAGCGGCTATCTGGGTTATCTGCTGCGCGGCGAGGAGCTTTCGGGCCGTCTCTACGTGAAGTCCGAACTGCTGGATCTGAACGAGATCATGGCGGCGTTGCCGGGCGGTGAGTCGGATGATGCCGCGGCCGAAGAGGAGGCGGCTGCCGAACCGGAGTCTGCCGATACGACGGCCGTCACGGTGCTCGAGGTTCCGCGCAACCTGCGCCTGTCGCTCAATACCGATCTGAAGAAGGTTCTCTTCCAGAAGATGACTCTCGAGAACATTGCCGGAGAGATGAGCATGGCCGACGGTACGTTGTCGCTCGACGGGCTGCGGCTGGGAGTCTTCGGCGGCAAGGCTTCGGCTTCGGGAAGTTACTCGACGGCTGCGGATCCCGCGGCTCCGGCGCTGAAACTCAAGGCCGATTTTTCGGATGCCTCGTTCCAGCGTACGTTCGAGGAGCTGGAGATGGTCAAGCAGCTGGTTCCGATTTTCGAGAAGACGGGCGGCAACTATTCGCTTTCGCTGGATCTTGCGACGACGCTCGATGCGGCAATGTCTCCCGATCTGGGGACGCTCAATGCCTCGGGAGAGATCCGCTCGGAGAATATCCATATCCAAAATATCAAGGCCTTCGAGGTGATGGCCGAAGCCCTGAAGAACGACAAGCTGCGTCAGATCGAAGCCAGGGATGTGAAGATCCGCTTTGAGATCCGCGACGGTCGCGTTTCGACCTCACCGTTCGATCTGAAGATCGGTGATGTGAACGTCAACCTTTCGGGTTCGACGGGGCTCGACCAGACGATCGACTATCAGGCTCAGGTGGCTATTCCGGGAGGCGGAGTCTTGCAGAACGTGGCCGTGAATATCGGCGGTACGTTCACTTCGCCGAAGATTACGCTCGGGGTGAAGGAGGCGGTTCAGGAGGCGGTGACCAACGTGGTCAACGAACAGATCCAGAAACTCACGGGCAGCGAGTCGCTTTCGGAGGAGATCGCCAAACAGGCGGAAAATCTGCGTCAGCAGGCCCGCAATGCGGGTCAGAAGCTGATCGAGGCGGCCCAGACGCAGCGTGACAAACTGGTCGAGGAGGCCTCGAAGAAGGGTACCCTGGCTAAACTGGCGGCTCAGAAGGCCGGAGAGAAACTGGTCGAGGAGGCCGAAAAGCAGGCTGCCAATCTGGAGGCCGAGGCCGAGAAACAGATCGAGAAACTCACGGCCGGCAAGGAGTAGACTGACCGATGATACCCTCCCCCTCGGGAGCAAGACCGGCCGTTCGGACGTGGGGGCCCTGCACCGTCAGCGCCCCTCGATCCGGACCCCTTCCGCCAGCAGCGGCTGCCACTCGGGATTGCGGCGGATGAAGTGGACGATGTACGAACATTCGGGAATGATCCGCTCGCCGCGCCGGCGGAACTCCTCCAGCGTCGCCTCGACCAGTTCACGGGCAATGCCCTGTCCCTCGAAGGCGGGTGGTACTTCGGTATGGGTCAGCCGGAAGCCCCGGGAGGTCGGTTCGTAGTCAATGAATGCATGGGCTCCACCGCCCAGATCGAATTCGTAGCGGTTGCGGGACGGGTTGTGGATGAGTTGATAGCGTTTTTCCATACTTTTTTGATATTGGACCTCTCCGGAACGATCAAATTCGATTCCGAAATCGTGTTTTTGTCTTCCGAATGACATCGATTGCCGATATGCTGCTTGACTGGTACGCCCGTGAAGGACGCGATCTGCCGTGGCGCCGTACGCATGATCCCTACCGCATCTGGCTCTCGGAGGTGATCCTCCAGCAGACCCGGGTAGCGCAGGGGCTGGCCTATTATGAACGCTTCACGGCACGGTTCCCGGATGTTGCGTCGCTGGCCGCCGCCTCCGAGGACGAGGTGTTGCGTCTCTGGCAGGGACTCGGCTATTACAGTCGGGCGCGCAACCTGCTGGCTGCGGCCCGTGAGGTGGTCGAGCGCTTCGGCGGCGAATTCCCCCGCCGGCTTGACGAGGTGCGTTCGCTGCGCGGTGTAGGCGACTATACGGCGGCAGCCATCTGCTCGGCGGCCTACGACGAACCCTGCGCCGTCGTCGACGGCAATGTCTACCGTCTCCTTTCGCGGCTGTTCGACATCGACCTGGCAATCGACTCCACGGCCGGACGCCGTGCCTTTGCCCGCCTGGCACAGGAGCAGCTCGATCGGTCGGCTCCCGGACGTTATAACCAGGCCATCATGGATTTCGGAGCGTTGCAGTGCATCCCCTCCACACCGCGTTGTGAAGACTGTCCGCTCGCCGACCGCTGCCTGGCCCTGGCGGCCGGCACCGTCGCCGAGCGTCCCGTCAAACAGGGGCGGACCCGCCTTCGCGACCGCTGGTTCCACTATCTGCACATCACTTCGGGAGATCGTACGCTGCTTCGCCGCCGCGAGGAACGCGACATCTGGCAGGGACTCTACGAGTTTCCGATGATCGAAACCGCGGCTCCGGCCGATTTGCCGGATCTGTTGGCCGAGCCCCGTTTGGTCGAATTGCTCGGCACGGCGCCGTGGCGGCTGCTGCGCACCGTGGCACTTCCCCTGCACCAGCTCTCCCACCAGCGGATTCATGCCCGCCTCTACCGCATCGAGACCCCGTCACTGACGCCGGCCGCCGAGGCATTTGCCATTCCCACGGTCACGCTCGGCGACCACGCCCTGCCGCGGCTGCTGGACCGCTACCTCTCCTCGCCGGAGACTATCTGACCAGATAGGTGATGTAGGCGGCGTAGATCACCAGAAACAAAACCCCCTCCCAACGGTCGACGGCCCGGCGCCGGAAGGTAAAGGCTGCCAGGAAGAGCAGCACGGCGCTCAACAGTACGACCAGCAGGTCGACGAGCGTGATGCCACCCATCGTCAGCGGATGGATCGTGGCGCTCAGACCCAGAATCAGCAGGATGTTGGCGATGTTCGAGCCGATGACGTTTCCGAGAGCCATGTCGCTCTTGCCCTTGATGAGAGAGACGAGCGACGAGGCCAGCTCGGGGAGCGACGTGCCGCCGGCCACGAGCGTGATGGCGATCACCGACTCGCTGATGCCCATCCGGCGGGCCAGCGCCGTGGCGTTGTCGAGGAACATCTCGCCGCCGAAGATCAGTCCGGCCAGTCCGCCGACGATCATCACGGCCATGAGCCATCCGGCCATCGGCTGTTTCTGCGTCTGGCCTCCGTCGGCCGGGGAGTCGGTCGGGGCAGTGCGTCCCGTTGCGCGGATGGTGTAGGTCATCAGCAGCAGGTAGATGACCAGCATCAGAACACCGTCCAGTCGTCCGAGTCGGTCGACGGCTCCGGCCTTGAACCAGCTGTCCATGGCCAGAATCAGGAGCAGCAGCGAGGTGGCGACGCCGAACGGAATGTCGCGACGGATGTTCCCGGACGTGAGGGGCAGCGGGCGGATCAGGGCGCAGATACCCAGAATCAGAAAGACGTTGAAGATGTTCGATCCGACAACGTTGCCGATCGCCACGTCGCTCTTGCCGGCAATGGCCGAGAGGACCGAGACCACCAGTTCGGGGGTTGAGGTTCCGACGGCGACGATCGTCAGTCCGATGATGAATTCCGGAACGCGGAAGCGCTGGGCCAGCGCCGCGGAGCCGTCCGTGAGAAAGTTGGCGCCGGCCAGAATCAGCGCCAGTCCGATGATCAGGAAGAGAATATCCAATTCGTTTCTGTTTTTGAGGGTTATTATTAATAGTTGTCTTTTCGGATTAGAAAGGGGCTTGCGGCGATCTCCGTCCGTGAATGGATTCTCCGGTCGGAGGTTACTCCAGCAGCAGCAGACTGACGGCCATCAGGGCCATGCCGGCCACCACACCGTAGATCGAGGTGTGGGCCTCGCCATACTCACGGGCGGCCGGGAGGAGTTCGTCGATCGAGATGAAGACCATGATGCCGGCCACCCCGGCCAGGATGCAGCCCATGAGTGTTGCGGACATGAAGGGCATCAGCACCAGATAGGCCAGCAATGCCCCGACCGGCTCCGCGAGACCCGAGAGCAGCGACAGCCGGAAGGCCCTGGCACGATCCCCCGTGGCGTAGTATACGGGGATCGAGACGGCGATACCTTCGGGAATGTTGTGGATGGCGATGGCCACGGCAATGGCGACGCCGAGCGTGAGGTTGTCCACGGCCGAGGTGAAGGTGGCGATTCCTTCGGGAAAGTTGTGAATGCCGATGGCCAGCGCCGTCATGACGCCCATGCGCATCAGACGCGGGTTGCGTGGGCGGTGGTCCATCTCCTCGACCAGATGGGCCTCGTGCGGGTTTTCGACCGTGGGAACCAGTCGGTCGATGATGCCGATCAGGAGAATTCCGGCGAAGAAGCTCGCCACGGTGATCACGCCGCCGAGGCGTGTGCCCCATTCGGATGTGAGTGTGATCCCCGCTTCGTGGAAGAGCTCGACGAATGAGACGTAGATCATCACTCCGCCGGAGAGTCCGAGCGAGAAGGAGAGCAGGCGTTTGTTGGTTCTTTTGGCCAGGAAGGCAATGGCGCTGCCGATTCCGGTCGCCAGACCGGCGCCGAGCGTGAGCAGCAATGGAAGCAGTATCTGGGGGTCTTGCATCGTCGTCTCTTTTGGTGTTTGACAAGCGGGTTGGCGGGCCGTTCTGCGGATGGGGATCCGGGCAGCAGCGGGGATCCGGGCAGCAGTCGCACCTTTCCACGATGGCAAAGATAGTATATCCGGCGGGAAAAAACATCCCTTTCGGATCGGTATTTCTTATGGAGGTATCACCGCGGCCGATTGGCGGATTTCGTACCGCCCGGATACGGGGCGGCGGACGGGGAGCGGATGGCCCGGAGAGCGGAGCCCGTCGTGTAGAGGCTGCCCGTGGAACGAATGTTGAAAAAAAATCGGGAAAAGGTTTGCACGCCCGCCGAAAAACCCCTACCTTTGTACACAATTGCAGAGAGATCCGATCCTATGAAAGACAACCCTCATATCCCGATGGCTCAGAAGTTCTGGCAAAAGGATTATTGGTCGGGGTTCCAGTCTCCGAAGGATACGGATTTTTGGTTTTATTAGGGTAACTGTTTCGGTTGCCCTATTTTTTTATGTGACCGAGCCGATGAAAACATTTTACGAGAATGCCATGATCTACCGCGGAGGCCGTTTTGAAAAGGGGCGGCTGGTCGTGGAGCAGGGACGTGTGGTACCGGAGTGTGATCCGCAGCCCGGGGATTGCCGGGTCGATCTCGGGGGACGATACCTGGTTCCGGGGCTGGTCGACGTGCATGTCCACCTGCGCGAACCGGGTTTCCCGCAGAAGGAGACCATCGCCACGGGGACGGCCGCAGCGGCCCATGGCGGCTACACGACGGTCTGCTCGATGCCCAATCTGAATCCGGCTCCCGATACGCCGGAGCACCTCGGGGAGCAGCTGGCGCTGATCCGTCGTGACGCCGTGGTGCGCGTCAAGCCCTATGCGTCGATCACCTTGGGGCAGCGCGGATGCGGCGAGCTGGTCGATTTTGCGGCGCTGGCACCCCATGTGGCGGGATTCTCGGATGACGGACGCGGCGTACAGTCGGAGGAGCTGATGGAGGAGGCGATGCGTCGGGCCGCGGCGGTCCACAAGCCGATTGTGGCCCATTGCGAGGTGGACGAACTCCTGCGTGGCGGCTATATCCACGACGGGGTCTACTGCCATGAGCATGGCCACCGCGGCATCCCGTCGGAGAGCGAGTGGCGGCAGGTCGAGCGCGACATTGCGCTGGCCGAGCGGACCGGATGTCAGTATCACGTCTGCCACGTCTCGACGAAGGAGAGCGTCGAACTGGTGCGCCGCGCCAGGGCCCGGGGACTCCGGGTGAGTTGCGAGACGGGCCCCCACTACCTGCTGCTCTGCGACGAGGAT
>CALUKK010000010.1 GCA_944321205.1 uncultured Alistipes sp.
GGAGGACGAGATCCTCACCTCGTTCGCACCCGAGATTACGACCTACGAACTGCCCCGTTACCGCCGGACGAACCAGAACACCTCGGTGACCCTGAAGCCGACGGTCCTTACGGGCGACCACGTGACCAAGGGTCAGATCCTCACCGAAGGCTACTCGACGCAGCACGGCGAGCTGGCCCTGGGCCGCAACCTCAAGGTGGCCTACATGCCCTGGAAGGGATACAACTTCGAGGATGCCATCGTGATCTCGGAGCGTATCCAGCGTGAGGATATCTTCACGTCGGTGCATGTCGACGAATACATCATGGAGGTGCGCGATACGAAGCGTGGTGTCGAGGAGTTGACCTCGGACATTCCCAACGTTTCGGAGGATGCAACGAAGGATCTCGATGCCAACGGTATTGTCCGTATCGGCGCCAACATCCATCCGGGGGATATCCTCATCGGCAAGATCACCCCGAAGGGCGAGAGCGATCCCTCGCCCGAGGAGAAGCTGCTGCGCGCCATCTTCGGCGACAAGGCCGGGGATGTGAAGGATGCGTCGCTCAAGGCGCAGCCCTCGCTGCACGGCGTGGTGATCGACACCAAGCTCTACAGCCGTGCCAACAAGGAGGGCAAGAAGAGCAAGAGCGCCGAAAAGGCCCAGCTCGACAAACTTGACGAGAAGTTTGCCGCCGAGATTGCGGAGCTGACCAAGCGGCTGGTCGAGAAGCTCTGGACGCTGCTCCAGGGCAAGACCACCACGGGCATTACGGACTATTTCGGCGTGGAACTCTATCCTGCCGGCACGAAGTTCTCGCAGAAGATGCTCGAAGAGATCGCCCGCAAGTCGGCCGATGAAAAGACCGGCGTGGAGATGGGTTATCTGAACCTCGGAACGTGCAACTGGACCGGGGATGCGCATGTCGACTCGCTGATCGAGGCTACGGTCAACAACTACACGATCGAGTGGAAGAAGGCCGATGCGGCGATCAAGCGCGAGAAGTACAACCTGACCAACGGCGACGAACTGCCGCAGACGGGTGTCATCCAGATGGCCAAGGTCTACATCGCCAAGAAACGGAAACTGAAGGTCGGAGACAAGATGGCCGGACGTCACGGTAACAAGGGTATCGTGGCCAAGATCGTCCGGGACGAGGACATGCCGTTCCTCGAGGACGGAACGATCGTCGACATCTGTCTGAACCCGCTGGGTGTGCCTTCGCGTATGAACCTCGGACAGATCTACGAGGCCGTGCTCGGATGGGCCGGTCGTGAGCTGGGTCTGAAGTTCGCCACGCCGATCTTCGACGGTGCCTCGCTCGAGCAGATCAACGACTATACGGCTCAGGCCGGACTGCCGCACAGCGGACGTACGTATCTGTATGACGGTGGTACGGGCGAGCGCTTCGACCAGCCCGCAACGGTGGGCGTGACCTACATGCTCAAACTGGGTCATATGATCGACGACAAGATGCACGCCCGTTCGATCGGTCCCTACTCGCTCATCACGCAGCAGCCGCTTGGCGGTAAGGCACAGTTCGGAGGCCAGCGTTTCGGAGAGATGGAGGTCTGGGCGCTCGAAGGTTTCGGCGCCGCCAATATCCTGCAGGAGATCCTGACCATCAAGTCCGACGATGTGATGGGTCGCGCCAAGGCTTACGAGGCCATCGTCAAGGGCGAGAACCTGCCCAAACCCGGTATTCCGGAGGCCATGAACGTCCTGTTGCACGAGCTGCGCGGTCTGGCCCTCTCGGTGAAACTCGAGTAAGGTTTGTTTAAGAGGATAAGATAAACGAAAACAGATATGCCAATTACCAAAGACAATAAACCGAATAATGGTTACAGCCGCATTTCGATCGGTCTGGCCTCCCCGGAGGAGATCCTGGCCCAGTCGAGCGGCGAGGTGCTGAAGCCCGAAACCATTAACTACCGGACCTACAAACCCGAACGCGACGGTCTGTTCTGCGAGCGGATCTTCGGCCCGGTGAAGGATTACGAGTGTCACTGCGGTAAGTACAAGCGGATCCGTTACAAGGGTATCGTCTGCGACCGTTGCGGCGTAGAGGTCACCGAAAAGAAGGTACGACGCGAGCGTATGGGTCACATTTCGCTGGTGGTGCCGGTGGTTCACATCTGGTATTTCCGCTCGCTGCCCTCGAAGATCGGTTATCTGCTGGGCATTCCGTCCAAGAAGCTCGAGGCGATCATCTACTACGAGCGTTACGTGGTGATCAATCCGGGCGCCGCTTCGGAGCAGGGAATCGAGCGTCTGGCCACCCTCTCCGAAAAGGAGTACCTCGACGTACTGGCCGCCCTGCCGAAGGGCAACCAGGCCCTGGACGATTCGGACCCCAACAAGTTCGTCGCTCAGATGGGTGCCGAGGCCATCTATACGCTTCTGAAGCAGGTCGACCTCGACTCGATGTCGTACGCCCTGCGCCACAAGGCCTCGACCGAAACGTCGCAGCAGCGTAAGTCCGAAGCCCTGAAGTGTCTGAACGTCATCGAGTCGTTCCGCGCCTCGAAGGGTAAGAACAAACCCGAATGGATGGTGCTGAGCGTCATTCCGGTGATCCCGCCCGAGCTGCGCCCGCTGGTGCCGCTGGATGGCGGACGTTTCGCCACGTCGGACCTGAACGACCTCTACCGTCGTGTCATCATCCGCAACAACCGTCTGAAGCGTCTGATCGAGATCAAGGCCCCGGAGGTGATCCTGCGCAACGAAAAGCGCATGTTGCAGGAGGCCGTCGATTCGCTGTTCGACAACTCGCGCAAGTCCAATGCCGTGAAGAACGAATCGAACCGCCCGCTCAAGTCGCTCTCCGATTCGCTCAAGGGCAAGCAGGGACGTTTCCGTCAGAACCTGCTGGGTAAGCGTGTCGACTACTCGGCCCGTTCGGTGATCGTCGTCGGCCCGGAGCTGAAGATGCACGAGATGGGTATCCCGAAGGATATGGCCGCCGAGCTCTACAAGCCGTTCGTGATCCGCAAGCTCATCGAGCGCGGCATCGTCAAGACGGTGAAGTCGGCCAAGAAGATCATCGACCGTAAGGATCCGGTGATCTGGGGCATTCTGGAGAATGTCATCAAGGGTCACCCGGTGTTGATGAACCGCGCCCCGACGCTGCACCGTCTGGGTATCCAGGCCTTCCAGCCCAAACTGATCGAGGGTAAGGCCATGCAGCTGCACCCGCTGGCATGTACGGCCTTCAACGCCGACTTTGACGGTGACCAGATGGCCGTCCACCTGCCGCTGGGCAACGCCGCCATTCTGGAGGCCCAGTTGCTGATGCTGGGTTCGCACAACGTCTTGAACCCCGCCAACGGTGCACCTATCACCGTGCCGTCGCAGGACATGGTCCTCGGTCTGTACTACATCACCAAGCCCCGCAAGGGTGTCAAGGGGGAGGGTCAGGTCTTCTACGGCCCCGAGGAGGCAATCATCGCCTACAACGAGAAACGCGCCGATCTGCATGCCATCGTGAAGTGCCTGGTCGACGACCTCGACGAGCAGGGCAATCCGGTCCGCGTACTGAAAGAGACCACCATCGGGCGTATCCTCTTCAACCAGGTCGTCCCGAAGGAGGTAGGATATATCAACGAAGTCCTTACGAAGCGTTCGCTGCGTGACATCATCGCCGTGGTGATGAAGAAGGCCGGAGCCGACAAGGTGGCCAACTTCCTCGACGATATCAAGGACATGGGTTACAAGATGGCCTTCCAGGGCGGTCTGTCGTTCAACCTCGATGCCGTGATCATCCCCCAGGAGAAGGAGAAACTCGTCCAGGAGGGTTACGAGCGTGCCGACGCCATCATGGAGGACTACAACATGGGTCTGATCACCAACAACGAGCGTTACAACCAGATCATCGACGTCTGGACCAACATCAACACCAAGTTGACCAAGGCCGTGATCGATACGCTGGTCAAGGACGACGACGGTTTCAACCCGGTCTACATGATGCTTGACTCGGGAGCCCGTGGTTCGAAGGAGCAGATCCGTCAGCTGAGCGGTATGCGTGGACTGATGGCCAAGCCGCAGAAGTCGGGTGTCGAAGGTGGTCAGCAGGTCATCGAAAACCCGATTCTCTCGAACTTCAAGGAGGGTCTTTCGGTGCTGGAGTATTTCATCTCGACGCACGGTGCCCGTAAGGGTCTGGCCGATACGGCCCTGAAGACGGCCGATGCCGGTTATCTGACGCGTCGTCTGGTCGATGTGGCGCAGGATGTCATCATCAACGAGGAGGATTGCGGTACGCTGCGTGGTCTGACGGCTACGGCCATCAAGCGCAACGATGATGTCGTGCAGACGCTTTACGACCGTATTCTGGGTCGTGTGGCCCTGAATGACGTGATCCATCCGCTGACGGGCGAGGTGCTCTGCAAGGCTGGTGAGGAGATCACCGAATCCATTGCCGAGGCTATCGAGAAGTCGCCGCTGGAGTCCGTGGAGATCCGTTCGGTGCTGACCTGCGAGTCGCGCCGCGGCGTATGCGCCAAGTGCTACGGCCGCAACCTGGCTACGGCCCGCATGGTTCAGAAGGGCGAGGTGGTCGGCGTGATCGCCGCCCAGTCGATCGGCGAGCCGGGTACCCAGCTGACGCTGCGTACGTTCCACGTCGGTGGTGTGGCCGGAGGCACGGCCGTCGAGACCAACGTCATCTCGAAATACGAGGGACGTCTGGAGATCGACGAGTTGCGTACGGTCAAGGGCAAGAATGCCGCCGGAGAGCCGATCGATATCGTCATTTCGCGTCAGTCGGAGTTCCGCATCGTCGATCCGAAGACCGAGATCGTACTCTATACGCACAACCTGCCCTATGGCGCCACGCTCTACATGCAGGACGGCGCCGAGGTCAAGAAGGGTGATCTGATCTGCGAGTGGGATCCCTACAATGCCGTGATCATCTCCGAGTACGAGGGTCGCGCCGTCTATGAGAACATCATCGAGGGTGTCACCTACCGCGACGAGCGTGACGAGCAGACGGGTCTTTCGGAGAAGGTGGTCATCGAGTCCAAGGACAAGACCAAGAACCCGGTCATCAAGATCCAGACCAAGGAGGGCGAGGAGGTTAAGCAGTACAACCTGCCCGTCTCGGCCCACATCGTCATCAAGGACAATGCCCGGATCAAGGCCGGTGATATTCTGATCAAGATTCCGCGTGCCGTGGGCAAGTCGGGAGGCGATATCACGGGAGGTCTTCCGCGTGTTACGGAGCTCTTCGAGGCCCGCAACCCGTCGAATCCGGCCATTGTTTCGGAGATTGACGGTGAGGTTACGTTCGGCAAGATCAAGCGTGGTAACCGCGAGATCATCATCACCTCGAAGCAGGGCGATGTGAAGCGTTACCTCGTTCCGCTGTCGCGTCAGATCATCGTCCAGGAGAACGACTATGTGAAGGCCGGAAGTCCGCTGTCGGACGGCGCCATCACGCCGAGCGACATCCTCAACATCCTCGGCCCGACGAAGGTGCAGGAGTACATCGTCAACGAGGTGCAGGAGGTCTACCGCATGCAGGGTGTGAAGATCAACGACAAACACTTCGAAGTCATCGTTCGTCAGATGATGTCGAAGGTCAAGATCGAGGATCCGGGCGATACGCGCTTCTTCGAGGATCAGATCGTCGACAAGTGGGAGTTCATGGATGTGAACGACGAACTCTACGACAAGGTGGTTGTAACGGATGCCGGCGACTCTACGGTGCTGCAGCCCGGCCAGATCGTTTCGCTGCGTAAACTGCGTGACGAGAACTCGAGCCTCAAGCGTCGTGATCTGCGTCCGGTTCAGGTGCGGGATATCGTGCCGGCAACTTCGACCCAGGTCCTACAGGGTATTACGCGTGCCGCACTCCAGACCTCGAGCTTCATCTCTGCAGCCTCGTTCCAGGAGACCACCAAGGTCCTCAACGAGGCCGCCATCCAGGCGAAGGTCGATCCGCTGGAGAACCTCAAGGAGAACGTTATCTGCGGTCACCTGATTCCGGGTGGTACGGGACTTCGCGAGTACGACGATCTCGTGGTTGCTTCGAAGAACGACATGGAGGCCCTCCAGCAGTCGTCGCAGGCACAGTAACAGACCGGTCCCGAACCGGGATCTCTCGGGCGGCGGAGAAACAGACCGCTTGGGGAGGTCGGTTCGGACGAATCGAGAAAAGCCTCTTCCCGATAATGGGAGGAGGCTTTTTTGTGCAGGTATTGTAGTGGGGTGGGGACGTGCGGGGAGAGTGAGGATCGCAGGAGACGGGCGTGAAATAGTGTGGCGGTGTGGCTGGATAGCCCGGGAGCGGGTTATGACGGAAAAGTCGGTGGCGTGCTCGGGAATGCTCGGGAATGGTTGCCGCCCGTTTCTTCAGAATCCCGGATGCGTGGTCAACATCCGCGTATCCGGCAGGCAAGGTGTGGGGCACATCCGGTGAACAGAACGACGAACAGCCATAGATTGCCTCCTTGAGGATTGTAGTTGGCGAGCGGTTCGCTCGCCGAGGCCCCTTGTGCCAACCCCATACCGGTTTCGAAAGCTACGGTCAGCAGCAGCCACGCACTTCCGATCTTCCCTGTCGGAATTGTCTTTCCGGGCCTTTGGAGCCGGGGAATGAACAACCATGCCATGAGAAAGATGAGGCCTGAGAGAAGAATCCCGCTGGTCAATAAGGCCGGGGAAGGACCCAGCCACGGACGCAGGAACGCCTCTCGCACGATTCCGTTGAGAATGGCGAGCGGGATGATGGCCGCCCAGATCAGGAGTGATTTCCAAAGGATCTCGCGGCTGTGGCGGTCCATTATTTACGGTCGTAGTTGCGGGCCAGACCGCCCTCGGAGGTCTCCCGATAGAGACTCGGCAGGTCGTGTCCCGTCTCGGCCATCACCTTGACCACCTTGTCATAGGAGACCAGATGGGCTCCATCCGAGAGCGTGGCGTAGATGTTTGCATCCAGCGCCCGGGCTGCCGCAATGGCATTGCGCTCGATACACGGCACCTGTACCAGTCCGCAGACCGGATCACAGGTCAGACCCAGATGGTGTTCAAGACCCATTTCGGCGGCATATTCGATCTGCGAGGGAGTTCCGCCGAAGAGTTGGCATGCGGCGGCCGCTGCCATGGCACATGCTACCCCGACTTCACCCTGACAGCCAACTTCGGCTCCCGAGATCGAGGAGTTGGTCTTGGCCACGTTGCCAAACAACCCGGCGGTAGCCAGCGCCCGCAGGATGCGGATGCGCAGGAAGTCCCGGGAGGTGGCCAGATGGTAGAGCACGGCCGGCACCACACCGCTCGATCCACACGTCGGAGCCGTCACCACCACGCCTCCCGAGGCATTCTCCTCGGAGGTGGCCAATGCATAGGCGTAGATTTTGGCCCGTGAAGCCAGGGAATCGGTATAACTCTTCGATTTCACAAAGTAGGTGGCGGCTTTGCGCGCCACCTTCAATCCGCCCGGCAGTACGCCGTCGTTATTCAGTCCCCGGTGGATGGTTTCGCACATCGAGGTCCAGATCGTATCGAGGTAGTCCCAGATCTCGGGGCCCTCGCAGTCGTTCACATACTCCCAGTAGGTCTTGCCTTCGTGGTAGCACCATGCCTTGATCTCCGCAATGGTCGACATCGGGTAGATGCTGCGCGGCTCCTCGAGACGCGATGTTTCGTTGGCCAGGGCTCCTCCTCCGATGCTGTATATGGTCCATGAATCGACGACCTGTCCCTGTTTCAGCCCCTCGAAGAGCATTCCGTTGGGATGGAAGGGAAGTGTGATTTCGGGCTTCCAGATGATCTCCGTGGGGGCTATCGGCTCCAGAACCGAGCAGATGGCCACATCCGTCAGGTGACCTTTCCCCGTTGCGGCCAGCGATCCGTACAGCGTGACCCGGTAGCTGTCGACCTCCCGGCAGCGATCCGCAAAGTGTTCAGCGGCCCGCTTGGGCCCCATGGTGTGGCTGCTTGACGGACCGTTTCCGATTTTGTAGAGCTCCTTGAGCGATTCCATATCTTTTCTTTTCCTGTACTTCTTGCGTGAGGGGGTAATTCGCGTGCTTCTCCTTACAAAAAAGGCGGGCCTCCCGGACCTGCCCCTATGTAGCTCCACCGCGACTCGAACGCGAATTTAGGGTTTAGGAAACCCTCGTTCTATCCCTTGAACTATGGAGCCTTCAACGATTGTGGCGCACTTCCGCAGAGGTGCGCCACAAAGGTAACAAATTTTTCCGGTTTTAGAAACTGAATCCTACACCCACCGAAAATACATGGGCATGAAGCCGGTAGTTGCCCGAGAAGACCCCTTCGAACTTCCGGTCCGGATAGCTGTAGATCGGATAGGAGCCCGTACGTTCGGGATCGGCCGAGGAGACGTAGCAGTAGGCCAGATCGATCGACATGAAACGCGTCAGACGCAGACTCAGGCCCGCCGTATAGGCCACTTTTGTCATCGAGGGAGTCTCCGGATTCAGGTAGTCGCTGCTTACGGGGCTCTCGTCGACGTACATACCCATGCGAGCCGTCAGAAGGTCTGAGGCACGGTACTGACCGCCGAAGCGGAACGCCAGCGTATTCGAATAGTTCTTCACCGAATAGATATCGTCGATTCCGAGTTCCTGTTCGTTGAAGGCGACATTCAGCTCCTTGTAGGCCGACCAGCCGACCCATTGCAGATCGACGGCGAATTCCCACTTCGGGGTCGGACGGAACGATACGCCCCAGGTCACGGTCGTCGGAAGCGGCAGCTGGGTGTGGAATGTCCCCTGGTCAAGTCCGGGAATGGCTGCATCCTGACCGCCCATCTGGAGCATCGTGTTGAGGAACGTCAGGTAGCTCTGGGCCTCTGTGGAGGCGTAGTTCAGCCGTGCCGTACCCTTGTCGACCTTCATGTTCATGCGTGAACGGTAGCTCATGGCCAGGGACCATTGATCGGTGATGTCCCACAGAATGCCGGCATTGACACCTACGGCAACATGGGCATTCCCCTCCAGTCGTGCCGAAACGATGGATTGATGTTGGAGATTGTCCGTGAAATAGGTAGCTCCGGCCTGTGCCATGGCCTGATATTGGGCGATCTGTTCGGCACTCAGCCCACCCTGTGCCCCGAGGGCCGGCAGACTCGCATTGATCAGGTTGAATCCTCCGATGAGGGTCTGGTTCCCCGCACCGACCGGCAGCATGGCCCGCGACAGGTTGAAATTCCCCCACGTGACCATCAGCCCTACGCCGATTGAAAGCCGGTCGCAGATTTTGTACGATACGGTCGGTTGCACGGTATAGGCTGCCAGGTTGATCTCCTGGATCAGATGGGCGCCCGACCAGTTGTCGTTCCACTTCATCGACGAACCGTCCGGGGTATAGAAACCGACACCGAGAGCCAGTCGCTCCGTAGGTTTGTAGTTGAAATAGACATGCAACGGGGTGGAGAGTTTGTTGTCCGACCGTTCGGCGGGACCACTCTGGTAGCCGTTCTCCAGCGTCGGCAGCGAACGGAAGGTTACATCCGAAAGGATTCCCGTGAATCCGGCCGAGATGTTGAACCGGCTCTTTTGGAAAGCGGTGGCCGCCGGGTTGAAATAGATCGATTCCGAGTCCAGCTTCATGGCCGTTCCCACGTGACCCATACCGGTCTGTTTGGCCGACATGTTGTTTACCTGATACCCTTCAGCGCGGGCGCCCGTGGCGATGGCTGCGCAGGCCAGAACAAGGAGAAATTTTTTCATAACGGATTGGTTTGGTTAACACTCGGCGTGTCTCAGAACACGCAAAATCGGGGGCAAAAGTATAAAAACTATCCCCTCGGGCCAAACTTTTTGGTCTGAAATTCGTAAAAATTGGACTCTTTGGTGGAAGTTTGGCCGAATTGGCCGACTGAATGGATCGAGGTTCGGAGGAACGCCAATTTCGGATCAGCACCGGCATGCTGGGATCAGCCTCGGCACACTGGCTCAGTCCGGCGATTTTGTGGCGGGCCTGTGATAATTCTGTCCAGCATTGCAACCCGGCATTCTGCTGGGCAATTCTGTCCGGCGGCCTTGTTTAACGTCGCAACCCGGCTTCTGCTGGGCGATTCTGTCCGGCGGCCTTGTTCAACGTCGCAACCCGGCGTTCTGCTCGGCAATTCCGTCCAGTGGCCTTGTTCAATGTTGCGGCCCGGTGTTTCATCCGGTGATTCTAATCTGCCCGGTGTCCTTGTTCGAAGCCCCTGCTCTGCACTCCTTTCCGGTGCCCTTGTCCGAACTTCTCCTCCCAGCTTCTTGCGGCCCCCCCCCTCTCCAGTTGTTACTCTTGCGGCCGACTGTTATAGGCATCGAGCGCCTTGCTCAGGATGAACAGGGCCCGCTCGAGATCCTCCTTCTTCAAGACGTAGGCAATGCGTACCTCGTTGCGACCGCAACCCGGATCGGAGTAGAATCCCGAGGCCGGGGCCAGCATCACCGTCTCACCTTCGTATTCGAAGTGTTCGAGGCACCAGGCGCAGAACTTGTCGCTGTCGTCCACCGGAAGCCGCGCCACCGTGTAGAAGGCCCCCATCGGGATGGGCGAATAGACGCCCGGAATACGGTTCAACCCGTCGATCAGACACTTTCGCCGTTCGATATACTCCTCGTAGACCTCGGTGCTGTACGACCGGGGGGCATCGATCGAGGCTTCGGCGATGATCTGTCCGATGAGCGGCGGAGAAAGACGGGCCTGACAGAACTTCATTACCGCATTGCGTAACTCTTTGTTCTTGGTGATCAGTGCTCCGATGCGGATACCGCACTCCGAGTATCGTTTCGATACCGAGTCGATCAGCACGACATTCTGTTCGATACCCTCAAGGTGGCAGGCCGAGATATAGGGCGATCCCGTGTAGATGAATTCCCGGTAGACTTCGTCCGAGAAGAGGAACAGATCGTATTTCTTGACGATGTCGCGGATGCGGTTCATCTCGCGGCGCGTATAGAGATAGCCGGTCGGGTTGTTGGGATTGCAGATCAGGATGCCGCGCGTACGTTCGTTGATAAGTTTCTCGAACTCCTCGATCGGCGGCAGGGCAAAGCCGTTTTCGATCGAGGAAACTACGGGGCGGATGACAGCTCCCGCCGAGATGGCAAAGGCCATGTAGTTGGCGTATGCCGGCTCGGGGACGATGATTTCGTCTCCGGGATTCAGGCAGGACATGAAGGCGAAGAGCACGGCCTCGGAACCCCCCGTCGTGACGATGATCTCTTCGGGCGAGAGCTTGATCTGGTATTGGTCGTAATAGGAGACCAGTTTTTCACGCAGCGAGCGGTACCCGTCGCTGGGGCTGTATTCAAGGACCTTGCGGTCGATGTGTCTCAAGGCATCGAGCCCGACTTGCGGAGTCGGCAGGTCGGGTTGCCCGATGTTCAGGTGGTAGATCTTGATTCCGCGGGCGCGGGCGGCATCGGCCAGCGGCACGAGTTTGCGTATCGGGGAGGCCGGCATCTCGACGGCCCGAAGTGAAATCTGTGGCATGACTGAAAAACGTGTTACTCGGGATGCGGTTATTCGATCTCCACGGCGGCTCGGAACTTGATGGCCTTGCGCGGCGGAATCTTGACGGCGGCACCCGTCCGGGGGTTTCGGCCCACGCGCTCGGACTTTTGTTGCACGCTGAAGGTGCCCAGCCCCGTCAACGTCAGGCGTTCACCCTCCCGGAGCGCCTGCACGGTGACTCGGATCATGGCATCAACAGCCTTGCGGGCCTCGACCTTCGAAAGATGTGCATCGAGAGCTATGGCTTCGACAAACTGAGCTTTGTTCATGATGAGAAGCGTGAATGGAATAACCTAACCTGCTGACAAAGATAGGTATTTTTTGCATAAAGAGAAAAAAAGAGGGCGAATTTTGCAGGGGAGGATGAGGGGATGCAAGAAATTCGGAGTAAAGATTTGGCAGAATGGAAAAACGATGCTACTTTTGTCGACGGAAAGTTGGCGGAGTGGTCGATCGCGGCGGTCTTGAAAACCGTTGAACCGCAAGGTTCCGGGGGTTCGAATCCCTCACTTTCCGCTCGGGGAAAAGGTGCGCCGCGGATATTCCGCGGCGCACCTTCTGACTTGCAGGAAGGGATTCTTCGTCTTGTGGCCATATCTCGAATGAGGTTGCAGGAATGTCCGTAGGGCTGGATTGCGTTATCTGGTCCGGAATTGCGCTACGGGCCAGCCGTCCACCGAGAACAGATTCGGAGTACCGAATCCTACCCAGAAATACCGTACGTCCGTAGGCGTGTCCACCTCATCCGACCATACCAGTACCGTATTGTCCTCCAAAAGCGCCTCTGCCGAATGGTAGATCCCGTCGGCTCCGGCCACTTCGAAATAGGCCGGTTGCTCTCCGCTTGCAAGCTTCAGACCCTGGCCTATGTGCTTGAAATGGATCCGGAGTCTGTCACCCGCTTTTTCCAGGCGGTCAAAGCGCGGCCCGCTCTCCCGAAAACCGCTCTTCCCGTAATGTTTCGAAAGTGCCAGCTCCGCAAGGCGCTCCCCGACGGGCTGTTTCTTCCGGGGATGGATGTTTTTCTCCTCCCCGATATCGATGGTGGGGACGTAGCCCGAATACGGGGTCTGGTCGGCAATGATCTCCTGCATCTCCCGCATCTCCATCCATTTGGTCGAGAAGGAGGTCAACTGCACGAGGTAAAACGGCATCCCGGGATTGTCGAAATCCTCCCGCCACTGTTCGATCATGGCCGGGAGAAGCGTGTGATAACCCCGGGGTCGATTCCAGTTGTTTTCACCCTGATACCAGATTACCCCCGAAACCGTGTAGGGCAGCAGCGGATGGATCATGGCATTGTACCAGCATCCGGGCCATTTCTTCGTACTGGCCACATACTGCGCCCGGATCGAGGCCGGGAGCGATTCGAAGCAGGTTGCGCTCATCCACTCCTCCACTCCTGTTCCGCCGCGCGACGAGGAGATCATGCCGATGGGAACGCCCAGTTCCTGCTGCAATCGCCGGGCAAAGTAGTAGCCGACGGCCGACATCCTGTTCCCGACATCGTTGGTCTTGCCATAAAGCCAACAGCTTTCGGCCATCTCGGTCTGCGGATCCTCGGATTGTGCGAACGGGACTCTGAACATCCGGATATTGGGGTTTGTCTCGCCCCAGACCCCGCTGAAGTAGCATTCCGAAAGGGTAAACTGCATGTTGGACTGTCCCGAACAGATCCACACCTCTCCGATCAGAATATCGCCGAAGGAGAGTTCGTTCACCTGCATCGTATACGGACCTCCGGCCGCGGGAGTCTGAATGTAGGCGAGGAACTTACCCTCCTCGGACGTACGGACGGTCTCGGATTCCGCTCCCCAGCTGGCCGTTACCCGTACGGGAGTCCCGGGATCTGCCGTGCCGAAAATCGCAACCCGGGCATTTTGCTGCAAGACCATGCCCGGAGAGAACAACGGCGAGAGGTGCAGATTCCCGCCTTCGGATTTCGGCGCGTCGGGTTGTCCGGTGGGCTCTTCCCAAAGGTGAAGCTCTTCGGATTTCGCGTCGCAGGAGGTTCCGACAAGAAGCAGCAGGCAACCGAATGCCGACAGAGAGAACGTGAGCAGTTTTGATTTCATCGTTTTTTGCATGAAAGGTTCTGGAACAAAGATATCTCATTGCGGACATTCCGACGTCCGGAATCGGGTCAAATGGGGAGGTGGATGGTTCATCGTCTCTACGGAACAACGGATTCCCGGGAAACTTGATTCATCGGGTCCGGATGCCTGGCAGGGGGCCGGTGAGGCTCCGGACTTGTGATTTGATCCCGATTCGATCCCTTTTGAAATCATTTCCGCCCGGATTTCCCGACGGGATGCCGACCTTTGTATCATCCCGATGTCGGGAGCCGGATTAAATTTTGGTAGGATGATGAAATGTCTTATAACTTCGGGCCGGACTTTCGTGCTGTTCGTGTTGCTGGGGCTCTCCGCCGTGTCGTATGCGAAGAGTTCCGCGGAGCGGCTGGTGGTCAAGAGCGGCCTTGTCCGTCAGAGTGGAGTCTCGAACCGCAGGATCGTGGTCAAGGATAACGCCGCCTTGTTGTTGTCCGGAGATGCAGAGCGTGTGCTCCCGATGTCGACCGTCACCTTGTCGGGCGAAGATGCCTGGCTGCTGTTGCCGAATGTCTCGATGCGGGAGTGGCGTGATTCCGGATTGCAGGAGCGGATCCTGATCGATGGACGGCCCATGGCGGAGGATGACAACGCTCTGGTCCGCAACTATTATAATGGAGTCTATGTGCGCCCCTTACCCTCGGCCCGATATGCCGCGGCCGAGCTCTTCGTCCATGGAAAACGCTACCCGGTGGTTGCGGACAGCGTGTGGACCGGGGACCGGATTCCCGGCGGGGACAACGCTTTCGATCGTTTTGTCCTCCGACGAGGCTATATGATGGTCGTCGCGGAGAACGAAGACGGAACCGGCGCCGGCAGGGTATACATCGCGGCGGAACAGGAGTTGGAGGCGGAGTTGGACGCTTCGTTGAGCAAGCGGGTTTCGTTCGTGCGCGTGCTGCCCTGGAACTATGCGACCAAACGCGGTATCGGCGGGAATTTTGCCCAAAAGGAGGAGTTGGGGTTAAGCTGGTTTTACACCTGGGGAGTCAGTGATCTGGAGTCGCCCCGGATCGATTATGTTCCCATGTGCTGGAGCAGGTGTGACGAGGCGCTGGTCCGCCGTATCGTGGCAAAACCCTTCCTTACGCACGTGTTATCGTTCAACGAGCCCGACGGCAAGGACCAGGCCAACCTTTCGCCGCAACAGGCGGTGGATCGTTATGCGCGGATTCTGAAGACCGGGTTGCGGGTCGGCAGCCCCGCCTGTACGGAGGGGCGCTGGAAAACCTGGCTTGCAGAGTTCATGAAGGGGTGTCAGCAGCGCGGCTACCGGGTCGATTTCATTGCCATACACTGGTATGACTGGGGAAATTGGATCCCGATGAAAAATCCGTCGTTGACCGATCGGCAGATCGATCAGATGGTGGCCCGGTTCAAGAAGGACATCGACGACTGTTATGCGAAGTACAGGCTTCCGATCTGGATCACGGAGTTCAATGCCAACAAGAACCGACTGACCGATGTCCAGATCCGCTTTCTTGAAAAGGCCATTCCGATGCTGGAGGCACATCCCCACGTGGAGCGATATGCCTATTTCCAGCCCTTCGGCGGCAATGGCGATTTCCTCCGGAACGGAACTCTGACAGAGGTGGCCCGGGCATACGACGGACAACCCTCGACGGCGGCCCTCCGATAATCGAATCGAAAAAAGGTATTTGAAAACACAACCGTTATGAATATGAAGAGACCCATGAAGATGTATGCCGCAATGGCGTTGCTTTTCGCCTTGTCGGCCTGTGCCAAGGAGGAGTCGGAGGGCGACGCCTCCGGATCGCGGACCCCTGTTGTCATCGAGAATCAGTCCGTCTACGAAAAGGGCTATGAAAATTGTGACGTGCGGGTGACGGGTACCTCGTCGTTGTATCTGAGCGGAACGGCGACGAGTGTCCTTGCGGAGTCGAGCGTCACGCTTGAAGGCGAGGATGCCTGGTTGTTCCTTCCCAATGTCTCGCGGGTGAAATGGGGCCTGGAGAAGCTTGGCAAGCGGGTCTTCATCAATGGAGCGCCGCTTGAGGATGGGGTGAATGCCGATGTGATCAATTATTACAACGGGGTCTATGTCAAGCCCAAGGCTTCGGAGAATTATGTCCCGGCAACGCTCTACATGTCGGACGATACGCCGGCCGAAACCCGGCTCGACCGCATCTATACGGGTTCGGAAATTCCCGTCGGGGACAATCGCCTCTACCGGTTCACGCTCAAACGCGGGCACATGATGGTCGTGGCCGAAAACGAGGATGGAACCGGGAAAGGGAGAGTCTATATGGCCATCGACAACAATCTGGAGCAGATCCTCGAGACCGAACTGCAGGGCAAGGTGTCGTTTCTCCGTATCGTCCCCTGGGCCTATGTCTGCAAACGGGGTATCGGCGGGGATTTCGAGATGAAGGAGGCCGTGGGTATCTCCTGGTTCTACATGTGGGGAATCGGGAATTCGGCCACCTCGCAGATGGACTATGTCCCGATGTTCTGGGGCGGGAGTGCCAGCAACGAGACAAATGTGCAGAAGGTCGTGGCGGACCGTTTTGCCAACCATCTCCTGGCATTCAACGAACCCGACGGTGCCGACCAGGCCAACATGACCCCCGAGGTGGCCGTTGAACGCTATCCGCTGCTGTTGAAGACCGGATTGCGGGTCGGCAGTCCCGCCTGTACGGAGGGAACCTGGAAAACCTGGCTCGCAGAGTTCATGGAGGGGTGTCAGCAGCGCGGCTACCGGGTCGATTTCATCGCGACCCACTGGTACGACTGGGGAAACTGGATCCCCAACCAGAACACCGATCCCACGGATGCGCAGATCGATCAGATGGTGGCCCGGTTCAAGAAGGATATCGATGATTGCTACGCAAAATATGGCCTTCCGATCTGGATCACGGAGTTCAACGCCAATCGCGGCCGCAGCACGGATACTCAGGTGCGGTTCCTGCAGAAGGCGATACCCATGCTTGAAGCCAATCCTCACGTGGAACGCTATGCCTATTTCCAGCCGTTGGGAGGCAATGGCGATTTCCTCAAGAACGGACAGCTGACCAGTGTGGCGATGGCCTATAACAGTACGCCGTCAACGCCGGCCGTGAAGGATTCCGCCCATTGAGGCTGCGGCCGGCATTCCGGCAATATTCCCGGCTCGGGAGATCCGGGGTGGAGTTGTGATTCCTGTTCCTCTCCCGGATCGGGTGCCGTCGGGTGATGCAATGTCCTGTCCTGTCGTCACCCTTTCATCTTCCAGCCTGTTGCGAGGCGGATTCTCCATCGTCTGAACCCTTCCCCACGTGCCGGTCCATGTATTCGGAGGGCAGGATGCCGTATTTTTTCTTGAAGCAGTAGGTGAAATATTTGGGTTGCCCGAATCCCACCATATAGGCGATTTCGGAGATACTCATCCGCTTGCCCTGCATGATCCGGCAGGCGTGTTTGAGCCGGATATCCTTGATGAACTCATTGGTCGACATGCCCGTCAACGACTTGATCTTCCGATAGAGCGTGGACTTGCTGACATTCATCACATCGACGAAATCGTCGAGACTGAACTCCTCGTTCGAGATGTTCTCCTCGACGATCTTGACGGCATTCCCGATGAAGCGTTCATCGAGCGACGTATAGGTGATGCTTTTCAGTTGAACGCTGTCTTCGCTTTGGGCATAGTTCCGGATCAGACGCTCCTTGCCCTTCATCAGGTTTTCGATGCGCGAGACGAGCAGCGAAACCTCGAACGGTTTCGAGATGAATGCGTCGGCTCCGAGGTCGTAACTCGTGATCTTGTCCTCGATGGAGGATTTGGCCGTCAGCATGATGACCGGAATGTGCGAGTATTCGATGTTTGTCTTGACGTATCGGCACAGTTCCGTCCCGTCCATCTCGGGCATCATCCAGTCGGTGACGATCAGATCGTAGGCATGGTCGGCCAGTTTCTGTTGGGCTTCCACGCCGTTGGAGGCCGTATCCACCGTATAGAGCCGGGCGAGTTGGAGGGCAATGACGTGCCGCAACTCCGCGTTGTCTTCCACTATAAGGATTCTCTTTTGCTCGTTCGGACGGTTGCAGGCCGGCATCTCCTGCGGGGTGAAGGATTTGGAGAGACGTTCCGCCTCGGTGTAGGACCTTTCGTTGATGGGGATCGTGACGACAAAGGTGGTTCCCGTTCCGAGCGTACTCTCCACCTGTACGGATCCTTTGTGCAGATCGACCAGTGCCTTGACCAGCGCCATGCCGATGCCGGTACCTTTGCTCTTGGTGTCTTTGCGGTAATCCATGGAGTAGTATTTCTCGAAGATCTTGTCGAGTTTGTCGGGCTCGATGCCCATGCCTCCATCCTTGACGGAGAGTACCGCATAGCGATGGTTCTCGTCGTAATCCTCCCGCAGCGAAACGGCAACATAACTGTTGTCGAAGTTGTATTTGAAGGCGTTGGAGAGCAGATTGGTCAGGATCTTGTCGACCTTGTCCGCATCGTACCAGCCCTTGACCGTACCCTGGATATCGCAACTCAGCAGGATGTTCCGCTGCCGGGCCAGGACGCTGAAGTCATTTTCGCAGATCGAGCGCACCATCTCCGAAAGATTCCCCTCAGCGACGTGAAGTTCGAGTTTGCCGCTCTCCGCCTTGTTGAAATCCAGGACCTGACGGATCAGGTTCTGGAGCCGGGTTGCATTGTTCTTGATGATCGAAACGGTGTTCCGCAGACTCTCGTCCGTGGTCGCAATGCTCTCGGCCGAGCATCCGATGATGGTCAGCGGGGTCAGGAATTCGTGCGAGATGTTCGTGAAGAAATGCAGTTTCGACCGGGTGAGTTCTTCGTTTTTCCGTTTCTCCAGTTCGGCGATGAGAAGTCTGCGGCGCATCCTCATCTTGTTGGCCGCGATCCGGTAGAGCGCATACAGCCCGGTCAGGGCCAGCAGCGTATAGATGACCTTGGCATACCAGGTCTCGAACGGCGAAGGCAGGATCCGGATCTCCAGTTCCACGGGGGTTTGCATCCAGATGCCGTTCGCACCCGCCGACTTCACCTGGAACGTGTAGTCTCCCTTTTTCAGATTCGTGTAGCTGGCTATCCGCTGTGTGGTTCCGATGTAGTTCCAGCCGGTTTCGTAGCCAAGCAGGCGGTAGGCATACTGATCGTTGTGATAGGTCTCGTAGCTCAGCGAGGCGAATTCGATGGAGAAATCCTTGTGCCTGTGGTTCAACGTCAGCCGGTTGTCTGCATACCGGAACCGGTCCTGCTGTTCCGTATGTTCGTAGATGGAGTTGTAGCCGATCCGGATGTCCGAGATCACAAGCGGGGGCGTGTGGCTGATATCCGGATCCTTGAGCGGCTTGATCAGGTTCAGTCCGTTCATGCCGCCGATGACATGGATCGAATCCGAGATGGTCGTCAGACAGTTCGTCACGAAGGAGTTTCCCAGCGTCGATCCCGAGGATTTGTACAGCATGGTAGAGGCCCTGTCAGCCTCTCCCAGACGGATGATGTCGTTGTTGGAGCACATCCAGATGTTCCCGAAACGATCCTGAAAGATGTTGAAGATGTCGTTGTAGGGGATGTTGTAGCGGTCGTTGACGGGAATAAAGGTATCCGTGGCCGAATCGTAGCGGCTCAATCCGCCGCCCTGGGTGCCGACCCAGATGTTGTTGCTGCGGTCGACAAAGAGGGATTGGATGATGTTGTTGTTGAGTTTGCCGTTTTGTGTGTCATAGGTGCGGATCTGCATGTCGCTGCCGTTGATCCGGATGCGCAGGACTCCTTCCGTGGAGCTCCCGGCAAAAATATCGCCCTCCCGGGATTGTGCCAGACTCCGGACGAAAGCCCGGAACCCTTTTCTGCCGAGAATCTTGTCGGTCAGTACGTGGAGATTCTCGTCAAGGAGGGTGATCTCGGGACCGTGGGAGACCCATATTCTTTTCTGACGGTCCTGAAAGATGGCGTTGACATAATTGTATCCGACAAACGAGTTCGCGCCGGCCCGGATCCGTCTGCTCGATACGGGGATTCCGTTTCGCAGCACAACGTGATAGAGATCTCCCATTTCGGCGGCCAGAAGCAGCTCTTCACCCGCTTTGAAGCTGCAGATCGAGATGATTTTGGCGGTGGAGGGGATGTTTCTCAGCGCACTGATTGCGGCACTCGGGGTATATTCTCCCGTGGCGGGATTGTAGATCACTAATCCTTTGCTCTTGAGCCCGAGCCACAGCATCCCTTTGGCATCGGCATGGATGGCCGTGACATAACGGGTGTTGAGATCCCGGGCGATTTGCGAAAGCGGATCGTACCGGACCGTCCGGGACTCCTTGCGGTCGACCTTGCACAGACCTCCGCCGATCGTGGCAAGCCACATGACGCCGTTTTCGTCCTGGTAGATGTCACTGATGTCGTTGTTGGGCAGGTTGCCCACCATCCCGTCGAACACGTAGTTCTCGAAGTGTCCCTGGTCGAAGGGCTTCTTCAAAATGCTCAGCCCGTAACGGCCTCCGACCCACAGGTCCCCCGAAACGGCATCCTGTCGGATCGTATATACGATATCCGAGGCGATGGCGTGGGGGGTGCCCGGTTTTGTGCGGAAGGTCGTATAGCGGGCCGTCCGGGGTGACTCGGGGTGGCGGATACACGTGAGTCCGCCGTCCCAGCTGCCGACCCAGAGGTTCCGGTCGGCATCTTCATAGAGAACATGGGCGAAGTCGCTGCAATTGCCCCTGGTATAGAATGCAAAGTCTCCCGATTCGAAATCGTAGCGGAAAAGTCCTTTCGTGATGACTCCGACCCACATGTCGCCATCCGAACCGATGATGATGTCCTTGATGTTTTCGAGCACTCCGTCTTTTACGATGTCGTGTTTGGTCAGGGTCCAGGAGTCTCGGTCGCAGGAATACAACCCGTAATTGGTGGCCAGCCAGATGGTGTCGCCGCGAGGAATGATCTTGTTGATCGTGACGTTGCGGAAGAGCTCCTGCGGGGGGTTGTGGATCGTCAGGGTCGATTTGTCCAGATAGCTCAGCCCGTTGTCGGTCCCGACATAGAGGTATTTGTCGTCATCGGCAACGGTGCTGATGAAGTTGCTCTTCAGGGGTTGGGGATTCTCCATTTCGCAGCGGAAAGCCTTGAATCCGTATCCGTCGTAACGGATCAGCCCGTTCTGGGATGCCAGCCAGAGAAGACCTTCCCGATCCTTGTGTATGCGTCGCACTTCGTTGGAGGACAATCCGCGCGAATAGCCATAGACCTCGAAGTAGAGCGAGTCGCGGGTTGGCCGGGTATCCGGAATCTGCCCCGGACAGGAATATAGCGGAAACAGGAATGCAACGAACAGGATAAAGGCTCTCATGTGGATCTCTTGTTAAACGAAATGGTACAGGAATCGGTCGTTTCCTCGGAAGAGGGGATCGATCTTGCGGATTGGGGGAGAGGATGGAACTGGAAACGCCTTGACGAATATAGGCAGAAAACGGCAGAACTCCAAATTTACGGGCCGGAAAAGAGCCTGGCGATACGCGAAACGTTCTCTTGAATGCATCGGACCGGTTTGTTGTCAGCTGTGCACAATGGGCTTTGGCAGAGGGCTTGAAGCGGGTTGCAAGGATGGACTGTGATCCCCTTGTGAATCGTGTTTCTCCAGGAATGACACTTCTGTGTCCGGGCTTTGTGCAATGATGTAATTTCGGCCCTAATTGAAAAAATAGCGGACCGGGGGTTCTGTCAACTTGCCTAATTTTGTTAACGGAGAAGGGCGAGGATGCCCGAAATACGCCTTTTTATAAAACTACCGAACCTAAACCGATCGCCTATGAGAATCTTTAAACTCCTGTTGATATTCGTATGGTTCGCGACGTGCGAATGTTCCAAGGGCTCGGATCAGAGGGCCCGGCCCGTCGATCCCGAACAGACCGTCTACTATTTCGACTCCCGTCGTGGCGATGACCGCAATGAGGGGTCGCGTCCCGACGCTCCCTACCGGAGCCTGCACATGCTTACCTATGCCCGTATCAAACCCGGCGATGTGATCTATCTTGCTGCCGGAAGCCAGTTCCGGGGCAATATCGACTGGACGAATGTCTCGGGAACGGCGGAAAATCCCGTGACCGTCACCTCCTATGGAGACTCCGACGAGTTGCCGTGTATCGATGCCCGGGGCCTTGCCGCGGGAATCTGCCTGCAGAACTGCAGCCATCTGCGGATCTCGAATCTGCGGATCGTGGCCGACGGCTCCGGCGGGGTGAGCCATGATACGGCCCGGGATCTGGGGCAGCGTTGCGGTCTGATCTGTCGGGTGACGGCGCCCGGTTCCTATACCGATATCCGGGTGGAGAATCTCCAGGTGGAGAAGATCTTCATCGAGGAGCCCGGCTATGAGCGGGATCCCGACGACGTGAATTCGGCCAACGGAACCGAACAGTACGGCTACGGAATCCGCTTTGTGAACAATACGGTGGAGGGCGCACAACTTTCGGGGATTGTTGTTCGCAACTGCCAGGTTCGCGACGTCTCCCATACGGGCATTCAGTTCTCGGGCCGCAAGTACAGCATTACGGATTCGGAGGTCAGCGGTTGTACGGTCGAGCGGTCCGGCGGCCCGGGGATGCAGATGTCCGGCGTGCGCAACATCCACATCCATCACAACCGCATCGATCGCAGCGGCTATCCCGAGGAGAGCCGCAACTGGAAACGCGGAAGCGGCTACTGGTGCTGGGGTTCGGACCGTATCCTGTTCGAATACAACCGGATGACCAATGCCTACGGTCCGCACGATTCGGCCGGGGCGCATATCGACTACAACTGTTCGAACGTTGTCTACCAGTATAATTTCAGTGCCAACAACGCCGGAGGATTCTGCGAGATCCTGGGCAACAACCACAATTGCTGTTATCGCTACAACGTGAGCGTGAACGATGGCCAGCGGGTCAAACAGACCAAGGGCCAGTGGGGTTTCACGGTGATGATCTCGGGCTATACCGGCAGCAAGAGCGTCGGACCGTTCAACTGCTATGTCTACAACAATACGATCTATACCGATACGGACAAGCAGTCGGTGATCACGCTGACGAAGACCGCCGAAGGGTTGTGTCTGGTCAACAATCTCTTTTGTATCAAGGGCTCCTCGCAGCTCTTCAAGAACAAGGATACGGGTCCGATCACGCGGGCGTTGATGAAGAACAACCTCTTCTATGCCGCCACCAGTTGGCCGGCAGATTCCTTTTTGAGCGATACGTCGCCCCTCTATGGAGATCCGGACTTTGCGAATCCCGGGGGCTGGGAGATCGCGGATTATCTTCCCGGGAACGAAACGCTGATCAGGGATCGGGGCATCGTCCTCGAGCCGTTGCCCGAAGATACCGTTGGTCTGGAGATCGGCCTCCAGGTCGAGACCGACATTCTGGGCAATCCCGTCGACGGACAGCCCGATATCGGAGCGATCGAACTTCGGAACTGATTCTGATTCCATCCCAAAACCATTAGTGCTAACCTATTTAACTTATTGACAATGAATTTATTCAGTACACGTTGCATTTTGTCGGTGCTTCTGAGTTTGTGGTTCACCGTCTGGGCAGCGACGTGGTCCGACCTTTCGGCCCAGAATCCGGGCGGCACCGTCAAGGGTGTGGTTACGGATTCGGATGGCTTCGCGATTGTCGGGGCCACAGTCCTTCAGGAAGGTACGACAAACGGTGTGATTACGGGATCTGACGGAAGTTTTTCCATTCGGATGAACTCCGGGGCTCAGGTTTTGCAGATCTCCTGCCTGGGTTACAAGACGCTTACGCTGCCCGTTGGGAAGGCCACGTCGCAGATCGAGGCCGTATTGGAGACGGAGGCCGTGGCCGTTGAGGAGGTCTCCGTGGTGGCATACGGTGTCCAGAAGAAGGAGACCATCACGGGAGCCATCTCGTCGGTGGGTACCGAGCAGTTGCTGACCTCGCCCAACCCCAGTGTGGCCAACTCGCTGGCCGGACAGTTGACCGGAGTCTCCACGGTTCAGACGAGCGGCCAGCCCGGTATGGAGGATCCGGAGATTTATGTCCGCGGTACCGGAACGTTGAACGATTCGTCGCCGCTCGTATTGGTGGACGGTGTCGAGATGTCGTTCTTCCAGATGGACCCGAACGAGATTGAAAGCATCACCGTATTGAAGGATGCTTCGGCTACGGCCGTCTTCGGAGTCCGGGGAGCCAACGGCGTGATTCTGGTCACGACGCGCCGCGGCAGCGAAGGCCCTGCCCGGATTTCGTTGACCTCGACGGCCGGAATCACCCGGCCCACCCGCCTGTTGCAGATGGCCAATAGCTATGAAACGGCCCTGCGATACAACGAACTCGAACTCAACGACGGCAAGACGCTCGATCAGCTCTCCTTCACGCCGTCGGTCATCGAGGCGTTCCGTACGCACAGCAATCCGATCATGTATCCCGATACGGATTGGGCCGACTATCTCTACAAGGATATCTCGTGGCAGACCCAACACAACATCAACGTCTCGGGCGGAACGTCGCGGGTCAAGTATTTCGCCTCGCTGGGCGTTCTCTACCAGGACGGTATCATGAAGGAGCTTCCGGGGCTTGATTACGACGGGAACTATACCTACAGCCGGTACAATTTCAGAACGAATCTCGATATCGATGTCACGAAGACCACGAAGATCAAGCTCTCGCTGGGCGGAGTCGTGGGCATCACATCGCAACCCATCGCCGGAGTGCATGGCACCTGGACGGCTCTGGCCCAGGCCCAGCCCTTCTCCAGTGCCGGCATTGTCGACGGACGCGAGCTTCGCAACGACGACCGCTATTTCGGGAATATCAAGCTCATCTCGGGACTCGATGCATTCTATGGACACGGCTTCTCGAAGAAGACGCTCAATACGATGAACATGAACCTCGAGGTGGCGCAAAGTCTGGATTTCATCACCAAGGGGCTGTCGTTTACGGTGAAGGGGGCCTACAATACCTCGTATACCTTTACGAAGAACCGTTCGACCTCCGTGGAGATCTGGACGCCGCATTTCGTCTCGTCGATCAACGGTTCGGGGCTGAATCCCGGGGATCCGGGTTTTGACGATACGGTGGTCTACCGGATCAGCGGCAAGGATGCCGTGTTGTCGTACGGCGAGGGGAACGCCAAGAACCGGGACTGGTACATGGAGGCGGCCCTGCGCTATGCCCGTAAATTCGACGGCAGGCACAACGTCACGGCGCTGCTTCTTTACAATCAGAGCAAGACCTACTACCCGAAGCAGTTCACGGCACAGCCTTCGGCCTATGTCGGGCTGGTGGGACGTGTGACCTACGATTACATGACCCGGTACATGGTCGAGTTCAATGCCGGTTACAACGGGTCGGAAAACTTCCCTCCCGGAAAACGTTACGGTTTTTTCCCGGCCGTTTCGGCGGGCTGGATCATCACCGAGGAGGATTTCATGAAGGGGCAGAAGGTCTTCGACTACCTCAAGATCCGGGCCACCTATGGTATGGTCGGAAACGACAAGATGGTCGAAGGGAACAATGTCGTCAACCGCTACCTCTATTTGCCGAGTTCGTATACGCTCAAGCAGAACGGCTACAACTTCGGAATGGATACGCCCCAGAATGCCTACAAGGCGGTTGAGGGACGCATCGGCAATCCGGATGTGACGTGGGAGACGGCCATCAAGCAGAATTACGGCATCGAGATGAGTTTCCTGAAGAATCGGCTGCGGGTCCAGGTCGACTATTTCCGGGAGTTCCGCAAGGACATCCTCATCAAGCGCAATACGATCCCCGCGGTAGTCAGCCTGGGTGCCAGTCTGATGCCGGTGGTCAATCTGGGAGAGGTGCAGAACAACGGATTCGAGGCCGAGGTCAAGTGGAACCACACGGTCAACAAGTTCAACTACTGGATCTCGGCGAATACGACTTTCGCCCGCAACAAGGTCCTCTTCATGGATGAGGTGGAGCCCAACGAGCCCTATATGGCCAAAACGGGACGACAGATGGGCTTCCTGCTCGGTTACAAGGCGGAGGGTTTCTACCGGGAATCGGATTTCAAGGAGGATGGTTCGCTGATCGACGGCCTGCCCGATCCGGGAGTTCCGGTCTATGCGGGCGACGTGAAGTATTCGGATTTGAACGGCGACCAGGTGATCGATGCCGATGACCAGACCTTCATCGGTTATCCGACGCGTCCCGAATGGACCTTCGGTCTGAACTATGGAATCCGTTACAAGGGTTTTGATCTGACGATGAACTGGGTGGGCGTAACCAACCGTTCGGTCATGCTCACCGATCAATACCGCTATCCCTTCGGATCAACGGCCAACCGGGCGCTTATCCAGTATATGAGCGAGGAGCGTTGGACGCCGGATCGGGCCGATGTGGCGACCATGCCCCGTCTTTCGAGCAACAGTGCCGCACACAACTACGGCAAGAACTCTTCGCTGTGGGTGCGCGACGGCTCCTACCTTCGACTCAAGACCGTGCGCCTGGGTTATACGATCAACAAGGGCCGCGTGCTGGATTTCCTGGGGATCCGCAGTCTGAACGTCTATGTGAGCGGTTACAATCTGCTGACCTTCGATCGGTTGAAGTATCTGGATCCGGAGTCTTCGCCGACCAACAGCGGAACGGCCTACCCGATTACGCAGACCTACAATTTGGGTGTCAACATTAATTTCTAAATTCCGGTTTTATGTTCAATAGAATAAAATATCTGTTTATCCTTTTGGCGGTGGCTCTCTCGGCATCCTGCGAGGAGTTGCGCTTCGGAGACGATTTCCTGGAGATGCCGGCCGGAAACGAAGACAATCTGGATGTGGTCTTCTCCAGTGCGGAGAATGCCGAACAGGCGCTTGTCACGGCCTATGCCACCTTGCCCGACATGATGGCTACGAAACTGAGCTATGATTTTCTCGAATCGCTGACCGATCTGAACAACGGCTCGATGGGGTGGGGACCGATGCGTTCGACCTACTATCCGGGACAGTTGAACTCCTCTACGGCGGAGGGTAATCTGCATTACCGCTATTCGACGGGAGGCTGGCCGGGAATCCGAGCTGCCTGGGTCTTCATCGAGAATGTCGATCGGGTCCCCGACATGACGGACATAAACAAGGAGATCCGCAAGGCGGAGGCCAAGGTGATCATTGCCATCCACTATCTTGACATGTTCCGTTGTTTCGGCGGCGTACCCTGGATCGATCACAGTTACAAACCCGGAGAGGACATGTCGCACCTTCCGCGCATGACCGTCGAGGAGACTGTCAGCCGGATCGTCACGCTGCTCGACGAGGCTGCGGCCGTCTTGCCCTGGTCGGTGGATGCCGCCAACGACGGACGGATGACCAAGGCTGCGGCGCTGGGTCTCAAGGTCCGGACGCTGCTCTTTGCCGCCAGTCCGATCTTTAACGACGATGTCCCCTATCTGGACGGAGAGGCTGCCGCCGCCCATCTGGTATGGTACGGCAACAAGAGCATGGAGCGTTGGGATGCCGTGGTGACGGCCTGCGAGGAGTTCCTGCGCGAACTGGAACTCAATGGCTGGTATGCGATGGTCGACACGGGCAATCCCCGGGAGGATTTCCGCAAGGCCTATTTCGAACGCTATAACGGAGAGGTGCTGGTTTCGACGCGTCGCAGAACCAAATATCCCGGACTTTGGAGCGAAAAGAACAGTTTCATGGAGACACCGCTCTACGGGACGGGCAATACGACGCTGGATTATGTGGACATGTTCCCGATGAAGGACGGAACGGATTTCGACTGGGACAATCCCGAACATGCCGCACACCCCTTCTTCGATGCTTCGGGAGCCGAGGTGCGGGACCCGCGGCTTTATGAGACGACGAACGTCAACGGCGATGCCTGGCAGGGTCGGACCGTCGAATCGTGGATCGGAGGTCGGGAGCGTCCGAACGAAGTGTATGAAAAGCAGCTGTTCGCCTCGGGTTTTGCCATCCGGAAGTTCCGTCAGGATGTGAACAGTTCGGCCGGACAGTTCTATTCGTGGCCCTATCTGCGTCTTCCGGAGATCTTTCTGAGCTATGCGGAGGCCCTCAACGAAGTGGGACGCACCTCCGAAGCCTACGAATACCTGAACCGTACGCGAAAACGGGTCGGTGTAACGCCGGTAGCAAGCGGACTGAGCACGGATGAATTCCGCGAGGCGGTCTTGCGGGAGCGGGCCCTGGAGTTCGGCTACGAGGAGGTTCGCTTCTATGATCTGGTTCGCTGGAAGCGTGATGACCTCTTCCGGAAGAAGCTGCACGGTCTCAACATCCGCTCTGCCGACAAAGGGGTGACGTTGACCTATGAACGGTTCGAAATCCCCATGAGCCGGGCCTGGCAGGGAGACGGCTGGAATCCGAAGTGGTATTTTCTGCCTCTGCCCATCGCCGAAGTCAATAAAAAATATGGATTGATACAAAACCCCGGATGGTAAAATGAAAAACACGATTATGAAAAGAATAGTTATTCCATTTGTCCTATTGTTCGGTATTCAGGGCTTGCAGGCCCAGGTCCGGGGAGTTGTCGTGGACAAGTCCGGAGGGCTCGTGGCGGGGGCAAGGATCACCGTCGCGGAGGATCCTGCACGCCATGCGCTCTCGGAGACGGACGGTACGTTCTATCTTGATGCCCGGATCGGCGAACACGTCGTGGTGTCGCTGTCCGACCGGACGAGCGCCCTCTTCGAACTGGATGCCGAAGAGCAGCGACTGCAACTCTCGGAGGTTGCCGCACCCGTCCATACGGGAATGAACGTGAAAAACGAACTCTCGCGCACCCAGGCCATCTCGACGATCTCGGCGGATCGGATCGGGGAGTTCAATTCGAACAACGTCTGGCAGTCGATGTACGGTACGCTGCCGGGTCTGACCGTTCTGCAGCAGGTGGGCTGGAACGTTGCGCCGACCCTGTACGTCCGGGGCGGAGGCACCCTCTCGACGATGACTCCGCTGGTGATCGTGGATGGATTCCCGCGGTCGGCCTCCACGCTCTCGGCCGCCGAGATCGAAAGCATCTCCGTGCTTAAGGACGGTGTCGCAACGGCTCTCTATGGCAGCCAGGGTGCCAACGGCGTCATCGTCATCACCACCAAACGCGGCTCCTATCGTTCGATGAACGCCACGGTCGACTACAAGTTCGGTCTGGGGCTTCTGACCGACATGCCGCAATTCGTCGATGCCGCGACCTTTGCGCAGGCGACCAACGAGGCGTTGCTCAACGACGGGCTGGCGCCACGCTATACGGATGCCGAGATCGAGGCCTATCGTTCGGGGGCCTACAGCGATCTGTATCCGGATGTCGACTGGCTGAAGGAGGGCCTGCGGGATTTTACGACCAATCATCAGGTGGGAGTCACCTTCGACGGTGGCGGTAACAACATCCGCTACTATACGCATGTGGATTTTCAGCATGACATGGGTCCGCTGGCCAATACGGACCTGAACAGCAAGTATTCGACCCAGATGCGCATCAACAAGCTCTCGGCCCGCATCAATCTGGATATCGACGTGACGAAGAGCACGCTGGTCTCTCTGGGGCTTTACGGGTTGTTGCAGGAGAGTCACCGGCCCTCGGGCGACGGCAGCCAGGTCAGCGATCTCTACCGGATTCCGGCCAACGCCTTTCCCGTGAGGACCTCCAGCGGGATGTGGGGCGGAAACGACCTCTACGGCTACAATCCCGTGGCCAACATTGCCGATGTGGGATATTTCAATGCCTATACGCGGCAGTTGCAGTCGAATCTGCGGCTGCGTCAGGATCTCTCCAAATGGGTGAAGGGGCTCAGTGCCGAGGTCTCCGTGGCCTGGGACAACATGGCCTCCTATCAGGAGGGGAACAGAAACACCTACGAATACGAGGTGAACGTTCCGGTCATGAACCCCTCGACGGGCGATATCCTGGACATCATGACGAGCACGAAGGGTGAGAAGACCGCATTGGCCTATTGGTCCTCGCTGGCGGCTCAGCAGATGAATGCGGCGATCGATGCCCGCATCAGCTACGATCGGACCTTCGGGCGTCACGATCTTTTCGCCACGGCCCTGTACCGGCAGGAGAGCATGGTCCCCATGGGTCGGAATGCGACCCGCAAGTATCAGAGTGCGATGCTTTATGCCGGCTACTCCTATGCCGGGAAATATTTCGTCGACGTGGTGTCCAACTATTACGGGTCGAGTGTCATGCTCGAAGGACACCGTTTCACGTGGTATCCGGCGGTTTCGGCGGCTTGGGTGCTGTCGAACGAATCGTTCCTGAAGCGTTCGGAGGCGGTTGATCTGCTCAAGGTGCGGGCGTCGTTCGGACAATCCGGATACAACGGCTTCGGCTATGAACTGGACCGGGCCTATTACGTGGCGGGTCAGAACTACTTCTTCACCTCGGCGAACAGCTCCTTTGCCGGATTGAAGGAGGATGCGCTCCCGATGGCCACGCTGCGCAACCAGGTGGGAACGAAACTCGATGTGGGGGTGGATGCGACGCTCTTTGACCGGCTGAGCCTGACGGCCGACCTCTTCCGCGAGCGCCGGAGCCGCATTCTGCTCTCCACGGGGTCGCTCTACTCCACGGTGCTGGGCAACACCCCGCCGCAGGATTACAACGGCGTGGTCGATTCCCGCGGTTTTGACGGCAGCGTGATGTGGAACGACCGCATCGGGGATTTCAAGTACAACATCGGCGGAACCTTTTCGTTCGCGCGGACCTCGATCGTGGAGAATAACGAAGGACCGCTGGCATACGACTATCTGAGCCGGATCGGACAGCGTCTGGGTCAGTTCTTCGGTCTCGAAGCCATCGGATTCTTTGCCGACCAGGCGGATATCGACTCTTCGCCGCGGCAGTCGTTTTCGGAGGTGAAGCCCGGAGACATCAAGTACAGGGATCAGAACGGCGATCAGGTGATCGACAGCTATGACATGATTCCGATGGGTTATTCGACGACCATGCCGGAGATCTATTACGGCATCAACGTCGGAGTCGAGTGGAAGGGTCTCGGTCTGAACCTGCAATTCCAGGGCACGGGGAATTACAGCAAGGTGCTCAATACGGCGGGACTCTACCGGCCACTGAGCAACAACGCCAATCTTTCGGAATGGTATTGGAGCGAGCATGTCCACTGGACCGAGCAGACGAAGAGCACGGCTACGCTGCCCCGTCTGACGACGCTCAACAATGCGAACAACACCACGGCCAGTTCCCTGTGGCTGGTTGATGCCTCGTACTTCACCTTGCGGAATGCCTGTCTGTACTACAATCTGCCGCAGCGCTGGTGCACGAAGATGCATCTGAAGGGCTTCCAGATTTATCTTCGGGGCGAGAATCTCTTCCGTCTCGACCATATCCAATATTCCAACCCCGATCACATCGGAGCGTTCTATCCGGAGTTGATGATGCTCTATGCGGGTCTAAACATCAAGTTCTAAAGCATATGAAGAGAGCAAGTCTGTATATTCTTGTTTCCGCCCTTTGTCTGTGTCACTCGTGCAACTACCTCGATGTGGACGAATCCACGGGCATGGATCAGGATTATGTATATTCGTATTTTGACGAGGCGAAGAAGACCGTGACGCACATTTACGGGTATCTGCCCTCCGACTGGGGCTCCATCGGGGGAGCTCTGCGGGAATCGGCCACGGACAATGCCGTACATGTCTGGAGCAGTTCGGCGATCTACGGATTCTACGACGGCAGTTGGAGTGCCAACAATCCGCTGGACAATGTCTGGGGAACCTATTATACGGCGATCCGGGCGGCTAATCTGTTCCTGAAGACCTTTTCGCTGGAGCGATTCGAGAAGTTCGAGAACAATTCGGATTATGCCGAGCAGATCCGTATGGCCGAATACTATCCCTATGAGGTTCGTTTTCTGCGGGCGTTCTTCTATTTCGAGCTGATCAAACGTTACAAGGACGTCCCGCTGGTGGAGGAGGTGTTGACGACCGACGAGGTGAACTCGCTGACGCAGAAGACGTTCGACGAGGTGGTTGAGTTCATCGTCTCGGAGTGCGACGACGTGATGGACAAACTGCCGGTATCGTATGCCTCGATGCCCTTCAGCGAGACGGGCCGCATCACCCGAGGCGCCTGCATGGCGTTGAAGTCCCGGGTGCTGCTCTATGCGGCCAGTCCGTTGTTCAATGGCGGGACGGATGTGGCTGCGAAGTATGAACGGGCGGCCTCCGCAGCCTGGGATCTGATTACGATGGCCAAGACCCAGGGGTGGTACTCGATCGTCGCCAACGAGGTGCTGTGGGGAAACGGCAATACGGCGCTGAACTCCAAACAGCTGATTCTCGAGCGGCGGGGAGCGAACAGCAACTCGTTTGAGATCAATAATTTCCCGTTCGGGTTCGAGAATGCCAACACGGGGACATGTCCTTCGCAGAATCTGGTTGACGCCTTTGCCATGTCCGACGGTTCGGCCTTCGACTGGGAGAATCCTGCCGAAGCGGCGAATCCCTATGCGAATCGGGATCCGCGCCTGGCGCAGACGGTGCTCTATAACGGCTCGCTCTGGCAGCAGCAGACCATCGAGACCTTCTATAACGGTCGGAACGGGCAACCGCAAAACGGTGCGACATTGACGGGCTATTATCTGAAGAAGATGCTCGATGAATCCATCTCGCTGGCTACGGGCAACCAGACCTCCAAACCGCACCATTTCATTCTGTTCCGCTATGCGGAGATCCTGCTCAATTATGCGGAGGCGATGGCCGAATGGCAGGGCCCGACCTATACGGACGATCTCTATACGATGTCGGCCGTCGATGCCATCAACGAGGTGCGCAGCCGCACGGGCATGAGTTCGGTTCCGGCGGGGATCACGGCGGAGGATTTCAAGACGTTGTACAGGAACGAGCGACGGGTAGAGCTGGCGTTTGAGGATCACCGCTTCTGGGATATCCGGCGTTGGAAGATCGGTCCCGAGACCTCGAAGATCTATGGTGTCGAGGTGACGAAAAACGGTTCCACGCTTACCTACAAGCGCGTGTTGGTACAGAGCAGGATCTGGGATGACAAGATGTATCTTTATCCGATTCCCGCAGCCGAGCGGCTCAAGAATCCGCGGCTGGTTCAGAATCCGGGATGGTAGGATCGTGTTTATATTTAATCGGAAGAGCATATGAAGAAAAAAATAGGTTACTGGCTTTTGTGCCTTATCGGTTGCGGAGTCGTCGGTTGTGAACAGACTCCCGAGGAGATCGATTACAAAAGCTGCAGTTTGTCGGTAGGAAACGAGATCGTCTTCGAGGGGGAGGGAACGTTGACACAGACCATCCAGGTCGAGACTACCCGTGAGACGATGTGGCGCATCAAGCCCGAGACGAATGCCTCGTGGATTGAATTTCAACCGTTGGAGGGAAAGGACAGCGGAGAGGTGCTTTTGAGCGTGGGTGCGAACCCTGGAGCCGGGAAACGCACCGGAAACTTTCTTTTCGAGGCCTTTGTCTACGGAGAGCGCTATTTTCAGCAGCAGGTGACGGTTACGCAGATGCCTGCGGGACCCTATCTGGAGGTGTCGGGCGACATCGAAGAGACGGGCTTGTCGTTCAATTTCGAGGGTGTCGCCGAGTCGGAGATCCAGATTCTCAGCAACCGGGAGTGGACGATCGCCACGGCCGTATCCGACGAGGACGACACGCCGTTGGATTGGCTCATCCTGGGCCAGGAGAGCGGTTCGGGCATAGCCGCGGTGACGTTCGAGGTGCTGCGGAACTCTTCGCGTGAGGAGCGGACGGGCTTCATCGTGCTGAAATCCCAGACCGACGGATTGACCTGTCGGATCGCCGTTACGCAGAAGGCCTATTCTCCGGAGTTGGTCGAGGAGTTTGTCCTGACGATTCTCGGCATGACGGAGTATCTGGCGGACGGAACCTCGGGAACGGCCGTTCTGACAAGCGGGTTCGATGGCAGCCAGGTCGAATGGCCGGCGGCGGTGAGCCTCGTGGAGGGGAATACGCTTTTGACCTTCACGGATGCGGCTTCGGGCGATTACACCCTGGAGCGGTTCAAGACTGAAGACGGTACCGAATATGTCCTGGGAGTGGCGGTCAATGTCTCGACGGGAGTTTCCGGTCTCGAAATCTCCGGCTGGGACAACAACTTCAAGACCTTCGGCGGGGACAGCGAGGAGAATCCGATCAAGCTCTTGACGGCGGAGGATCTGCGGACGCTTGCCACGGTGGTCAATGCCGGGAATGCGTATGCCGGCAAATACTTCAAGCTCATGCAGCCTGTGGATCTCTCCGGCAGCGACTGGGAGCCGATCGGCAACAAGAAGGCCAATCCGTTCCGCGGGAGCTTCGACGGCAATGATCAGATCATCCGCGGCATGCACTTCGATGCGACGAACATGTTCTTCGGACTGTTCGGCGTGGTGAGCGGTACGGATGCCGACCATCTGGCACAGATCTCGAATATCCGGCTGGAGGGTGCCGGGAATGGCGATTATGACATCATTTTCCAGACGACGAACCAGACGGCAGCCTGTGGCGGAGTGCTGGGCCTGGCCATGGATCATGCCGTTATTTCGAACTGTACGGTGAATCTGCGGATGCATCTCAGCTCGAATTGCGGCGGCATTGTGGGTGATATCTGCAACAACGACGCGAGTGCATCCCACGGAGCGTCGCAATGGCCGCAGTTGAAGAATGGACAGAAGGCCAACGTGCGGGTCGAGAACTGCCATAACCGGGGCAATATCGACGTGACGATCGCCAACACCAAATACAAATTCAATCTCGGAGGTATCGTCGGCAAGAATATGGGTACGATCGAGCGTTGCTCCAATACGGGTGATATCCAGGGCGCCGGCATCGTTCAGCTGGGAGGCATTGTCGGTGTCAATCTGGGCGATGTCCTTGAATGCTACAATACGGGAGACTTGCTGGGAGGCAACGGCTCCGGCGGTATCGTGGGTATGGGCGTCGGCACCTGTGCCACGCGCATTGAGAACTGTTACAATACGGGTGACATCCTCTATAACCACAATACGGCGGGCGGTATCCTCGGAACCGTTGGCGACAATGCCAATGCACACATCACGCTCATCAATTGCTATTCGATCGGATCGCTGACCCAGTACGCCGGGGCGTTGATCGGTGATCCCCGGGCCAAACCGACCTATGTGGTCCGTTTCTGCGCCTCGGACAAGGCGAAGCTGCTCGGTAACCAGACCAATGGCCTGACCGGAGATACGGAGATGTCCGGACTGAAATGGGGCGACCGGATCCGGCAGTTCTCGATGGAGCAGCTGCGCATGCAGGCGACCTTCGTGTCGGAGGTATGGGCGACGTCGGCTGCGGGCTGGGACTTCACCAATATCTGGACGATCGACGAGGGCTCCTCGACCCCTTATCTGCGGAATAATCCGCCGGTCGAGAAGCCGGGGCGTTAAGCGCAACGTGGAGGACCTCCGGAGTGCGGCCCCGATGCGGGCGGGCTCCGGAGTCCTTTTGTACGAGGACAAACCTTATTTGATATCAAAGATTATGAAACGGAAACTGAAACATGTTGCGGCTCTTGTGGCGATTCTGGCGTTGTCGGGGGCCTTTTCGGAGGGATGTACGTCTCCCGGGACATTTACCCCCGGAGCCTTGTGGCCCGATGATCGGGGCGAACACATCAATGCGCATGGCGGAGGGATTCTCCGGCATGAGGGGGTCTATTACTGGTTCGGGGAGAACAAGTGCGATACGACCAGCAACGCTCAGGTCGGCGTCATGTGCTATTCGTCGCGGAACCTTACCGACTGGAAATACGAAAGTGTGGCGTTGGCCGTCTCCGAGGATCCTTCGAGCGAGATCGTGCGGGGATGTATCATCGAGCGCCCCAAGGTGATCTACAATGCGCGGACCGGCAAATTCGTCATGTGGTTCCATCTCGAGCTGAAGGGCCAGGGTTATCAGGCGGCCCGAGCCGCCGTTGCGGTGAGCGATACGCCTGCGGGGCCCTATGAATACCTCTATTCCGTGCGTCCGAACAAGGGATTCTATCCCGAGAACATGTCTCCGGAGGAGATTGCGGCCCTTGCCACGCTGAAGGCTCCGGAGGCCTACAAAAGCTGGTCGGAGGAGTGGCGCGATGCCGTCAGACGGGGTCTCTTCATGAAGCGGGATTTCGATGGCGGACAGATGTCGCGGGACATGACGCTCTTTGTCGACGATGACGGCAAGGCGTATCATGTCTTTGCCTCCGAGGGCAATCTGACACTCGATATCGCCGAGCTTTCGGACGACTATCTTTCGCATACGGGACGATACGTGCGGGTGGACCCGGCCGGGCATAACGAGGCTCCGGCGCTCTTCAAGCGGAACGGCAAATACTGGATGATCACCTCCGGATGTACGGGTTGGGCTCCGAACCGTGCGCGGTTGTTGTCGGCCGATCATATTTTCGGCCCCTGGACCCGCCATGATACGCCGATGGTGGGTCCGGACAGCGACATAACCTTCGGAGGTCAGAGCACCTATGTGCTGAAGGTCGACGGAAAGGAGGATGCCTATATCTTCATGGCCGATCGCTGGCGTCCCGAACTCCCCAGTGACGGACGTTATATCTGGTTGCCCATCGATTTCAACGAGCAGGGTTTTCCGGTGATCACGTGGCGGGACTCCTGGTCGCTGTCGTATTTCGATTGAGCGGGGCAGTGCAGATTCGCCGGGGAGGGGAGATTCCGGACTCCGGGGGAACCGGATCTTCTTCCCCTTCTTTCGATCTCTTGGCTACGGCTGCCGCTTTCAAGGTTGTGTCGAAAAGGCGTAGATGCAGGTGTGCCGGTAGGTTTGGCCGGGTTTCAGCACGACGGAGGGCCAGTTGCTACGGTTCGGGGAATCGGGAAAATGCTGCGTTTCGAGGCAGACCGAAGGCCGGTTCCGATAGGCAATGCCTCCGCGTCCCCGGAATTCTCCCCGGAAGGCATTCCCGGTGAAGAACTGCAATCCCGGTTGATCGGTGAACACGTCGAGCCGGACGCCGCTGGTGGGGGAGTAGAGCGTGGCCGCCGCAATCCGGAGGTTGCCCGGATCGCTCAACACCCAGTTGTGGTCGAAACCGCCGGCGCGTCGGATCTGTATGTCGGTCGTATCGAGTTGTTCGGCGATGATGCGGGGTTTGCTGAAGTCCATCGGAGTTCCCCGTACCGGACGGATCTCTCCGGTGGGCAGTTTGTTGTCGTCGATCGGCGTGAAGGCCTCGGCGCGGATCGACAGCAGGTGGTCGGTTGCCGAATGCCGGGGATCTCCCGAGAGGTTGAAAAAGGTGTGATTCGTGGGGTTGATTACCGTGGTGCGGTCCGTGGTTGCCCGGTAGTCGATGCGGATGCGGTTCCCCGCGGTCAGGGTGTAGGAAACCTCCAGGGAGACCTCCCCCGGAAACCCCTCCTCCCCGTCATGCGAGCGGAGCGTGAAGACGACGCTCTGATCCCGGAGTTCGAGAACCCGGAAGATCCGGCGCTGCCACCCTTCACGACCTCCATGCAGGCAATTGGGCCCGTCGTTGGCCGTAAGATGGACGAGCTGCCCGTCGAGCGGGAATCGTGCCTGGGCAATCCGGTTGCAGACACGGCCGATGGTCGCGCCGAAGTTGCTGTTGATGTCGCGGTAGTCCTTCAGGTTGTCGAACCCCAGCGTTACGTCGATCATCTTTCCGGATCGGTCCGGTACCAGGATGGAGACGATTCGCGCCCCGTAATTGGACAGACATACCTCCATCCCGTTTTCATTGGTCAGGGTGTAGAGGGCCGTACTGCCGGCCGGACTCCGGGATTCGAAGCGCTTCGGATCGAGTCCCGACCGGGTCGTGACGCGGTTTGCGCATCCTCCACAAAGAAGAAGGACGAGAAGAGCTCCCCACCGGGTGCACCATCCGGCGAGCCCGGAACTCCGGAACAGTACGATCCTCGGGAACGAGTCGTTTGTTTGCATGGCTGGAAGGATTTTGCTTGTCAATCTCAAAAATAGTAAATCTGCAGACTCGCGATACGCCGAATCGGCGGATTGACTCGATATTTGACCATTTTGATCCATTCGAAACTCCTGTATTCGACGGGATCGGTTATTTTTGTGAAAAGTGCAGGACGGTATGAAAAAAGGACGGATAGCCATGTGGGCCCTGCTTCTGGGACTCCCGCTGTCGGGGGTACAGGCTCAGATCGTGGAGAATGTGCCGTACGATTTTGAAAGGATCGAAAAGAATCCGACCGTAATCGGACGGGTCTCGTACGAGGCGGGAGATGCCGCCTTTCGGGGACGGTCGATGCGGTTGTATCCCGGCTCGCGGGCCGAGTTCGGAGTGACGTTGGAGCCCTGGTCGACCTATGAACTGACGGTGATGCTGCGTACGGAGAGCGGAGAAGATCTCGTCACGGTCGAGGTGTCGGGGCTGGGAGCAAACAACGTTACGGCCTCGAGTGCCCTGGCCGACTGGACCGAGATCCGCAGAACGGTCCATGTCTCGGGACAACCCGGGCGGATTGCTCTGACCTTCACCTCTTCGAGCGCCTCGGGAGAGACGGGCGCCTGGGTTGATGAGATCTCCTTTGTCCGTATGGGTCCCTTCCACGAAGTGCCGCCCCGGGGCATCAAGCCTTTACCGGCCCGGAAGATCCTTACGGATCGCGGGATTACCATGCAGCCCGATGAAAAGATGACCTGGATGCAGGATGCCAAATTCGGCATGTTCATCCATTGGGGTCTCTACTCCGGCCCGGGCAAAGGCGAATGGTATATGGAACGTTCGGGCATGGATCCCGAAACGTATCGTCAGTTTGCCTATCGTACCTCGGGGGATTCCTATTTCGATGCGGGATCGTTCGATCCGTCGGAATGGGCGGCTCTGGCCGTCGCCGCGGGAATGAAATACATGAACATGACCGCACAGCATCATGACGGCTATGCGCTTTTCGAGAGCCATTATCCGAATGCCTTTACCTCGAAACAGACCCATAACCGGGATTTCGTCAAGGAGTATGTCGAGGCGTGCCGGGCTGCCGGGCTGCGTGTCGGGCTCTACAAGACGCTGATCAACTGGCGCTATCCGGGCTATTACGACGTGACCGGCACGGATTGCAAGCCGAATCGTTTCGGATATGTGACCGATCCGGCACACAAGGAGAGTGCCCGGATGATGAAGGAGGAGCTCTATTGCCAGGTCAGGGAGCTGATGACCCGTTACGGACGGATCGACCAGCTCTTCTGGGATGGAGGCTGGCTGGCGCAGCAGGGCTCCGATGCCGATGCCGCCTTTTTCTGGGAATCGGGGCGCTGGATGGATCCGGAGAACGAGTGGCCCGTTCGGTCGTGTTACTGCGATTATGACGAGGAGTCGGGGCGTCCTCTGGGGTTGATGGGTATGGTGCGGAAGTATCAGCCCGATATTTTGGTCAATCCCCGATGCGGGTGGTACGGAGACTACAAGTGCGAGGAGGGCGGAGCTCCCGTGACCGGTCCCGTACGTACGGAGTCCATTTATGAGAAATGCATGTCGGTCGGTCCGGGCTGGGGATATACGAAGGCCCTGGAGGATCCGCAGCGAGTCCTTTCGGCGCAACGGATCAAACGGATGCTTTCGGACTGTGTGGTTCGGAACATGAATCTGTTGCTCAACGTCGGACCGGACCGTTTCGGGAATATCCCCGAGACGGTACAACGGCCGCTGCTCGAAACCGGGAAGTGGCTCGGAAAGGTCGGAGAGGCGGTTTACGGCACGCGGGGCGGGCCGTGGGATCCGGTCGACGGAGAGTATGGTTATGCCTATAAGGGGAATGTGATCTATGTCTATTTCCTGGGAGGATACGAGGCTGCGGACTTTACGCTTCCGCCGGTGAATGCGGATCAGAAACTCGTGCGGGCCCGACGGGTCGGAACCGATGAACCGGTTGAGGCCGTGCAACGCGGATCCGGAGCCATCACCCTGCGGGGTGTTTCGCCCGTGCGGGATGAAATTACCATCATTGCCGTGGAGTTGTCGGCGCCGGTCATGCCGCAGCGGTGATGACGGACCGACATCCGGAACATCGGGATCCGCCCGTCGTTCCGAATCCCGGACCGGATGTCTGGAAAATGGAGATGAACCTTTCTAATAAAACGGAGTTGTTATGAGTAGAGTAGGATGGATCTGTGCGATGTCGCTGGCCATGGTGTCGTTGCTGGCACTGATGTTGTTTGCCCCGTCGTGTTCGGGTGTCTTGGCGGATAAGGATCCGGGGCCGAATGCGGGTCAGCGGGCGATGATCGACCGCAAGTACGGAATGTTTCTTCACTATGGCATGAATACCTATCTGGGTGTGGAGTGGAGTAACGGTAAGACTCCGGCCGGATGCTATGCTCCGCCTGCCGATATTGCGAGCAAGGCGGCTTCGTGGGTTCGCAACGCCAGGCGGGCCGGGATGCGTTCGATTGTTCTGACGGTGAAGCATCACGACGGCTTCTGCCTCTGGGACAGCCGGTATACGGATTATGACGTCATGCATCCCGATGTGGAGAACAAGGTGGATATCGTGCGTGTGGTTTCGGATGCGTGTCGTGATGAGGGCATTGCCTTTTCGATCTACTATTCGTTGTGGGACCGGCACGAAGCCTCCTACCGCGACAAGGATCCGTACAGCTACATCCGTTTCATGAAGAATCAATTGCAGGAACTGATGACGGGGTATGGTCCCGTGAGCGAACTTTGGTTCGACGGGGCCTGGGACCGGAAGATCGACGACTGGTATCTCCAGGAGGTTTACGATTTTGTCAAGTCGTTGCAGCCAGCGTGTCAGATCGCCGTCAACCATACGATCGGAAAGCGACCCGTGGATATGCGCCGCGGTGATACGATCAAATACTTTCCGGCGGATTTCCGCCTGTGGGATCCCTATCTTCCGATGGCCGACGACAACAAGATCTATCTGCACAAGGGCCGGGAATATTACCTTCCGTATGAGAGTACGCAGACGATTTCGGTACTTGGCAACTGGTTTTCGAATCCTGCCGACACAACGGTCCGTGACGTGGACGAACTGGAGGAGATTTTTTATGTGGCAACGGCAAATGATAATTGTCTGTTGTTGAATGTTCCACCGGGCAAAGACGGGGCGCAACGCCCGGAATACGTCCGCCGGATCACCGAGCTGGCCGACCGGCTCGGCATCCGGGAGGGGAGACCCTTCCCGGTCTCGGCGAAACTCCCGGCCTCCCGGGTCCGGGCCATTGCCTCGAGTGTCTGGGGCGGGGATACGCTGCATTGGGGAGCGCGGTATGCCGTCGACAGCGATGTCTCCACGGCCTGGCAGGGGGATTCCGTCGCGACCCTGACGCTGCATTTCCCGCAGCGGAGATCCTTCTCCGGGGTGGCGATCATTACGGGTCGCGGGAGCATCCGCCGTTATGATCTCGAAGCCTGTCGGCAAGGAACCTGGAGCTGTTTTCAGCGGGGAGTCATCGATCCGGCCCGGGAGCCGGCAAGCTTTATGGGTTATGGATTCATCAACCTTTCGTTGCCGGAGTCTGTCGAGGCGGATTCGCTTCGGATCGTCATCGGCGAATCGAACGGGAAGCCGCAGATCTACTCCATCCGTCTGAAGGAGTGATCGCCTTTGTAGCCGTTTTCCCCCGGCAGGAGGGTATTCCGATTCGGAGCCGCCTCCTGCCGGGTTTTCGGTTATGGGCGGTTCAGATCCAGATTCAGAAACAGATAGGGATAGTCGGTTTCGATGATGTCGCAGCCTGAGGCCAGTTCCAGCCTATATCCCTCCTGCCGCATGGCTTCGGTGGCACGACGGTCGTGGGTTGTGGCTACCGAGATCATGCACATCACCCCTTGGTTGTGAAGCGTATCGTAGAGCTCCTGGCAATCTCCGTACATCATGGTTCCGACGTAGGCCATTGTCTGTCTGAGGGGAATTCCGGCCTTGCGATACGAGCGGTAGTCGTCCATGCTCCGGCACCAGGTCAGCAGCATGACCTGCGGATCACGGTCGAGCAGCAGTCGTGCCTGGTCGGCATTGTGGACCGTATACATGACATTGTTTGGCGCTAACCGATTGATGAAGTCCGACATGAACTCCAAGGGTACGTCCTTGATGTCGAGATTAAAAATCGTCTTGCCCTGGCTCCAGCGGATCGCCTCCTCGAGGGTTGGAATCCGGAATTCCGTGAGGTGCCCGTCGCGGTCCTTGAGCCGGAATTGCCGCAGCTCCTCCAGTGTGTAGTCGGAGACACGTCCCGTTCCGTTGGTCGTGCGGTCGATCGTGGCGTCATGCATCAAGACGATTACGCTGTCGCGTGTCAGACGCGGGTCGATCTCGAAAAAGGACGGCATCAGTGTCAGCGTCTTCTCGAACGATTCGATGCAGTTTTCGGGGTAGCCCGAGATCATGCCGCCGCGGTGGCCGCTGACAACGATCGGACGTGTCGGCGTGTAACGGAACCAGGCGTACAGATCCGAGCGGGTCTTGATGTCGATGCGGTAAGGTCCGGCGGGGTGCGGGGCCTCTCCGCCACAGGAGGTGCACAGAAGAGTCATGGTGCAGAGAAACGAAAGGATCGGTTTGTTCATGATGCAGTTTTTGGGAAGGTACTGTTTTTGTTGTTTGGGGGCGAACCGGGATTCGATCCCGTGTTTCAAAGTTACGTTTTTATCTCCGGACTGGCAATTTTTTACCTTCCGAATTCCGTGTGCGGCCCCCTCCTGCCCCCCCCCGTTCCGACGACCGGAGATAGCGACTTGGTGCCCTGCAACCGCTTGGATGAAAAAAAATTGTTATATTTGCCCGAATTTTTAAACCAAAACAAGATGGGAAATTTATTGAAAGGTAAGAAGGGACTGATCTTCGGAGCCCTGAACGAGCAATCCATCGCCTGGAAAGTGGCGGAACGTGCCGTGGAGGAGGGAGCCGAGATTGTCCTCACCAATACGGCCGTTTCGATCCGCATGGGTACCATCAGCCAGCTGGCTGAGAAGTGCCATACGATCGTCGTCCCGGCCGATGCCACGAGCGTTCCGGATCTCGAGAACCTCATCGACCGGACGATGGAGCACTTCGGCGGGAAGTTCGACTTCATGCTCCACTCGATCGGCATGTCGCCCAACGTCCGCAAGGGGCGTACGTACGATGATCTGGATTATGATTTCCTGGCCAAGACGCTTGATATTTCGGCCATCTCGTTTCACAAGGCCATCCAGGTAGCCCGCAAGAAGGACGCCATCAACGAATGGGGTTCGATCGTGGCGCTGTCGTACATCGCGGCCCAGCGTACGCTTTACGGATATAACGACATGGCCGATGCCAAGGCGCTGCTCGAATCGATCGCCCGCAGCTTCGGATACATCTACGGCCGTGAGAAGCACGTGCGTATCAATACCGTCTCGCAGTCGCCGACGCAGACCACCGCAGGCAGCGGCGTACTGGGGCTGGGTGATCTGATGGCCTTTGCCGAGAGCATGTCGCCGCTGGGCAACGCCACGGCGGAGGATTGTGCCAATTACGTGCTGACGCTCTTCTCGGACTATACGCGCAAGGTGACGATGCAGAATCTCTACCACGACGGCGGATTCTCGTCGATGGGCATGTCGCGCCGCGCCATGAAGACCTACGAAAAGGGCATGCGTTTCGACGACGTGCACGAGCATCAGTATCCCTTCGGCGGCGGTCCTGCCGGGGAGACGAAGTAGGCGGCGCCGGGCCCGATCGGAGGGGAGAACCGCCCGTGGGCACTCTCCCGCAGGAGGCTTCCCGCCGGATACCCGGAGCGGACAGAAAAAGAGCGAAGGTTCATGCCTTCGCTCTTTTTTTCGTGGTTGTCGGGGAAGATCAATATTGATGCCCGCCCTCGTGCAGCTCCTTGCGGGTCAGCGGACGTCGGTTCAGAGCCCGCCATACGTACCAGATATAGGCCACCACGAAGGGAATGAAGAGCGATACCCAGGCCATGACCCGCAGCGTGAAGAGACTTGACGAGGAGTTGGCGATGGTAAGCGACGATTGCAGATCGCTCAGCGACGGATAGTAGGCCGTCTGGTTCCAGCCGGCCGTCAGCAGCAGAGCCAGTACCGTGAGCACCGTTCCCGCGCCGCCGAACCAGATGGCGCTGCGGCGGCCGCTCCACCCCAGCCGGATGCTCCACAACACGGCCACCACGCCGACGAGCAGCCCGGCGGTCACATAGGACATCTCCAACAGGTTGTGGAGATACTTGTGGGGTTCCATCGAGATATGACCTGCGGCATCGGCCGTGGCGCCGTCCGACATGAGCAGCGCGACGAGCCAGACGACAAAGAGAAGGACGAAGGCCGGCGCCGTGCGGCGCATGAGGTTGCGGGCCCGCAGGCGGAGCGTCTCGTCGTCGACGTCGTTGATCAGATACTGGCACGCCAGGGTCAGCGTCAGCAGTGTGACACTCACGCCCAGCAGCACGTTGCGCCAGTTGGCGACGGCCTCCAGACCGTGCCAGGGCGAGCTCCATTGCGAGATGACGGCGGCACCGCCCTGTCCGGCCAGGTTGAGGCGGTCGACCGTAAATTCGGCCCCCGTGAAGAGGGTTCCGACGGCCGTGCCGATAAGCAGCGGACCGAGGATTCCGTTGATCATCAGGAAGACGTCGAAGGTCCGCTCGCCGAAGACGTTCGAGGGTTTGCGGCGGTATTCATAGGCCACGGCCTGCAGCACGAAGCAGAACAGGATGGCCATCCAGACGTAGACCGCACCGCCGAACGACGTGGAGTAGAAGAGCGGGAACGAGGCGAAGAAGGCGCCGCCGAACGTAACCAGCGTCGTGAAGGTCAGTTCCCACTTGCGGCCCAGCGAGTTGACGATCAGATTGCGCTCCTCCTCCGAGTGTCCGAGGCGGTAGAGGAGGGCCTGGCCGCCCTGGACGAACATCAGGAAGACCAGCAGGGCGCCCAGCAGCGCGATCAGAAACCACCAGTAGTGTTGAAGCAGTGACAGCGTATCCATGGTTTAGTCGTTTTTCGGTCCGAGTTTGATTTGGCGGAAGAGGATGCTCAGTTCGGCGATGAGCAGGGCGGTGAAGAGCACCAGGAAGAGGATGAAGGTCGTGGTGACCGAACCGCTGGGGATCTTCGAGGCGGCGATGCTGACGGGCATCATTTCGTGGATGGCCCAGGGCTGGCGTCCCACCTCGGCGACGGCCCATCCGGCCTGCGAGGCGATGTAGGCGAGCGGAATGGTCCAGACGGCCACCCACAGCAGCCAGCGTTTCGAGGCGAGGCGGTCGCGGCGGTTCAGCCACCAGACGACGGCCAGCAGCAGGATGAAGAAGCACCCGGCGCCGACCATCACGCGGAACGAGTAGAAAAGCAGCGGCACGTTCGGAACGAGCTGTTCGGGACGGTCGATGTATCCGTAGCCGAAGTAGGCGAAATAATTGCGCAGGAAGGCTTCGCCCTCGGGAGTCGAGCGGTCGAAAAGACGGCTTACCTCCGCCATTGTGACCGTATCGCCGGCGTTGCGGGCTTTGCGGTAGCGGGCCAGCTCACCGACGGCCACCCGGCCCCGAAGCATCTTCTCTTCGGCCGACAGGATGCCCCGCTGCGCATCGCCTTCGAGCAGGTCGTTGATGCCGGGGATGTAGGCCTCCGCGTCCCGGAAGCTCATCACCGAGAGCAACTTCGGAATGTCGATCTTGAAGTGGAAGGCGTCGTCGTTCGTGCGTCGTTCGGACTCCGGCCGCAGCACGCCGATGACCGTGAGCGGCGCTCCCTGCTCTCCGTCGTAGAGGGCCTCCATGGCGGCCAGCTTCATGGGCTGGGTTTGGGCGGCGATGGCGCCCGAGCGGTCACCCGTGTAGGCGGTCAGCAGGGCGAAGAGCAGTCCGAAGACCGATGCCAGGGCGATGCTCTTCGAGGCCATGCGCTTTTCGCGGCCGCGCAGCAGGTACTAGGCGCTCACGCCGACGACGAACAGCGCCGCCAGGGTGAACGACGAGGTGACCGTGTGGAAGAACTTGTTGACGGCCACGGGCGAGAGGGCCACCTCGGCGAACGAGGTCATTTCGTTGCGCACGGTGTCGAGGTTGAAGTCGCAGCCCACGGGGTGCTGCATCCAGGCGTTGGCCACCAGGATCCACCAGGCCGAGAGGTTGGCGCCGATGGCCGTAAGCCAGGTGGCCGTCAGGTGAAAGCGCTTGGAGACCTTTCCCCAGCCGAAGAACATCACGGCCACGAAGGTCGCCTCGAGGAAGAAGGCAAAGATCCCCTCGATGGCCAGCGGGGCGCCGAAGATGTCGCCCACGAAGTGGGAGTAGTTGGACCAGTTGGTTCCGAATTCGAACTCGAGGATCAGTCCCGTGGCCACGCCGATGGCGAAGTTGATGCCGAACAGGCGCATCCAGAATTTCGTGGTGCGGCGCCAGAATTCGTCTCCGGTGCGGACATACTGGGTCTCCATCAGGGCGACGAGCACTCCGAGACCGAGTGTCAGCGGAACAAACAGCCAATGGTAGATGGCCGTCATGGCGAATTGGGCCCGCGACCAGTCAACGGTCGATAGGTAGTCGGTAAACATAAGGTATCAGCGTTTTTTAAGGTTCTGAGCGGAGTTGGCCTGCGCATCGGAGCGGGATGCCGGGGCTGTGGAAGCAGCCGGGGTGGCGGGGTGCCCCGATCCGGTGGAGGCGACGGTTGGAGCGGCATCCGGGGCGACCGTGCCGGAGGAAGCCGCAGGCGGATCTGCGGTCGCGGGGGAGAGCGATGCGGGGGAGTGAAGTGCCGATGCGGGGGTAAGCTCCTCGAGCAGGTGCGACGAGCGCTCCTCGGCACTTCGGCCCGCCAGCGGGTCGGGCATGAAGAAGAGCTTCATCACGGCGAAGAGCACGAACAGCTTGATGAGAATGATGGCCCAGAGCGTGCGCCCGAGGGTCATCTCCCGGAATCCCTCCATATAGAATCGAATGACGTTTCGCAGCATATCGGGTGTTGTCGGCCGGCGTCGCCGGATTCGGCCCGGACGGCGCGTTGGGAGGTTAAAGATAACGAAAAAAAGGAATCCGGAGACCATTTTCGGGGAAAAACTTGTGTCAAACCCTGGCGAAGCGAACCGTAAAAGCGTAATTTTTGCCGAAAATTCGTACTTTTGCCCCTCGGAAACATCGAACCTGCGCCATGAAGGAAACAACCGGAAAACAACCCTCTCCCTGGATCTCGGCCATCCCGCTGGTCGTCTTGACGTTACTGCTCTATGTGGTGATCCGCGCCTTCGGCGGCGGGGCCATCGACGGCGGCAGCCAGATCGCGCTGCTTTCGGCCACATCGGTCTGCGTGATGCTCTCGATCGGCATCTACCGATGTCGCTGGCAGGTGCTCGAAGAGGCCATCATCGACAATATCCGCGCCTCGGCCTCGGCCATCCTGATTCTGCTGCTCATCGGTGCCATTGCCGGTACGTGGATGATCTCCGGCGTGGTGCCCACGATGATCTATTATGGATTGCAGATCCTTCATCCCTCGTTTTTCCTGGTTGCGTCGTGTGCCATCTGCGCCATCGTGTCGCTGATGACCGGCAGTTCGTGGACGACCATCGCCACCATCGGCGTCGCACTGATGGGTATCGGTCAGGCCATGGGCTTCCCCGAGGGGTGGGTTGCCGGCGCGATCATCTCGGGCGCCTACTTCGGCGACAAGCTCTCGCTGTTGTCCGATACGACGGTGCTGGCCTCGTCGACCGTCGGGGTCCCGATCTTTACCCATATCCGCTACATGCTCTATACGACAGTTCCGTCGATGCTCGTTGCATTGGGCGTCTTCACCGTGGCGGGTCTGACGCTTGATCATGGTGCCTCGACGCATGCCGAGCTCTATGCCGAAACCCTTGCCGCGACGTTCCACATCTCGCCCTGGCTGCTCCTCGTTCCGGTGGCCACGGGGGTGCTCATCGTTCGGAAGCTGCCGGCGATCGTGACGTTGTTCTGTGCCGCGGTCTTTGCCTGTGTGGCGATGCTGGCGGCGCAGCCTCATCTGGTCATGCAGATCGGCGGCGGTACGGAACTCGACGCCATGACGGCCTTCCGCGGGGTGTTGACCACCTGTTTCGGCTCTACGGCCATCCCGACGGGTACGCCCCAACTCGACGAACTCGTCGCCACACGCGGCATGGCCGGCATGCTCAATACCGTCTGGCTGATCATCTGTGCCATGTGTTTCGGCGGGGTGATGACCGGGAGCGGCATGCTGCGTTCGCTCACGGAGATCTTCCTGCGCTGGGTGCGGAGGACCTTCTCGGCCGTGGCCTCGACCGTCGGGGCGGGGATCTTCTTCAACCTCTGCACGGCCGACCAGTATATCTCGATCATCCTTTCGGGCCGGCTGTTCAAGGATCTTTATGCCGAACGGGGTCTTGAACCGCGGCTTCTGAGCCGTTCGGTGGAGGATTCGGCCACGGTCTGCTCGGTACTGATCCCGTGGAATTCGTGCGGCATGACGCAGGCCACGGTGCTCGGCGTCTCGACCTTCGTCTACATGCCCTATTGCATTT
>CALUKK010000011.1 GCA_944321205.1 uncultured Alistipes sp.
CTCCTCAACGGAGGAGTTCGGTTCTCCGGAACCGACATCCGGGTACCGATGATCGACACGTCGTTCCGGCTTGCGGAGGATACGCTCCGTTTCGACGACAGCCGTCTGCGCTTCGACCGGTATGCCATCCTTGCCCCGAACCGGCAGTCCCTGACCATCGACGGACAGACGGATCTCTCCAACCTGCAACGCATAACCGCCGACCTGCGTTTGCAGGCTGCGGACTTCCAGTTCGTGAACGTCCCCCGCAAAGAGCGCACAACGGTCTACGGAGAGGCCTATCTCGATCTGAACACCTCGATCCGCGGAGCCATCGACGCGCTGGTCGTACGGGGGAACGCCGCACTGCTCGGAGGCACGGACATCAACTACGTCATGCAGAGTTCCCCGCTGGAGGTCAAGGAGCAATCGCAGAGTCTGGTCTCCTTCGTCTCGTTCAACGAACTCGACAATCGTGAGCCCTTCGAGGAGTTGCCACCCGTACGGATCGGAGGTCTGGATGTCGCTCTGAACGTCGATATCAACAACGATGTCAAGGCCGCCGTGGACCTCTCGACCGACGGCAGCAACCGCATCGATCTGCAGGGCGGCGGGAATCTCACCTTCACGATGAATCCGCTGGGTGACACGCGGCTCTCGGGTCGCTACCTGCTCTCCGGGGGTACCGTACGTTACAATCCGCCGATCATCGCCACCAAGATCTTCCGCATTCAACCCGGAGGCTATGTCGAATGGTTGGGAGATCTGGCCGATCCGTCGTTCAACATCACGGCCGTGGAGAGCGTCCGGGCCAACGTCTCCACGGACGGGCAGGACTCCCGGGCGGTGAATTTCAACATCTCGATCAACATCCGCAACACGCTCACCGATCTGGAGATCAGTTTCGGACTCTCGGCGCCCGAGGACCTTACGATGCAGAACCAGCTCAACTCGCTGACGGCCGAACAACGGGCCAATCAGGCGATGAACCTTCTGATATACAACACCTATACAGGTCCGGGAACCACCGCCCGGGTCAGTGCCGAGAATCCGCTCAACACCTTCATCCAAAAGGAGCTGAACCAATGGGCACAAAACAACCTCAAGGGGGTCGATCTCTCGTTCGGCATCGACTCCTACGGTCAGGACGACCCCAACGGACAACGGACCGACTACTCCTACCGACTCTCGAAAAACCTCTTCAGCAACCGGATCCGTGCCGTCATCGGCGGAAAATTCAGTACCGCCACCGATCCCTCGCAGAATCTCAAGGAGAACCTCATCGACGACATCTCGATCGAATACATGCTCGACAAACGGGACAACATGTATATCAAGGTCTTCCGGCACAGCGGCTACGAGAGCATTCTTGAAGGGGAGATCACCGAAACCGGTGTGGGCTTTGTCATCCGCAAACGACTCTCACGACTGGGAGACCTCTTCCGCTCGTCACGACCCCACTCGGCAAAAACGAACAGCCATGAAGACGATCCTCAATAGAAAACTCGCCCTCGCGGCGGGGCTGCTTCTGCTGACAGCCTGCTCCACGACCCGCCGGATCCCCGCGGGCGAGGTCCTCTATACGGGGGTCAAACACCTGCGGATACAACCTGATTCGGGCGTTGTTCTCTCGGCCGCAGCGGAAGATGCCGCCCGGGAACCGCTCTCCGTGGCCCCGAACAATCCGCTCTATGCACCCTACGTCCGAACCCCGTTTCCCCTGGGGCTGTGGGCCTGGAACTACTGCTACACCCCTCGTGAAAAGGGGTTCAAATACTGGTTCTACAAGCGGCTGGCCAAGGATCCCGTGCTCATCTCGAAGGTACAGCCCGGTCTGCGGACCCAGGTGGCCGTGCAGGCCCTCGAGAACTTCGGGTATTTCGGTTCGCAGGCCTCCGACTCGCTGCGCTACCGCAAAAAGGGCCGCAAGGCCAAAGTGGACTACACCCTGCGTGTCGCCCCGCCGTGGTTCTACGGAGAGATCGTCTATCCGAAGGTCAACGACGCCATGTCCACCCTCGTCGACAGTCTTCGTGCCACCTCGCTGCTCCGCAGCGGTGCACAATACAACCTCGACTCGCTCTCCGCCGAACAACAGCGCATCGCCTCGACACTGCGCGGACTCGGGTACTACTTCTTCCGCCCGGATTATCTGGAATATCTGGCCGATACGACGCTCCAACCGCAACGAGTCGCGTTGCGGCTCTCCCTGAAGCCCAATCTGCCACAGGCGGCACTCAAACCCTATCGGGTGGGAGCTGTCACAATCCGGCTCCGCAATCTCCACCCCGGACCTTTCGACACACTCCGGATCCGCAAGGCCACGGTGATCGCCCAGCAGCCGAAGAAGGTCCGCCCCCGGGTATTGAACCGGATTCTGACGCTGAGTCCCGGCGAACTCTTCACCGTCGAGGCACAAAACCGTACCCAAACGGAACTCAACAAACTCGGCATCTTCCGTTCGGTGAATCTCTCCGTCACTCCGCTCGATTCGCTGCGCGGAGAGGACTCGCTCGACGTGCGGATCGATGCACAGATGGATTATCCCCTGGAGGTTGCCCTCGAAACCGACGTCACCTCGAAATCCAACAGTTTCATCGGGCCGGGGCTCACGCTCAAGGTCAGCAACAACAACCTTTTCCACGGCGGCGAAGTCCTCGACGTCAAACTCAACGGCTCCTATGAATGGCAGACCGGCAACAAAAACTCCGGAGGACGAACCTCCCGACTCAACTCCTACGAACTGGGACTCAACACGTCGCTGAATCTGCCCCGGCTGCTGTTGCCCGCACGCTGGGTAAGACAACTGCGGAATCCGGGCAGCACCTCGTTTCAGTTGGGTGTCGACCTGATGAATCGTCCCCAGTTTTTCCATCTGATAGCCTTCAGCGGTTCGGCGGGATATCGGTTCCAGACCTCGGACTATTCACACCATGATCTGACGGTCTTCCGCCTCACCTACAACCGGCTCCTCCACACGACCGAGAGTTTCGATCAGACCATGGCCGAGAATCCCTCGATAGCCATGAGTTTCCGCAACCAGTTCGTCCCCTCGATCGGCTACACCTATACCTTCGACCGCAGCTACGGAGCTACCGGCAACCGGCGTTTCTACTGGCAGAACAGCATCACCTCGGCCGGGAATCTGCTCTCCGCAATTCTCCGGGCCGCAGGCGAGCGGCATCCTCAGACCCTTTTCGGGAATCAATTTTCGCAATTCGTCAAGGAGGTCAGCGAGGTGAAGTTCTACCATCGTATCGGGCAACGCAACAACTGGCTTGCGACCCGGTTTCTGATCGGGGTGGGATACGCCTATGGCAACTCCGAGGTCATGCCTTACAGCGAGCAGTTCTATATCGGCGGAGCCAACAGCATCCGGGCCTTCACCGTCCGTTCGATCGGTCCGGGCAGCTATCGTCCACCGCTGGACGACAGCGACGGGTATCTCGACCAGACGGGAGACTTCAAGCTCGAAGCCAACATCGAATATCGATTCGGAATCATGGGACGGCTCAATGGCGCCGTATTTCTCGATGCGGGGAATGTCTGGCTGCTGAAAAACGACCCCAATCGTCCGGGAGCCCGGTTCAAGTGGAACTCCTTCCTGAAGGAGGTTGCCCTGGGAACGGGATTCGGGCTGCGTTACGACATCAGTTATCTGGTTATCCGGGCGGATCTGGGCATCGGGCTCCACACCCCCTATCCGAATCCCGACAAGCGGGGCTACTACAACATCTCCAGTTTCAAGGATGGTTTGGGATTCCATCTGGCCATCGGATATCCGTTCTAGGATCCGTTGAGAGGGGAGAGGGAAGAGGGGGCCGGACAGGCCGGGCCCGTGGGCCACAGTCCACGGCGGAGTTGCCAGCCAGAGCGGACCGGAGAGAAGACAAGCCTCGGCAGAACAGCCGGCCAGACCAGAACGGAGAAGCAACAGTCCACGGCGAAGCAGCCAGCCGGAGCGGAACGATGGGAAACAGGCTACGGCTGCCAGGCAAGACCCGCCGCGCTTAGAACGGATAACCCACTCCGAAATTCAGCGCCGTGTTTTTCCACTTGAAATTGTGGATCCACCGTTCGCCCGCCGGGTTGTTCGGATTGTGCAGCTGAATACCCCAGTCGAGGCGCAAGACCGCAAACTTGATGTCGAAGCGCAGTCCGAGTCCCGTATTGAAACCCAGCTGCTTGTAGAAACGGTCGAAATGGAAGACCGCCTCGTCCGAATATTCGGCCGGATTCTGGCGGATATACCAGATATTACCCGCATCGAAGAAGGTCGCACCATGAATCATCCCCCAGATCGGGAAACGCAACTCCAGATTGGCCTCCAGTTTCACGTCTCCCGTCTGTACCGGATAGTCGTTGTGGGGATTCGGTACGGAGCCCTGCCCCAGCGTCCGGGGCGTCCAGCCACGCATTCCGTTGCTGCCGCCGCAATAGAACTGCCGATCGAAAGGCACCGACTGTGAATTCCCGTAAGCCATGGCCACACCACCGTAGAGATGTCCGACCAGCGCCGTCACATCCCCGAGCATGATCTTGCGGCTGATGCTCAGGTCCGTACGGAAATACTGCGAATACTGGATGCCGAAGATCGTATAGTAATCCTTGCCGGCCGCCGGCGAGAAGAAGGCGTGCTCTACGGCATCGATCAGATTACCGGCCGTTTCGGCATTGAAACGGATCGTCGTGGCATTGCCACCGAAATTCTTGCGCTGGTTGTTGTAGCTGTATCCGAACGAGAGCCCGCCGATGAACTGCGTCTGGAAACTGTTGATCAGATACTTGTTCTGAGTGCTTCCCAGAAACTGCGGATCCACGGGACGCGTCATGTCGATCACGTTGATGTCGACGGGCCGCAGCGAGAAACTCGAATAACGGTTGTTTGTCCAGGAGTAGGTCAGACCCGCACTCGACAGCGTGCGCGCATAATACGGGCGGTCCTGGAAATTCACCGCCAACTCGATCTTCGTCCGCGGTTGATTCACGTTCCGGAAACGGCGCACGTGCCACGGGGCCAGGAAGCGCGGGAAGGTCAGTCCCGCGGTGATTCCGAACTCCGTGGCGCGTTTTTTCAGCGCATCCGGGGCCTTCATGAACTCGTAACCTGCGGCAAACGACACGTCGAAGGACTCCGCACCCCGGAAGATATTCCGGTTCTGATACCCCACCGTGGCCTTCAGACCATAGAAACTCGACGTCGTACTCCCCTCCAGATCGACCTTCACGCTCTGTTTCAACGTCGGCGTACAGAGAATGTTGCACGTCAGATAACCTTCCCGGGTAAGCCGCCGCGTGGAGTCGGTTGTCTCGCCGATAAAGGAGACATAATTCATCGAATCGGCGGCAAGCGGTTGCTCTTCGAAGGCGATCCGCGTGCTTTTGAAATATCCCAGCGACATCAGATCCGCATAGGCCCGATCGACCCGCGACGAGTTGTAGACGTAGTTCGGATAGAGCGGTACGGTCTGTCGCAACACCCGCGGGCGGAGACTCGGACGCCGCTCATAGATGATGTTCAGACCGCGGTAATCGAGCGTATCGAGACGCGAAAGGAGCGTCGTATCGTTGCGGATCTCCGTCGGATCGTAATCCGGGAAGATGTTGATCTTGCCCAGACGGTAGACCAGGTTGT
>CALUKK010000012.1 GCA_944321205.1 uncultured Alistipes sp.
GCATTCAGTTCTAAACCAAGCGAATTCACAACAATGACTACAACGATTATCATAGCGATCGTGGCCTTTCTGGTCATTACGCTGGTGCTGGTGGCTCTGCTGCTGTATGCCAAGGCGAAGCTGACCACCTCGGGGGCCGTGACGATCGACATCAACAACGGCGAGCGGGTCATCACGACGGAGAGCGGATCGACGCTTCTGTCGACGTTGGCCAACAACAAGGTATTCCTTCCGTCGGCCTGCGGAGGAGGCGGATCGTGCGGCATGTGCAAGTGTCAGGTTCTGGAGGGCGGCGGCGACCTGCTGCCCACGGAGACGGGCTTCATCACGCGCAAGATGGCCAAGGATCACTGGCGGCTGGGTTGCCAGGTGAAGGTGAAGCAGGATCTGAAGATCCATGTTCCGGAGTCGGTTCTGGGTGTGAAGAAGTGGGAGTGCATGGTGGTTTCGAACCGCAACATCTCGACCTTCCTCAAGGAGTTCGTGGTGAAACTTCCCGAGGGTGAGAACCTGAAGTTCCGCAGCGGCGGCTACATCCAGATCGATATTCCGAAGTACGATGCGATCAAGTTCTCGGACATGGACATCGACGAGCGGTACCGTGCCGACTGGGACCGGATGAAGATGTGGGATCTGGTTGCGACGAACCCCGAGCCGACGTTCCGCGCCTACTCGATGGCCAACCACCCGGCCGAGGGCAACATCATCATGTTGAACATCCGTATCGCCACGCCGCCGTTCGACCGTGCCACGGGAACGTTCATGAAGGTGAATCCGGGCATCTGCTCGTCGTACATCTTCTCGCGCAAGCCGGGCGACAAGGTGACGATTTCGGGTCCTTACGGGGAGTTCTTCCTGCCGGACAACCTGCCCGACACGCAGGAACTGATCTTCGTGGGCGGCGGCGCCGGCATGGCACCGATGCGCAGCCACATCATGCACCTGTTCAAGACCGAGAAGACGAAGCGTCCGGTATCGTTCTGGTACGGAGCGCGTGCGCTCAAGGAGGCTCCCTACCTGCACGAGTTCCACGAGATCGAGAAGGAGTTCCCGAATTTCTCGTTCCACCTGGCGCTGGACCGTCCGGATCCGGAGGCCGATGCCGCCGGCATCCCCTATACGCCGGGCTACGTGGCCAACGTCCTCTACGAGAACTACCTGAAAAACCATCAGGCACCGGAGGACTGCATCTACCTCATGTGCGGACCTCCGATGATGATCGCGTCGGTGGTGAAGATGCTCGACTCGCTGGGCGTACCGCCGGAGAACATTCTCTACGACAACTTCGGCAGCTGATGCGGGTTGCCGTGCCGGATCGCAGGATCCGGGGGATCAACTTTTTGAAAATCGGGACCTGGAGTCCCGATTTTTTTTCTTATATTTGTAAAGATACAACCTAAACGCAATCAACTATGAACATTCCAACCATTTTCTGGGTCGTCCCGGCGGCCTCGATCGTGGCGTTGCTCTTCGCGTGGGCCTTCTATCGGCTGATGAAGCGCGAGGACGAGGGCACGGATCGCATGCGCGAAATTGCCGATCATGTACGCAAGGGTGCCATGGCCTATCTGCGGCAGCAGTATAAGGTCGTAGGCCTGGTATTCGTGATTCTGGCGCTTTTCTTCGCCTATCTGGCCTATGGTGCCGGAGTACAGAACGGCTGGGTGCCCTTTGCCTTCCTGACGGGCGGATTCTTCTCGGGACTGGCCGGCTACTTCGGCATGAAGACGGCAACCTATGCCTCGGCACGTACGGCCAATGCCGCACGGCAATCGTTGAACCGCGGACTGAAGGTGGCTTTCCGCAGCGGCGCCGTGATGGGGCTCGTGGTCGTGGGGCTGGGCCTGCTCGACATTTCGTTCTGGTATATCGTGCTGAACGCCTTTGTCGATGTGGCCGGACCGCAGAAACTGGTGGTCATCACCACGACGATGCTGACCTTCGGCATGGGCGCCTCGACGCAGGCGCTCTTTGCGCGTGTCGGCGGCGGTATCTATACGAAGGCGGCCGATGTGGGTGCCGACCTGGTGGGCAAGGTCGAGGCGGGCATCCCGGAGGACGACCCGCGCAATCCGGCGACGATTGCCGACAACGTGGGTGACAATGTGGGTGATGTGGCCGGTATGGGTGCCGACCTGTACGAAAGTTATTGCGGATCGATTCTGGCCACGGCGGCCCTCGGTGCGGCGGCCTTTGCCACGGCCGGCAGCGAGGCCCTGCAGCTGAAGGCCGTACTGGCTCCGATGCTGATTGCGGCCGTGGGTATCGTGCTGTCGATCCTGGGCATCTACCTCGTGCGGACGAAGGAGGGTGCCTCGATGCGCGATCTGCTGCATTCGCTGGGGGTGGGCGTCAATTTCAGTTCGCTGCTCATCGCCCTGGCGACCTTCGGTATTCTCTATCTGCTCGGCATCCAGAACTGGTTCGGTCTCTCCTTCTCGGTCATCACGGGACTCGTGGCCGGTATCGTCATCGGTCAGGCCACGGAGTATTACACCTCGCACTCCTACAAACCGACGCAGAAGCTCGCCGGCAGTTCGCAGACCGGCCCCGCAACGGTCATCATCGCGGGTGTGGGTTCGGGCATGATTTCGACGGCCGTTCCGGTCGTGACGATCGGCGTGGCGATCATTCTGGCCTATCTGTGCGCCATCGGCTTCGATGTCGAGAACATGCTGGCACCGCAAAACCTTTCGCTGGGGCTCTATGGCATCGGCATTGCGGCGGTGGGTATGCTCTCGACGCTGGGCATCACGCTGGCAACGGACGCCTACGGACCGATCGCCGACAATGCGGGCGGCAATGCCGAGATGAGCGGGTTGGGGCCCGAGGTGCGCAAACGCACCGACGCCCTTGATGCGCTGGGCAATACGACGGCCGCCACGGGCAAGGGCTTCGCTATCGGATCGGCGGCCCTGACGGCTCTGGCGCTGCTGGCCTCCTATATCGAGGAGATTCGCATCGGACTGCTGCATAACGGCGTGACGATGCTCGATCTGCCGAACGGTACGACGCGCTTCGTGCAGGATGCCTCGATCCTCGACTTCATGGACTATTACCATATCTCGCTGATGAATCCGACGGTGCTGATCGGTATCTTTATCGGGGAGATGATGTCGTTCCTGTTCTGTGGACTGACGATGAATGCCGTGGGTCGCGCCGCAGAGAGTATGGTGCAGGAGGTGCGTCGACAGTTCCGCGAGATCAAGGGCATTCTGACCGGTGAGGGAACTCCCGATTATGCGCGTTGTGTGGCTATCTCGACACGTGGGGCGCAGCGGGAGATGCTGTTCCCGAGTCTGTTGGCGATTATTGTTCCGGTGGTCGTGGGGTTGATCTTCGGGGTGGCCGGCGTGATGGGACTGTTGGTCGGCGGCCTGAGTTCAGGCTTCGTGCTGGCGGTCTTCATGGCCAATGCCGGCGGTGCGTGGGACAACGCCAAAAAGATGGTCGAGGAGGGGCATTTCGGCGGCAAGGGCTCCGAGTGCCACAAGGCCACGGTCGTAGGCGATACGGTGGGCGATCCGTTCAAGGATACATCGGGTCCGTCGCTGAACATCCTCATCAAGCTGATGTCGATGGTTTCGATCGTCATGGCAGGCCTTACGGTGGCCTGGCACCTCTTCTGACCGGAGACGCAAGGGGCGGAGCGGGGAGGTGGCCGGGATGCACGGACCTTCCGGCGGCCGGATGCATGACCTCCCGGGGGCTGGATGCATGAATCGCGCGGCGGCCGGATGCATGACCTCGCGGCGGCCGGATGCATGAATCGCGCGGCGGCCGGATGCATGAACCACCCGGCAGCCGGATGCATGAACCACCCGGCAGCCCGAACGCTTCGCTTCCGGATTCTGCAATCCTTGAGACGGCTCTCTGCGGAGAACCGTCTCTTTTTCTGTCGCAAGTGGGCGGAACCGTCGCGGAAATTTGCTTCTGCACCTCCCGTTGCGTATCTTTGCACCCGAAATCTGAAACCATGAAAAATATCGTTTTCGATCTGGGCGGTGTCCTCTTTGCCCGAGACAAACGGAAGTGTGATGCGGATCTGTTGGGCTATTTCAGCTTCCTGCGGGCTCCGCAGATGCCGCGCTTCTGGGAGGAGTATGACCGCGGTACCAATACGCTGGAGAAGGTGACTGACACCCTTGCCTCCATGACGGGGCAATCCCGCGTCCGTTGCGCCGAGGTGCTCCAACAGGCCATCGATTTGCAGGAGCCCATTCCCGTCACCGAGCGCCTGGTCCGGGATCTGAAGGCTTCGGGACGCTATCGGCTCTATGTCCTTTCGAATATGGCGCATGAATTCATCGCCCATCTGCGCCGCTTCCCGGTCTATGGACTCTTCGACGGCGAGGTCATTTCGTGCGAGGAGCTCACCGTGAAACCCGAACCCCGGATCTATGAAATCCTGCTCGAACGCTATGCGCTGAATCCTTCGGAGACTCTCTTCATCGACGATCGTCCGGCCAACGTCTCCACGGCCGAACATTTGGGCATTCACGGTTTTCTCTTCGATCATCAGGATCCGGAGTCGTCGTGTGCCGCGTTGCGTGCCCGATTGCTGTGATCCTCTCCGGCGCTCTTCCCCGCATCTTGCGCCCTGCGGTTTGTTCGTATTCTTCCTGATCGGGCGGTGTCTCTTCGGGCGGTCCCTTCCGGCCCGTTTCCCGAAGGCAGGTCCGCCCACTTCGCGAAGCGCCGCGGCACACTCCTTGCACGGAGCCCGCGTATGCTGTCCATACGGGAAAAATACGGCCGCTATTCGCTCTTCGTGTTGATCGCCGTGCTCGGAATCACAATCTTTCTCAAGATTGTGCCTTTTCTGGGCGGGTTGCTCGGCGCAGTCACGATTTATATTCTCTTGCGGCGTCAGATGTGGCTGCTGACCGAACGCCGGCATTGGCGTCGGAGTCTCGCCGCAACGGTCTTGTTGGGTGAGGCGGTGATCTGCTTTCTGATTCCCGTTTCGCTGATCGGCTGGATGATCGTGGTCAAGATCCAGGGTATCGTCGTTGATCCGCGGTCGTTCATCGTCCCGGTGAAGCATCTTGTCGAGCTGATCGAGGAGCGGACGGGTTATGAACTCTGGTCGGAGGCCAACGTGCGTTGGCTCGTCGGCTACATCCCTCGGGTGGGGCAGTGGGTCGTGACGGGAATGGCCGATTTTGCCGTCAATCTCGTGGTGCTGCTCTTCGTACTCTACTTCATGCTTATCGGCGGCCGGCACATGGAGGACTATTGCAGCGCCATGATGCCCTTTGACCGGCGGATTTCACGCAACGTCATGCATGAAATTCATCTGATCGTCCGTTCGAATGCCATCGGAATACCCCTGTTGGCCGTGATTCAGGGTTGTGTGGCCTATGTCGGCTATCTGATCTTCGGGGCTCCGAGCCCGTTGTTCTGGGGCGTGCTGACCTGTTTTGCCACGATCATCCCGATTGTCGGAACGGCTCTGATCTGGATCCCGCTGGCCGCATACATGGCCTTGACCGGAGCCTGGGCTCCGGCTGTCGGGCTGGTACTCTACGGTTCGCTGGTCGTTACGCATGTGGACAATGTCGTCCGCTTCCTCATGCAGAAGCGCATGGCTCACACCCATCCGCTTATCACGATCTTCGGCGTCTTCATCGGTTTGTCCCTCTTCGGCTTCATGGGCGTGATCTTCGGGCCGCTGCTGTTGGCGATGTTCGTCTATTTCGTGAATCTTTTCAAGTGCAAATACCTTGACGGCGGCCACGTCTGTGGTTGAAAATCACCCCTTTCCGACCTCCTCGGACGGCCTTTTCTGACGGAAAGTAATCTTTACGAACGCTTTTTGTGAAAAATTCTCGCAAAAAAGTTGTAATTTCGTACGGCTTTATTACCTTTGTTATTGAAATAACAGTAAAATCGGAATACAAATGGCAAGAAATCTCAAAATCAGAGACCTGACGCTGCGGGACGGACAACAGTCGTCTTTCGCAACGCGTATGAACCAGGAACAGATCGATCGCTGCCTTCCGTTCTACAAGGATGCGAATTTCTACGCAATGGAGGTTTGGGGAGGTGCTGTCCCCGACTCGGTAATGCGTTATCTGAACGAGAATCCGTGGACACGCCTGGAGACGATCTACAAGGCTGTCGGCAACGTTTCGAAACTCACGGCGCTCTCCAGGGGTCGCAATCTTTTCGGTTATTCGCCCTACACGGATGAAATCATCGACGGCTTCTGCCGCAATTCGATCGAGAGCGGGCTGGGCATCATGCGTATTTTCGATGCGCTGAACGATGTCGACAACGTGAAATCCACGGTGAAATATGTCAAACAGTACGGCGGCATCGCCGACTGCGCCGTCTGCTATACGGTAGACCCGAAATATCCCGAGTTGAGCTTCTGGGACAAACTCAAGGGCAAGAAGAATCCGGCTCCGGTCTTCACCGATGCCTATTTCCTGGACAAGGCCCGTCAGATGGCCGCTCTGGGTGCCGACATGATCACGATCAAGGACATGTCGGGGTTGATTCCCCCGCGCCGTGTTGCGACGCTTGTCCGGCTCTTCAAACAGAATCTTTCGATCCCGGTCGACTTCCACACCCACTGCACGCCGGGGTACGGGTTGGCATCGGTGCTGGCCGCCATCATTGCAGGCGTCGACATCGTCGATACGAACTGCTGGTATTTTGCCGAAGGAACGGGTGCTCCGGCCATCGAGCTGGTCTACGTCTTCTGCAAGAAGCTGGGTATCGATCTTGGGGTCAATATGGAGGCCGTAGCGAAGATCAACACGCAACTGCGTGAGATCCGCAAGGAGCTCAACATGTCGGTCTTCGGCGTCGAGAAACCCGAACCGAAACCCTTCAACCCGCTGACGGACACGCTGCCGGCCGAGATCGACGCACTGTTCGACCGAGCTATCAAGGCAGCCCAGGACGACGACGAGGCCGCTACGATCGACGCCTGCCGCAAGATCGACGCCTACTTCGGCTTCCCGGCCCCGAACGAACTGGTTCAGAAGGCCGAGATTCCGGGTGGCATGTATTCGAACATGGTTGCCCAGCTCAAGCAGCTCAAGGCCGAGGAGATTCTTCCCCGGGCCATGGAGTTGATTCCGACGGTGCGTCTGGCGGCAGGACTTCCGCCCCTTGTGACGCCGACGTCGCAGATCGTCGGGGCCCAGGCCGTGAACTGCGCCTTGGACGAGAAGGCCGGGCGTCCGATGTATACGAACAAGTCGTCGCAATTCGTGGGGCTCGTGAAGGGTGAATACGGCAAGACGCCGGTGAAGATTGATCCGGAATTCCGGTTCAAGATCTGTGGAGTCCGCGAGGAGACGCCTTACGACACGTCGAAATACCGGATGCAACCGAATCCGGAACTTCCGAAGGCCGGCGGTGTAAAACTGGCTGCCAATGAGAAGGAGGTTCTGTTGCTGGAGTTGTTCCCGCTTGTGGCGAAGACCTTCCTGACGAATGAAAAGGTGAAGGCTTACGAGGCCTCGAAGCAGGCTGCCGCTGCCGCCGCTGCCGAGTCGAAGTCTGCCGAGCCGGAAGCGGCTCCGATCGTCATTACGGGCAAGGCCGTGACGGCACCTCTGCCGGGTCGTGTGATCGAGTTGAAGGTGAAGGTCGGCGATCAGGTGAAGGCCGGTGACGAGGTGCTGGTTCTTGAAGCGATGAAGATGGAAAACTCCATCACGACGGACTATGCCGGTGAGGTGAAGCAGATCTTTGTTGCTGAGGGACAGAATGTTCCTACGGATGCTCCGCTGGTTGACATCGGTTGATCATTTCGGAGGCCTTTGAAAATGAAACCGTCCACAACATCTGTTGTGGACGGTTTTTTATGTGGATTGCAGGGGTGACAGTCGTTTTTTTTCGTTCTCTCAACCTTGTTCGCGTGCGTGTTTTCTTTTCTTTCGTTCTCTTGCACCGCTCGTGTTCTCTTCCTCTCTTCTCTCTTCTCTCTTTCCTCTCTTCTCTCCTCTCTCCTCTCTCCTCTCTCTCCTCTCTCTCCTTGTCTCTCTTCTTGCCCCCCCCCTCCGGGTTATTTGAAGAAGATCGAGGAGATCTCCTTGTAGTTGTGAACCCGTTCGATGACGTCGGCAAAGATGTCGGCTACCGAAAGAACCGTGAACTTATGCAGATCCTTGTCGGGATTGAGCGGAATGGTGTCCGTGACGATCACCTCCTCCAGCGCACTGTCGTTGATCCGCTCGTAGGCCGGACCCGACAACACGGGGTGGGTAATGGCTGCCCGCACGCTCTTCGCTCCGCGCGACATGAGCATGTCGGCCGCCATGCAGATCGTGCCGGCCGTGTCGATCATGTCGTCGACGATCAGGATGTTACGGCCCTCGACCTCGCCGATGGCCGTCATCTTGCCCACCACGTTGGCCTTAGCCCGCTCCTTGTGTGAGATGATGATCGGCGTTCCGAGATGTTTGGCGTAGGTGTTGGCTCGCTTGGCGCCTCCCATGTCGGGTGCGGCAATCGAAAGATCCTCGATGTTGAGGCTCTTGATGTAGGGGACGAAGATCCCGCTGGCATAGAGCGCATCCACGGGAATATCGAAGAATCCCTGGATCTGGTCGGCGTGAAGGTCCATCGTCATCACGCGGTCGACTCCAGCCGCCATCAACAGATTGGCTACCAACTTGGCACCGATCGGCACCCGCGGACGATCCTTGCGGTCCTGACGCGCCCACCCGAAGTAGGGCATCACGGCCACAACCTTGTATGCCGAAGCCCGACGTGCGGCATCGATCATCATGAGCAGTTCCATGAGGTTGTCCGAAGGCGGGAACGTCGACTGGATGATGAATACCGTGCAGCCACGGATCGACTCGTTGTAGCAGGGTTGAAACTCGCCGTCGCTGAACCGCAATACTTCAACCTGCCCGAGTGTCGTGCCGAAACTGGCGGCAATCTTCTTGGCAAGGTACTCCGAACCGCGACCGGAAAAGATTTTGATTTTGTGGATAGCCATAGGTTACGAGGATTTTGACGATGCAAAGATAGGATAATAGGATGAAAAAATGCGCCCTTTGGGGCGCTAAATTTCAAGAAAAGTTAAACTTTCAGACAGGAGTCGATAAAATCGAGAATCTCGTCGCGTCCGAGCCCCTGCTCCGAGGAGCTGACCAGCATGGGCGGCAACTCCTCCCATTGTTCGGACAATGCCGCACGAAAGCGTTCGATGCTCTTTTCGCGCTGGGTTCTGGAGAGTTTGTCGGCCTTGGTGAAGATGATGCCGAAGGGGATGCCGTTCTGTCCGAGCATCTCGATGAACCGCAGGTCGATGCGTTGGGGTTCAAGGCGGATGTCGATCAGCACGAAGAGGTAGTGCATCTTCTCGCAGCGCAGCACATAATCGGTGATGATGCGCGAGAATTCGCCGCGCTGGACCTTCGACGTGCGGGCATATCCGTATCCCGGGAGATCGACCAGATACCATGCGTCATTGATCCGGAAGTGGTTGATCAGTCGGGTCTTACCGGGTGTTCCGGAGACTTTGGCCAAGCCCTGGCGCCCGGTCAGGAGGTTGATCAGCGAGGATTTGCCGACGTTGCTCCGTCCGATGAAGGCGATATCCGGAAGGTTGTCCTTCGGCACCTGGGAGATCCGCTCCGAGGAGCATTTGAATTCGGCTTTCGAGATTTGCATCGGTCCGGTTTTTTCGACAAAGATAGTGTTTGTTGCGGGGATCACCAAATTTCGGGCCGTGGACCCTTTTCGTGCGGGCATTGCCGATCCGGCCCCGGCCTCAGCCCCAGCTCCGGCCTCGGCCCCAGCTCCAACCCCGGCCCCAGCTCCAACCCCGGCCTCAGCGGTGGCGCGGATACTTGTTGTTGAAGCGGTAGCCGACCCCGAGCATCAGGAAGTTGGGCATGTGAAAGTCCCGGAGGCTGTATCCGATGTGGACAAACGAACTGTGGGTGACGGCGATCTTCAACGTCAGCATCTGATAGAACGAACGCAGGTCACCGCCCTTGTGCAGGACGTTGACTCCGAGCCCGAGTCCGATGTTGAAGTAGGGCATGACGAACTCCGCGCGGGCCGAGACCCCGAGGGCGATCTGCCGGTCGAATTCGGGATTGACGGGTTCGATCTCGGAGACGGTGGCGAACTCGGAGGCCGTCTGGTCCGAGAAGACGTTGGCACTGCCGTCGTAGACTCCGTCCAGCGAGACTCCCGCCCGGAACTTGTAGCCGAAGTTGTACATCGGCGCAAAGTTGAATCCCACGACGGTATAGGCATCCGGAGCCGCATATTGTTTGTCTCCGACCTCGATGCCCCTGCGTCGCCACGATCCGAAAAGTACCAGATCGTAGCTTACGTGTCGGGGAAAGACCGGGCCGAGCGTTCGGAACGGAACGTCGGGAGAACGTCGTCCGAAGTTGTAGCTCAGACCCATGCGCCCGCCGATGGAGTTGAGTCCGGCATTGGGGAATTTGGTGTTTCCGTTGGAGAAGTGGGTGAGGGCGATTCCCGCCGAGAGGTCCACTTCCCGCATGATGCGCCATTTGAGCAGAAGATCGACATTGATGTATGCGTTGATCTTCGATCCCATCATCTTGTTGTTGGAATTCGTCTCGAAGTCGTAGGGTTTCCAGCCGAAGGAGAGTCCGAAGTTCCATTCGTAGTCGAACGTCAGCCGCGGGGCAAGGCGTGCGATGCGGGCTCCCTGGAAGAGGTATACGGCTATGGGATTCCCCAGCTCTCCGGGGCATTGGAAGTCGTAATAGGCGACTCCGAGACCCTGATAGGCTCCGCCGTAGATGCGGTCGGGAATCGACCCGGGACGGAACTGGAACGAATACCGGAAGTGTCCCGAGAGGGAGAGATCGATGGGATGTCCGAAGTTGTTGATCCCTTCGAGGAAGGGATTTGTGGGAAAGACGTATTCGGGGCGGAATTCAGCGCTGAGACGGTGCATGAACCGGCGGTCGGAGCTCTGCACCGTGGCAGGGCCGGAGAGACTCCCTGTAGGAGTCTTCCCGGAGGATGTCGTTCGGTTCCCGGATGAGTGATTCGTACTCTTTTGTTGGCCGTCACGGAATCCGGCTTTGTATCCGGCCTCATATCCGGCTCTGTATCCGGTCTGATATCCGTTCAGCGAGTCGCAGGGTACGGATGGCGTTTGGGCCCGGACGGTGTGTATGCCGAGGAGGATTGCTCCGGCAAGGAGCGGGATGATCCGGTTCCGAACAGATCGATTCATGGTGTGACGGTTGCGTTTTGCCGTCGAAGATACGAAAAAACCCGCAACCGGATGCATCCGATTGCGGAAAACGTTTCCGAAAATGCCCCCCCCCTTGCGGGTCCCGGGATCAGTAGCCGAGGATGCGGAGCATCGAACGATAGGATTGCTCCTTGGCAAACAGACGCGTGTAGTATTCGTTGTTGGACTTGTCGCGGTCGATGACGATGTGTTTCGGAGCCGGGATCAGACAGTGCTGGATGCCTCCGAAACCACCCAGTGACTCCTGATAGGCTCCCGTGTGGAAGAAGCCGATATATTGCGTGTTCCCGGGTTCGAGTTTCGGAAGGAAGATGGCGTTCGAATGGCATTCGGAGTTGTAGAAGTCCTCGCTGTCGCAGGTCAGGCCGCCCAGCAGCACGCGTTGATACTCCTTGTCCCAGTTGTTGATGGCCAGCATGATGTAGCGCTGGTTGATACCCCACGTATCGGGCAGCGTGGTGATGAACGACGAGTCGATCATGTACCAGTTTTCGCGGTCGTTCTGCTGTTTCTGGTTGACGATCGAGTAGAGAGCCGCGCCGCTTTCGCCCACGGTGAAGGATCCGAATTCGGTGAAGATGTTCGGTTCTTCGATTCCGTTTCGTTGGCAGATGTTCTTGATCTGGGCCACGATCTCCTCGGTGAGGTATTCGTAGTCGTATTCGAAGTTGAGCGAATTCTTGATCGGGAAACCGCCTCCGATGTTCAGGCTGTCGAGTTCGGGGCAGATGGTCTTCAGCTCGCAGTAGACGTTCATACACTTCGACAGCTCGTTCCAGTAGTAGGCCGTATCCTTGATTCCGGTATTGATGAAGAAGTGCAGCATCTTGAGCTGGAACTTCTTGCTGTTCTTGAGCTTGGCCTTGTAGAAGGAGACGATGTCGTTGTAGCGGATTCCGAGACGCGAGGTGTAGAAGTCGAATTTGGGCTCCTCCTCACAGGCGATACGGATTCCGACCTTGCATTTCTTGGTGAAGGCATCCTCGAAGAGGTCGAGTTCCTCCTTGTTGTCCAGAACGGGGATGGTGTTGGTGAAGCCGTCGTTGACCAGTTGTGCGATGTTCTCGACATACTGCGGGCGTTTGAATCCGTTGCAGATGATGTAACGGTCCTTGTCGATGATGCCGCCGTCGTAGAGGGCATTGATGATGTGGATGTCGTAGGCCGAGGAGGTTTCCAGGTGGATATCGTTCTTCATGGCCTCTTCGAGCACGAAGGAGAAGTGGCTCGACTTGGTGCAATAACAATAGTTGTACGAGCCCTTGTAATCGACCTTTGCCATCGCCACATTGAACATGCGTTTGGCCCGGTTGATCTGCTGGGAGATCTTCGGCAGGTAGGTGATCTTGAGCGGAGTTCCGTACTGTTTGATGATTTCCATGAGGGGAATGTCATGGAAATTGAGCTCGTTGTCCTCGACGGTGAACTCATCCTGCGGGAAGTCGAACGACTGTTCGATCAGGTCGATGTACTTGTCTTTCATGGTCGGTTATGGAGTATTTCACCAATCCGGCTCGGCTACATGTCCAAAATGAAGTGCAAGTAGCTCGATCGGATGTTCCAAAATTTCGCGATGCAAAATAGGCGAATATTTTTTGCATAACCAACACTTTGCCCGATTATTTTGAAAAAGCCCCTCATATTTTGCTTTTTTCTCTGAAAAAGGGTATTTTTGAACCCGGAATCCAAAGATCTTTTTAGCTATTTTGATTTGATCGTGCTGGTATCTGTTGTAACGCAATATCTGGAGACGCATAAACGACTTGTCGTTCCGCAGCTGGGGGCATTCATTGTCAAGGAGCCGGGGCGGAGCGTGCTTTTTTCGGAGCTGCTCAAACGGGATGACGGTGTGTTGCGGGGCTTGCTGCGAGAGCAGGGGCTCGGGGATGTGGAGGCTGCCGGAGAGATTGACCGGCTGGTCTTCGAGGTGCGTCATGCCGTGGAGCACGGCGAGGAGTATCGTCTGGAGGGTTTCGGGACACTGAAATCCGGACCCAACGGGACGATAGCCTTCCATTATGACCCGCATCCTGTCGAGCCGCCGAAAGAGGCGTCTCCGAAGGAGGAACAGCCTGCCTCAGAACAGCTGGCTGAGACTTTCCCGGGTGCTACGACGGCGAATGCGCAGCCGGAAGAGACGTCGCACTCCGAAGCGGCACACTCCGATGCCCGCAAATCCGCCCATGCTTCGCAGTTGCATCCCGAACGGGTTGCCGAGGCGGTGCGTACGGCTTTTGCCGAACCGCACGTGTCGCGGTCGGCCAAGATGAATCCCGACCCTTCGGTGCGGGGGCTCCGCTATGGCAAGCCGCCGAAGACGACCGATGCTTATACGTATGTGGATCGTCCGCCGCGCCGCCGCGCCGACTGGTTCATCTGGATCGGTGTTGTGGTGGCGGTTCTGGCGTTGGGGGCCATTGCTTTCGGACTCTGGAACGATGCCCGCGAGCAGCGTGCCGAGACGGAAAGTATTGAAATCCTGGATGTCCCCGCAGAGCCGGATCTGCTTCCCGAGGGTGACTCCATGCTTCCTCAGGGGGAGTAGCGAGTCGGCGCGGGGAGGCGCGGGGAGGAGAAAGAGGTCGAAAGGCGGCGGAAGCGGCCGAAAGACTGTGTGAGTGGGCGAGATGGGCGAGAGTGAAGAAGCCGGGGGCGTAAGAGGACGAGAGAGTGGGCGGAGAAGGAAGAGGGGGCGAGAAGAGGGCGAGAAGAGGGGACGCGAAGATGTAGGGAAGAGGAAGAAGAGGACGAGAAGAGGACGAGGAGAAGCGAAAATCCCGGAGACAGGAGGCCAGCCTTGATGTCGGTACGACCAGGATAGAGGCCCGCGAGTGCGAACCTTTCCGATGCAGGGGGAGCCGGGAGATCGGGAATGAAATAATCCCGATGCCGGAACGGCCGGGACAGAGGCCCCGCAAGTGCGAAATAACCCGTAGCAAATCGGGAGTCTCCGATTTTTCGCAGATCCGATGCAATGGATGACACAACGGATCCGTTTGTTACGACGGATCCGAAAACGATTCAGACCATAACGATTCAAACAGCCCGGAAGGGTGCGTGATGAGTGAGGGTCCGACACGGATCGGATCGTTTGACAGATTGAATACCCGAACAGACTGAACAATGACAGAAACAACCACCGTAAAACAACGCTTTGGCATCATCGGCACTTCGCCCCTGTTGGACCGGGCGCTTGAGGTTGCCTTGCGCGTAGCTCCGACCGACCTGACGGTTCTGGTCACGGGCGAGAGTGGTGTGGGCAAGGAGTTTTTTCCGCAGGTGATCCATGCCTACTCCTCGCGCAAACACAACAAATATATCGCCGTGAACTGTGCGGCCATCCCCGAAGGTACCATCGATTCCGAGCTCTTCGGCCACGAAAAGGGTGCCTTCACCGGAGCCGTTGAGGCCCGCAAGGGCTACTTCGAGGAGGCCGACGGAGGTACGATCTTTCTGGACGAGGTGGCCGAACTTCCGCACTCGACCCAGGCTCGGCTGCTGCGTGTCTTGCAGACGGGCGAATTCATCCGCGTGGGATCGTCGAAGGTGCAGAAGACCAACGTGCGTGTGGTAGCCGCTACGAATGTCAATCTTCCGGAGGCCATCACGGCGGGTCGTTTCCGCGAGGATCTGTACTATCGTCTGGCGACGGTTCCCATCTCGGTTCCGGCGTTGCGCGAACGTCCCGAAGATATTCCGTTGCTGTTTCGGAAGTTTGCTGCGGATGTTGCCGTGCAGTACCGCATGCCGGCCGTGACGCTTGACGATGCGGCACGCGATATGCTGAAGAACTACTACTGGCGGGGCAATATCCGCCAGTTGAAGAACGTGGCCGAACAGATCTCGGCCATCGAACAGGTGCGGGTCATTACGCCCGAGATCCTGGCCAAATACCTCCCGCCGCAGGAGGGAACCTCGACCATGGCGACGGCCGGAGCTCCGCGCATGGAGGAGAATACGATGTCTACCGAACGTGAGTTGCTCTATAAGGTGCTTTTCGACCTGCGGGCCGATATCAACGACCTGAAGCGCATGATGGCCGAACTGCTTCGCAACGGGGGAGCGACGGCCGCCGAGCCTGTCCGTGACATCCGGGCCCTGCTTCCGACCTCGTCCCAGGGGCGTTACGTTCCGGTGGTGCAGACTCCGGGAGCCTATGGCCATCAGGCGGCGCCGGGCTACGGGTCCTCGGCAGGACAGCCCTTCGGGTCCACGACGGGACAGCCCTGCGGACCGGCAGTGGGTGCGGCCGACGTGCAGTCGTCGACTCCGGTCTATGCCGAGAGCGAGGAGGTGACGGACGAACCGCCACACGAGAAGACCAAGGCCGACATGCAGCGTGAGCAGATCATCCGGGCGTTGAAACGCAACAACGGACGACGTCGCGAGGCTGCCGCCGAACTCTTCATGTCGGAGCGGACATTGTATCGTAAAATCAAGGAGTTGGGCATCGAGGATGTCTGACAACGGAAACACCGTAAGCGTAAACCGTAACATGAAAATATTGAAACGCAGGAATCTGAAACTCATCGTTGCCGCCGCGACTTTTTGTCTTTTGACGGCCTGTGGCGTATCGATCAAATACTCGTTGTCGGGAGCCTCGATACCTCCCGATGCCAAGACCTTCTCGGTGGCCTATTTTCCGAACAATGCCACGATGGTCTCGCCGATTCTGAGCTCGACGCTTACCGACGCCCTGGTCGACATGTTTTCGCGCCGGACGCGGCTCATGCAGGTCGACGAGGGGGGTGATTTTGCCTTCGAGGGTGAGATCACGAACTATACCTCGACGACCTCTTCGGTTTCGAGCGACGACTACGCACTGTTGAACCGCTTGACGATCACCGTCAAGGTCCGCTTCACGAATGCCCTGGATGAAAAGGCCTCATGGAACCGTACCTTCTCGGCCTACGAGGACTATGAATCGACGCAGTTGCTGACCGAGGTGGAGGGTACGCTCATCCCCGAGATCGTCGACAAGATCGTGACCGACATTTTCCAGGCTTCGGCCTCCAACTGGTAGTGGCGATGGAGGATCTGAAGCAGATGTTGACCGATGTGGCCGCCTCGTGTGGCGGTCTGGATGCTGCCGTGGAGGCTGCGCCGTGGTTCATGCCGCTGCGGGTGCTGCGCGCAACGGAGCGGGGTGAGACTGATCCGCTGGTGGAGATGTTGGCGCCGTGGCGTACGGAGAGTGCCTTGTGCGGGGATTGCGTGGATGCCGGGGCGTTGCTGCGCCGCTCCTCGGAGGAGATTATCGACACGTTTCTTCAGGAGCGGGATTTGCGGATCGTGGCACAGGAGGGGGAACCCGATACCGAGGTTCGCATGCAGCCCGAATGGGAGGAGGACGACGAGGTTGTCAGCGAGGAACTTGCCGAAATCTATCTTGCGCAGGGGCTTCGGGAGCAGGCCGTGGCGATTTATCGCAAATTAAGTTTGCT
>CALUKK010000013.1 GCA_944321205.1 uncultured Alistipes sp.
CGCTCTGTGCCGCATAGAGCACAAAGTCGTATTTCGACATTCTGGCTATCATAGCAGGACGCCCTCCCCGGCGGATTGTTGTTTGTTTTTCACGATCTTCTGGGCCGATTTCGAAAGGTTCTCCTCATCCTCCATGAAGCGCTTGATCTTGCGGATGGCATCCTCATAACCCGGGATCTGAACCTTTTCGTAGAGATTCACCTTCTGCGTGGTCTTCCGGCGCGCGAAGTCGAGCAGTTCCATGCGCCGCGTGTAGACCTCGCATGCGAGGCCCAGACGCGCCAGCCGCTTGAGGATCTCCACCCCGTCGACGTACCACGCCGGCGAGGAGAAGAGGTCATAGGACTTCTCCTCGAAGCGCACGCCCTCCAGCTCGGGGATGCGCACGCCGGCGATCTTGCGCTCGGCAAGCTCCACATCCGCAATGCGGAGCAGGTCTGCGTCAAACTCTCCCCACAGCGACACCATGTAGTCGTATTCGGCCTTCAGGGCCTCGAACTGCCGACGGTAGTCGCCTGCGGAGTCCTTCGCCTTCTTCACCTCGGAACGCAGCGCCGACTCCTTGCTTTTGATCGTAGGAAGGGCCTTCTGCCGCATCTTCAGCTGCTTGCCGAGTTCGCCCAGCGAGGTCTTGTTGTATTGGAACTTGATGGCCATCGTGTATTACGCCTCCTTCCAGTATTTCTTGATCAACTCCTCCTTGATGGCGACCTCCTCCTTCGAGAAGTATTTTGCAAAGAGGCTCCACGCCGTATCGAGCATCTCCGTGATGCCGATGTTGACGTCGATCGCCAGCAGTTTCTCCGAATAGTCGCGGGCGAATTTCAAGGCCCGTTCGTCGTAGTCCGACAGATCGAAACCGTTTTCGAGCTTCGTCTTGGCGTTGGCCGCGTCGGCATACAGCCGCACGCAGGCATTCATCACCTGCGGGTGATCCTCACGCGTCTTCTTGCCGATGACGAGCTGCTTCAGACGCGACAGCGAACGGAACGGGTCGACAATGACCTTGCCCGTGTCGGAGTCGTTGCGCAGGAACAGCTGGCCCTCCGTAATGTAACCCGTGTTGTCGGGCACGGCGTGCGTGATGTCACCACCCGAGAGGGTCGTCACGGCGATGATGGTGATCGAACCGCCGTTGGGCAGCTGTACGGCCTTCTCGTAGATCTTCGCCAGATCCGAGTAGAGCGAGCCGGGCATCGAATCCTTCGAGGGGATCTGGTCCATACGGTTCGAGACGATGGCCAGCGCATCGGCGTAAAGCGTCATGTCCGTCAGCAGCACCAGCACCTTCTCGCCCTTGTCCACGGCGAAGTATTCGGCGGCCGTCAGCGCCATGTCCGGAACGAGCAGACGCTCGACCGGCGGATTCTCCGTCGTATTGACGAACGAGACGATGCGGTCCAGCGCTCCGGCGTTCTCGAAGACCGACTTGAAGTAGAGAAAGTCGTCGTTCGTCAGACCCATGCCGCCCAGGATGATCTTGTCGGCCTTGGCGCGCAGCGCCACGTTGGCCATCACGGCGTTGTAGGGCTGGTCGGGATCGGCGAAGAAGGGGATCTTCTGGCCCGTCACGATCGTATTGTTCAGGTCGATGCCGGCGATACCCGTTGCGATGAGCTCCGAAGGCTGGATACGCTTGAAGGGGTTGACCGTCGGACCGCCGATCTCGCGGGCCTCGCCCTCGACGATCTCCCCGCCCTCCAACGGTTCGCCGTAGGCGTTGAAGAAGCGCCCGGCCAGGGCGTCCGAAACCCGCAACTTCGGCGGTTCTCCGTGGAAGATGACCTCCGAATCGGTTGCAAGACCCTCGGTGCCGGCGAAAACCTGAAGCGTCACGTTCTCACCCATAATCTTCACCACCTGGGCCAGTTTCCCGCCCACGGTGGCCAGTTCGTCATTGCCGACGCCCTGTGCCCGGAGCGTCACCGTGGCCTTGGTGATGTTGTCGATCCGGGTATATATCTTCTGAAATGCGCGTGTTGTCATGGCTTAGTTGTTTTTTTCACTCACGTACTCCTCGATCTGTCGCTTGTAGTTTTCGAACTTCTCCGACTTCCACTCCGAGTAGTTCATCTGACGGAAAAGGTTGATCAACCCCTTGAAGAACTGCGAACACTCCTCGAAATCCGTGAACGAGAAGTCGCGGCGGCAGATCCCCAGCACCATCTCGTACATCATCTTCTGACGTTCGATCGGACAGTTGGCGTCGATAGCATCGAAAGCGTCCTGCTGCAGGATCACGAAGTCGATCAGCTCCGACTTCCAGAAGCGTTCGTGGTACTCGACCGGCACGCCGTCATCTCCCAGGATGTTGATCTGGTCGTTGGCCTCCTTGCCGCGCTGCACGAGCGTCTTGCCCGCATAGACGAGGTCCACCCAGTCCTTCTCGATGTGCTCGTCGAGGTATTCGCGGATCTCCGGATACTCCAGGTATTTCGAATAGGACTCCAACGGGTCGATGGCCGGGTAGCGCTTCGAGTCGGCGCGGCCCTGCGACAGGGCGTAGAAGCAGCGCGCGGCCTTCTTCGTCGATTCCGTAACCGGCTCCTTGAGGTTACCGCCCGCAGGCGAAACCGTACCGAGGAACGTCACCGAACCCGTCTGGCCGTTCGTGAGCGTCACCAGACCGGCCCGCGAGTAGAAGTTCGAGATGATCGCCGAAAGGTCCATCGGGAAGGCATCCTGACCCGGAAGCTCCT
>CALUKK010000014.1 GCA_944321205.1 uncultured Alistipes sp.
AGTAAACGACCAGCATTCCGAAGATGATGGCGAACTGGTTGCACGAAACGAGCGTCCCGCGAATCCTCGCCGGGGAGATCTCGGCAATGTACATCGGGCACAGGGCCGAAGCCAGTCCTACACCCACACCGCCGATGATGCGGTAGAAGTTGAACGAGACGAGCAGCGTCCGGGAGGCTTCGCCGTAGGGCAGGATGCCGCTCTCGGGCCACCACGAGCCAATGGCCGAGACAAAGAAGAGGATGGCTGCCACGATGAGCGAACGCTTGCGTCCGAGACGCGACGCCAGCACACCCGAGATCGCACCGCCGATGACGCAGCCGATCAGCGCACTCGAGGCCGTGAAGCCATGCAGCCACGAGGTATAGGTGAAATCGGTCGCCGTGCGGAAGAAATCGTCGAGAGCCTGCTCGGCACCCGACACCACCGCCGTATCGTAACCGAAGAGCAGTCCGCCGATGACCGCCACCAGCACGATCGAGAAGAGATACGCGCGGCTGCCGTTTGTTTGGGTTGAAGTCATGTATTCGATTTTAGGTTGTTCAGCAGAGAAGGGTTTCGACGCTCGCCGCAACACGGAACCCGTCACCCCCGCCGATCGGAAATACGACCGACGGGGGAGTCCGGTTCTGCCCCGTGAACGCGCGGAGATTAGATGTAGAGGTTGATCAGCGCCTCATAAAGTTCCTGTTTGCCGCTGCGCTGCACGGGTTCATGCGTGCGGGCGTAGTCGGCCACCTGCTCCAAAGTGAGCTTCCCCTCCTCGAAGGCCTTGCCCTCGCCCGAATCATACGAAGCGTAACGCTCGCGGAGCATCTTCTCATAGGGTGAGTTGTCGAGAATGTCGGCGGCAATCAGCAGTGCGCGTGCCATCGTGTCCATACCCGAGATGTGGGCGATGAAGATATCCTCCAGATCGGTCGAGTTGCGGCGCGTCTTGGCATCGAAGTTCGTACCGCCGCCCTGCAGGCCGCCGCCGCGCAGAATCACCAGCATGGCCTGCACCAGCTCGTAGAGATCGATCGGGAACTGGTCCGTATCCCATCCGTTCTGGTAGTCGCCGCGGTTGGCGTCGATCGATCCGAGCATCCCGGCATCGACGGCACACTGCAGTTCGTGTTCGAACGTATGACCGGCCAGCGTGGCGTGGTTCACCTCGATGTTGACCTTGAAATCCTTATCGAGCCCGTGGGCGCGCAGGAAGCCGATTACCGTCTCGGTGTCGACGTCGTACTGGTGTTTCATCGGCTCCATGGGCTTTGGCTCGACAAGGAACGTCCCCTTGAAACCTTTGGCCCGGGCGTAGTCGCGAGCCATGCGCAGCATCGTGGCCATGTGTTCCTTTTCGCGCTTCATGTCGGTATTCAGCAGCGACATGTACCCCTCGCGACCGCCCCAGAAGACATAGCAGTCGCCGCCCAGCTCGATCGTTGCGTCGAGGGCGTTCTTGATCTGCAGCATCGAGCGTGCCGCGGCGTCAAAGTCGGGATTCGTCGAGGCGCCGTTCATGTAGCGGGCGTGACCGAAGACGTTGGCCGTACCCCAGAGCAGGCGGATACCCGTCTCAGCCTGTTTCTGCCTGGCATAGGCGACCATCACCTTGAGATTCTTCTCATACTCCTCGGCCGTGGCGGCTTCGTCGACGAGGTCCACGTCGTGGAAGCAGTAGTATTCGATCCCCATCTTCTGCATGAACTCGAAGCCGGCATCCATCTTGGCCTTGGCCCGTTCGATGGGATCCTGCGCCTCGTTCCAGGGGAATTTCTTCGTGCCCCCGCCGAACTGGTCGCCACCCTCGGCGCAGAGCGTATGCCACCACGCCATCGAGAAACGGAACCAATCCTTCATCTTGCGACCACGCACGACGCGCTCCGGATCGTAGTAGTGGAATGCCATCGGGTTCTTCGAATCCTTGCCCTCGAAGGGGATTTTCCCCACCGTGGGGAAGTAACTTTTTGTTGCCATTTTTGTGTGTTTATCGGTTGTACTTATTCATTGAGTTTCGATTCCACAGCCTCCTTCCACGCCCGGTAAGTCGTCTCCAGCACCTCACGGTCGGCTTCGACGGGTTCTACGGTCTCCAGCCGGCGCAGCGAAGCAAAGGCCTCCTCGCGCGAGTGGTAATACCCGGCTCCGAGTGCCGCGCCGCGCGCCGCACCCAGCGCCCCGTCCGTATTGAAGAGTTCGATGCGGGCTCCGGTCAGCGTGGCCAGCGTCTGCCGGAACAGAGGCGAGAGAAAGAGGTTGGCCGCTCCGGCGCGGATCACGTCGGGCCGCAGCCCCAGCCCGCGCATGATGTCGATCCCGTAGCGGAACGAGCAGGCGATCCCCTCCTGTGCGGCCCGCAACAGGTGGGCCGTCGTATGGCGGTTCAGATCGAGATTCAGGATCGCGGCTCTCGTCGTGCGGTTGCCCAGCACCCGCTCGGCGCCGTTGCCGAAGGGCAGCACCACAACGCCGTCCGACCCCACGGGGACCGTTGCCGCCAGGCGGTTCATCCCGGCATAGTCGAGCGTCTGCTGTACGACATGGCGGCGCATCCACGAATTCATGATACCCGTACCGTTGATGCAGAGCAGGATGCCGTAGCGGGGGTGTTCGGACGTATGGTTGACGTGTACGAACGTATTGACGCGCGACTGCCGATCGGCCTTCGGCGTGTCGGTCACACCGTAGACCACACCGCTCGTGCCACCCGTGGCGGCCACCTCGCCCGCCTCCAGCACGTTGAGCGAAAAGGCGTTGTTCGGCTGGTCACCCGCCCGGTACGAGATCGGCGTTCCGGCCGGGATCCCCAGCAGACGTTCCGTCGCCGAATCGGTCTCACATTGCACGCCGATCGACGCTCCCGCCTCGGGGATCATCCCGTGCGGAATCCCGTACCAGTCGGCCACGAAGTCGGCCCGCCGTTCCTCCCGGAAATCCCAGAGGATCTGCTCCGAAAGGCCGCTGACGCTCGTCGAAAGGTGGCCCGAGAGTCGGTAGGCAATATAGTCGCCCGGCAGCAGGAACTTGTCGATCCGACTAAAGAGTTCGGGTTCGTGGCGTTTGACCCAGGCCAGTTTCGACGCCGTGAAGTTGCCCGGCGAGTTGAGCGCATGGCTCAGGCAGAAATCCCGCCCGAGACCCTCCAAAGCCTCGGCTCCGATCTCCACGGCCCGCGAATCGCACCAGATGATCGACTTGCGAAGCGGATGTCCCTCCCTGTCGAGGCAGACCAGTCCATGCATCTGGTAGGTGATGCCCACCGCCGCGACCTCACGCAGCGGATGTGCGGCGCCGATCTGCCGGATCCCCTCACAGACATACCGCCACCACATCTCCGGGTCCTGTTCGGCCCAGCCCGCCTGCAACGCCTCGATGGGCATTTCCTGCGCGGGATTCGTGGCCGAAGCCACACATTCACCCGTCCCGATCTCCAGCAGTGACACCTTGACCGATGACGAACCTATGTCGATTCCCAGACTCTTCATGATCTTCCGTTCGTTTGTCCGTATGTTTACCGTTCCGATGCTCGCCACACATTATCCCTTGCCGGAGAGCGGTTCGGTCAATATTTCCAGTTGTTGATAAAGCCCAGTTTCAGTTTCTCCTTGACGGCCCGTTTATAGGCATTTTTATTGAAGGTATAGTATTGGGCCGGTTTATGGGCGACCCCCTGTTCCTTTTCCGCCGTCGGGGTCAAAAAACCCGAGGCCAGAATCTTTTTCCGGAAATTGCGGTTGTCGATCTCGATACCCAACACGGCGCTGTAGAGGTTCTGCAATGCCCGGATCGTAAATTTCCGGGGCAGCAGCTCGAAGGCAACCGGAGATTGCAACATCTCCCGACAAAGATGTCGCAGGGCCGCCGAAAGAATCTGTTTGTGATCCATGGCCAGACGCTGTATCGAGTCCACGTCGACCCATTGAGCCCCTTTAGCCGTGGTGTAGGCCACCATGCGGCGGTCGAGCTTCACCAGGGCGTAATAACCGACCGTCACGACCCGTTCGCTGCGGATGCCGTGGTAGCGGTTGATCCATTCCAACTCTTCGCCGCTCACACGCTGTGGATCGGAGAAGATCTCCATCTGTTTCAGGTAGACATTCTTGAGGCCTGTGGCCTCTTCCAGAACCCGATAGGCCGCTTCGGGAAGCGTTTCGTTTTCGAGGATCATCGACCCGGGCAATTTCAGCGGATCGAGATGCGTGTCGGGTTTGTAGTAGCGTCGTTCGATGAGCAGCACTTTGAGCGTTTTGCCATTGAAGCCGAAAACCGCACAGTCTACCGACAGCGATTGGTTCATCTGAACAGACATAAAGGTGTTGGTTTTTGGGTTGGTATACAAAATTACCCTTTTGTCCGAAGATGTCCAAACTTATTGTATTTTATACGCTAAGTATCTTTTTTGATTGGCACCCAACGGTTGTTGATCGGGGAATCGACCCAATCCGGATCCAGTCGGAAATACGCTAACCACCTGCCGACATCACAATCCGTCCACAGAACAACATATGGATCGCACGGTCATACGGAAAAGGGGTTACCCGAAGACAAGAAACACCCCCTTGTTTCGAAACCAGCCACAATCAAAAAGTTACAGAGGATCCGGAAAGACTGTTCGCAAATCGGGGAACATGGTTGTTAGGGATTGGTTCAATTGTGACAGGATATTTTGATCTTTCGGATTAATTTTGCTTACGCTTCCGGCGGATGTCGGTCTTCGCCGGACTCTCATTTTTTAAACCGGTAACCTGTATGATGAAAATATCCAATTGATTGATCCCGAAACTCAACATCATTTTCGCAAGCACTGCGTCTGAACTAACCTTACAAACTAACGCTCAATTATGAATCTGAACAATTTGTCGATCGGGAGGGCGAATCGACGAAGAGAGAGAGGGTGGCTGAAACTGGCCCTGTTTCTTTTTTTGTCGTTATGCCTGAATACCCCGGTCCTGCTTGCCCAACACCGTCCGGTTATACGGGGAACCGTTGTCGATGAAAAGGGCGCTCCGTTGACAGGTGTCACCGTTCTGGAAGAGGGAACCTCGAACGGAACTTCCACCGATACGCGTGGAAATTTTGAACTCAGGGTCTCGCGTCGTGAGGTCGTGCTGAACTTCACCTATGTGGGATACCGTTCGCAAAAACAGAAAGTTGCCGCCGGAAAACATCTTCATATCGAGATGGTCGAGGATGCCCAGCATCTCGACGATGTCGTGGTCATCGGGTACGGTACCGTCCGGAAATCCGATCTGACGGGGGCCGTCTCCTCCGTCAAGTCCGACATCATGGAGGATCGGCAAATCCTTTCGCTGGAAGATGCCCTGCGCGGGCAACTGGCCGGAGTGAGCATCCTCAGTACGGACGGCGCTCCGGGGGCAAGCATGAATATCCGGATCCGGGGTGTCTCCTCGATCAATGCCTCGAACGCGCCGCTTTATGTAGTGGACGGCGTGCAGATGGAAAGTACGGATATCAGCCCGTCGGAGATCGAATCGATGGAAATCCTCAAGGACGCAAGCTCTACGGCCATCTATGGCTCCCGAGGCGCGAACGGCGTGGTGATCATCAAGACAAAGCAGGGTCAGAAAGGGCGCCCCAGAATCAACTTCTCGACAACAATCAGCGTACAGCAACCCGTGAATCTCTATGAAATGATGAATGCCCGGGAGTTTGCCCGCTATTGTCTGTGGGGATACGGCCGGGCCAACGGCACGTTGCGCGACTATTACGACCTGGAAGGAAATATCGTCCAGATCGCCTATGCCGGAAATGCCTTCATCTCTCGCTACGAGGATATCATGTCCGGGGCGTTCACGACCGATACGGACTGGCAGCGCGAGGTCCTGCGAAATGCCATGGTCCAGGATTACCGGCTGACAATCAGCGGAGGAGACGACAAGGGAAGCTATTCGGTCATGGGCAGCATGCTCTCGCAGGACGGCACCGTCATCAACAGCGGCATGGACCGATACAATCTTCGGGCGAATTTCGACCGGCAGGTATTGCCGTGGTTGAAAATCGGTGTGAACATGTCGGGAAGCTCCCAGGCGGTCAAAAGCGTGTCGGGCAACGTCATAAAGACGATGCTTTCGCGTCCGCCCACAAAATCGGCCGAAGGAGACGTCATCGACATTACGGATACCGAGTCCACCATCGATCAGAACCCGGTCACTCAGGCTTACAAGGTGACCAACGATCTGAATCGGCTGAATGCCATGATCAAAGGCTGGTTCGATGTGAGCTTTGCGAAGATCTTCCGGCTGAATGTCTCGGGAAGTTACAATTATACCCGCACCCGGACCGAGCGTTATTACCCCTCGGACGTCCAGCTCGGAAGCGGGAATGTCGTGCATGGACGGGCCACGGTGGGTATGGCCGAACGGGTGGACTGGCAGAATGAAAACATTCTCTACATTACACCGCGAAAGATGGGCGATCATGCACTCGATGCGATGGTCGGCATGACCTTCCAGGGATTCACCAATACGACGCTCAATGCGGAAAACAACAATTTCCAGTATGAGAAACTCGGAGTGAACGACATCGCCTACGGTCTCACGCCCATCCAGGCAACCAACGGGTGGACGAAATCCACCATGGTCTCCTTCCTGGGGCGTATCAACTACCGCTTCAAGGAGAAGTATCTCTTTACGGCATCGATCCGCGCCGACGGTTCGTCGCGGCTTGCTCCCGGAAACAAATGGGGCTATTTCCCGTCGGGAGCCTTCGCCTGGCGGGCCGGAGAGGAGCGTTTCATCAAGGAGCTGAATGTCTTTTCGAATCTCAAATTCCGGGTTTCGGCCGGCGTCAGCGGCAACACGGGTATTTCGCCCTATCAGACGCAGGCTCTGATGACCCAGGCCGGATATCCGATGGACGGGACTTCGCCCTCGTTCGGACTTGTCGCCCAGCGCACGAGCAATCCGGACCTCAAGTGGGAGCTTTCGACACAGTATGATCTGGGGGTGGATATGGGCTTCCTGCGCAACCGGGTATCGTTGACGTTGGACCTCTACCTGAAAAAGACCCACGATCTGTTGCTCACCGAATCGATCCCAACCTATACGGGATACACATCCCGATGGACAAACCGGGGAAAGGTCGACAACCGGGGACTGGAACTTACGTTGAATGCGGTTCCCGTAACCACGAAGAATTTCTCATGGGATTCGTCGTTCAATATCTCCTTCAACCGTTCGAAAGTCATCTATATCGCCGAATCGGGATGGATGGTGCTCAATTCGAGTGCCGGAGGAGCCTCGAATTTCGGAATTCTCATGGAAGGAGAACCGATCGGCCTGTGGTACGGGTACAAGGAGAACGGGGTGTATCGGTCGCAGAGTGAAATCGATGCCAGCGGCATTACGTCGATCTTCGGCAACAGTACGATCCGCCCGGGATACGTGAAATACGAGGATTACAACCATGATAACCGGATCGACGAGGCCGACCGGCAACCCATCGGATGTGCCCAGCCCAAATTTACGGGCGGATTCATCAACACGTTCACCTATCGGAATATTGCCTTGCAGGTGGGGCTTGAATTCCGATATGGCGGAGATGTCTTCAATTCGACCCGCATGGCCGTGGAGTCCTCCAAAGGCGCCAATCTGAACCAGACAAAACGCGCGGCAAAATACGGATTCTATCAGACGCTCTTTGACCGCGAAACCGGACAGCTCTATTTCCAGGGAAACGAGGAGACGGCCTATATCCGGACGCCGGTCATGTCGTCCGAGCCGTTCGACTATACCTGCCGCTCGCTCTATGTCGAGGATGCCTCCTATCTGCGATTCAACGACATTACGCTCTCCTACAACCTGCCGGCCAAGGTGGCCCGCAAGCTCTCGATGCAGAATCTCAAGATATTCTTCAGCGTGAAGAATGCCTGGGTGATAACCGGTTATTCGGGATTCGACCCCGATGTCAATTCGATCAGCAGCGCAGGTGCCGATCTGATGCCGGGGCTCGACGATGCGGCCTATCCCCGCACGAGAAACTATTCCGTGGAACTCAACATCACCTTCTGACCCGAGCGTGTAACCATTAATTGAGACAGAACATGAAAACAACACTACTTAAACGTATGATCCATTCCCTGCTGTTGGTGAGTCTTCTGCTTTCAGCGGGTTCATGCGCGAAGTTTCTGGAGGAGAAGAGCCGGACGGATCAGACGTTGGATGATATCAACGATCTGGCAACCCTCCATATCGCTCTGGTCGGAGTCTATTCCCGGCTGCAGGGTTGTTTTGCAACCAACGCCATGGCGCTCGGAGAACTCGGTACCGACATCACCTTCACCAGCAAACAGGGCAATGCCACGCTGCCCGTCGACACCTATTCCATTACGGCCTCGACGGTCCCTCCGACCAACTACTGGAAAAATCATTTTACGCTCATCCGGGATGCGAATATCGTATTGGACAAGGCTGAGGAGTTGATGTCCACCGGAGTGATTCCGGAACTGGACGGAAAGACGATTCTGGCCGAGGCTCATGTACTTCGGGCGTTTGCCTATTTCCGATTGATGGAGGCGTTCGGCGAGCTGCCGCTCGTCAAAGAGCACATCGAGGTGATCGGTCGCGACGAGTTCACCTATTCGCGGTCGAGTATCAACGAGGTCTTCCATTTCATCGAACAGGATCTGACCTCGGCGTTGGACGCCGATGTCCTGGGCGGCAAGAACAGCGGCCGGGTAAAGGCATGTTTGCAGAAGCTCGGTGTTCCATACCGCTATTCGGAGTATCCCGGGGTAAAACACAATTGTTGGGATACGGCTTTTCTCGAACCCGATTTTCTGAAGTGGTTCTTTTCCCATGTACGCCAGAAACCTTGAAACATGTTTGAATGATGGAAACAACAAAATTCTTTCTCACATCCGTTTCCGTGCTTTCGGCCGCAGCGCCGGCCGCGGCAAAGGCGCCATCCGGCCGCCCCGAACGACCGAATATCGTCTATATCATGTCGGATGATCATTCGATGCAGACGATCGGTGCCTACGGTTACGGACTGAACTCGACGCCGAATATCGACCGGATCGCCCGTGAGGGGTTGTTGCTGCGCAACAATTTTGTCAGCAATTCGATCAGCGGACCGTGTCGGGCCGTGGTCCTTACCGGAAAGTTCAGCCACAGGAACGGATTCCGGGACAATGGTCCGAAGACGGTGTTCGACGGTTCGCAGACGACCTTTCCCAAGCTGTTGCAACAGGCCGGCTATCAGACGGCCATGATTGGAAAATGGCATCTGGGAAGCACTCCTACCGGCTTCGATTATTACAGCGTGCATGTGGGACAGGGGACCTATTACAGCCCGGTGATGATCGAGCCCGACGGCCGCAAGTGCTACGAGGGCGCATATGCCACGGATCTGACGCTCGACAAATCCATCGAATGGCTTGAACATCGCGATACGTCCAGACCCTTCTGCCTGATGATGCACTTCAAGGCGCCGCATCGCAACTGGATGCCGGCACCCGAAAAGATGGCCATGTATGAGGATACGACTTTCCCGTTGCCGGCGACGTTTTACGACGACTATGCGGGACGGCAGGCCGCGGCAGCCCAAAAGATGTCCATCGCCGAAGACATGCGGTTGGAGTGGGACCTGAAAATGTTGGGAATGGAGCCGTCGGACATGAAGGGCGAGAAATTACGGTCGGAACTCGATCGCATGACACCCGAACAGCGCGCGGCCTTCGACCGGGTTTATCTGCCGCTCCGGGATGAATTCGAACGGCTCGGGTTGCAGGGAAAGGAACTTGCCGAGTGGAAATATCAGCGTTACATGCGCGATTATCTGAAAGTGATCTCCTCGGTGGACGACAAGGTGGGGGAGATGATCGACTATCTCAAGAAAAACGGACTGTGGGAGAACACGATCGTGATCTATACCTCCGACCAGGGTTTCTACATGGGCGAGCACGGGTGGTTTGACAAACGTTTCATGTACGAGGAGTCGTTCCACACGCCCTTTGTGATGTCGTATCCTGCAGCCATTCGACGTCCGGGACGCGAAATCGAGGCTTTGACCCAGAACATTGACATTGCGCCGACACTGCTCGATTTTGCCGGAGTCACGATCCCGGCCGACATGCAGGGGGAGTCGATGAAGCCGTTGATGACGGGCGAGAAACGGAAAATCCGGGACGGCCTCTATTATCATTATTACGAATATCCGCTGCCGCATGCCGTGAAACGACACTATGGCATCCGCAATTCACGGTACAAGCTGATCCATTTTTATTATGACATTGACGCGTGGGAGCTTTACGATCTGAAACGGGATCCTGCGGAACTTCACAATCTGATTGACGATCCGGCCTATTCGCGCGTGAAAGCGAAGATGATGAAGCAGCTGAAAGCCTTGCAGGAGAAGTACGGAGATACGAATCCGACGAATGATGGATATTACGACCCCAGGGAGAAAAAAGTGTCTTCGAATCATTGATAATGTGATAGGAATCGGATGATCCGAATTCAGATAGCTGCCCATTGGTGAATGTCGCGCTGAAACTCGGTGCGGCCGCTTCAGCAGCAGATCCAGCTCCGCCTTTGTCAGCGGCATCTTGACGTTCGTCTTGTCGATCTTCATCTTGTAGGAGCGGAAGGGATTTTTCTCGATCCATTCGTTGCGGACGGCATAGAGCAGGAAGTTCTTCAAACAGCAGAGCAGATTGACCGCCCCGTTGTTGTGACAGTTGTACGCGGTCTGCATATAGGTGTTCAATCCATCGACGTAGGCGTAGTCGACCGTCTCCAGTGGAAGATCCTCTTTGTGGTAGATATCCCATATATTCGGTCATGTGGCGCAGCAGGCGGTGGTACTTGTTGGCCGTAAGCTGCATGATGCAGGCATAGATCGGGGCCTTGCCCTTTTTCGTGACTTTAGTCTTCTTGCAGAAGACGACGCTGAAGGTGGTTCGTGGCAATAGGACTGCTTGGTTTTTGAGTAAATGAAACGTCTTCAGCACCGGAATGTTGCAGAGTAAAATGATGCAAATCAGCGAAATAGAGCTAAATCGTGACCTATTTTCGGTCCGGGCAAAAAAGGTCACGATTAAGGCGTGAAATACTTGCTGCCTTTTGCGTCAACAGGAGTGGGGTAATACAAGAAAAAACCTTGCATATCGCTGATATACAAGGTTTTCCAGAATTTAGTCAATTCTTTGCTCACCCTCTTTTTCTGACCGGGAGAGCGGAAAACGGGTCTCGCACTCGTATTTCGCGAGAGTGCTTCCGCGAACTGTTAGTCTTTCGACAATGATAAGAAATATTCAGTCCATATACAAACTCAAAATCCGATTCTGCGCCGCGACCGCTCCGGCTGTCCGAGTATCTCCGAGCGACAGTATTCATCGAGTTGCTCGATCGAGGGCTCCTCGCCCCGAAGAATCATATCAACCGTCCGTTTGCGGGCGATGTTTTCAATCTGCCCACCGCTGAAATCGTACCGTTCGGCCAAGGTAGAGGCTGTCTGCTCGTCAAGTGTCGGAATCATCGACCGCCAAATCCGGCTCTTCGCCTCCGTCGAGGGTTTCTCGAACTCAATCTTGTAGAGGAACCGCCGCTCGAAAGCCTTGTCCAGATTTTGCGTAAGGTTGGTTGTGGCAATCATGATGCCGTCCAATTGCTCCATCTCCTGCAGGATGATATTCTGGATTGAGTTTTCCATCTTCTCCACGGCCTGCTGTGCTCCCTTCTGACGAATTCCAAGTACGGCATCCGCTTCGTTGAAGAGCAGGATGGGAGCCGGTTTCGAATAACGGGCATAGGCGCGGTAACGGTCAAAAGCGGCCTTGATATTCTTCTCGCTTTCGCCCACCCAGCAGCTCTTGATCTGCGAGACATCAATAACCATCAGATCGCGTCCCGTGCGGCGTGCCAGCTGGTAGACCGTCTCGGTCTTGCCTGTCCCCGGCGCTCCATAGAAAAGACAGGCAAAGCCCTTGCGCATGCCGCCGGCCTCCAGCCGCTGCTGAATCTCGGTGAAGTGTTCGGGGGAAAGCAACTCTCCAAGCCGGTCGATCTGTCGTTGCACCGCCGGATTGTAGAAGAGCTCCTTGACGGCAAAGGTCGTGCAGTCGAGCAGATCCCTCCCCTTGCGACTCTTGTGCTCAACATAACGCAATCCGACGAAAAGAGCCTCCCGGGCCGTGCGAGCCAGGTGGTAATATTCCGGATCTTCCAGCCCGTTTACGTTATAGGGCTCAATGATTTTCCGTTCGCACAATTTGAGATCCGAGGCCTCCATCATCCAGGAGAGAAAACGCTGCTCATCCCCCGTAAAATAGTCCTGCCAGTCCCGCATCCGGAGGTATGCCTTGCCCTTGTTCACATAGAAATGGCAAAAGAGGTAAAACAGCAGGCGTTCCACGTTTTCCGACAAATCGTAGGTTTGGAGCGTCTGGCAAAATGGCAATTCCGGATTGGCCGCCACGAGCGCATCCAGATCGGCGAGCAGCAGATTCCGATCCTCTTTCATTCTGTCAAGAATCTTCTCCATGCGGTCGAAGAGCTGCTCGATAGTCAGGTTGTCGATGGGCGCAGGCTCGAAGACGCGGTTCTCCTTGACGGCCTCTACGACCTCCATCGGGACGGAGTAGAAGACCGTGTTCTCCTTTTTGAGTCGCCAAATGAGGTGGCGCTGTGCCAGGCGGTCGGCTGCGGCTATCAACGAGATGACCCGCACCGTACGGCAACCCACCAGCTCGGCAAAATCACTGAGTTGAATCCCTGGCTTTGTACTTTTCTCCATGAAGAGGGCAAAGGCCAAAGCCTGCTCTTCGTCCAGTGTCATGCGCTCGGACACATACGTCAACGCCGAATGGGCCTTTTCTGAAAAGGGTGTTTCGAGTTTCAGCTCCACAGCCAGATTCACGATCTGCTCGATGGCTCCGATCAAGGTCCATGCCGGCTCCTTCGGGTTGTTTACCAATGGCTGATCAACCTCCGTTTTCGGGCCCGTGCCCCTCTTCGTCTCAAGATGTTCCATCATTTCCGTATTTTTTCTCCGGCAAAGTTCAGCCGACAATCTGCCGGAATCCGGCACATCTGCCTCTTTTTGGAACCAATCAACAAAAAGTGTAAAAATTCCAAGTATGTGCAACATTTCAGCACATACTCTTGCTACCTTTGTACCAGAAAAAGACAAACACCATGGCATCCAATCTCTTCAAAAGGTACATCTGGCTGGCCGACACGATTCATCGCTATGGCCCCATCACGCTGGCCGAGATCCGCGCCCGCTGGCAGCGGAGCATGCTCTACGACGGCCGTCCGCTGGCACGGCGGACCTTCCATACCCACCGCGACGCGGTCGAGGAACTGTTCGATATCTCGATTGTCTGCGACGAACGCACCAACCGTTACTCCATTGCCAACAGCGAGGATCTCAACGCGCACAACATCACAAACTGGTTGCTCGATAGTTTTGCCGTCGGGCAGTCGCTGTGCGAGGCCCGCACGCTGCACAACCGCGTGCTGATAGAGGAGGTTCCCTCGGCCCGGGGGCATCTGCCCGAACTGCTCGACGCCATGCGCGAGAACCGTCAGGTGGTCGTTACCTACCAGCCCTTCACGGGGGACGAGGCCTTCGACCTCCGTCTTCGACCGCTTTTCGTCAAACTTCGCGACCGGCGTTGGTACCTCTACGCC
>CALUKK010000015.1 GCA_944321205.1 uncultured Alistipes sp.
CCTCCTGCGTGACGTTCTCGCCCGTAACGGTCTTCACGACCTTCGGACCCGTGAGGAACATGTTCGACGTCTCCTTCTTCATGATGATGAAGTCGGTCAGGGCCGGGGAGTAGACCGCACCGCCGGCGCAGGGGCCGAAGATGGCCGAGATCTGCGGAATGACGCCCGACGACATCACGTTGCGCTGGAAGATGTTGGCATAGCCGGCCAGGGCGTTGACACCCTCCTGGATACGGGCACCTCCCGAGTCATTCATGCCGATGCACGGGGCACCGTTGCGCATGGCCATGTCCATGACCTTGCAGATCTTGTCCGACATCGACAGCGAAAGCGAACCGGCCGTCACGGTGAAATCCTGTGCGAAGACATAGACCAGACGTCCGTCGATCGTGCCGTAGCCCGTCACCACGCCGTCACCGAAGAAGTGTTTCTTCTCCATGCCGAAGTCGTAGCAGCGGTGCGTCACGAACATGTCGAACTCCTCGAACGATCCCTCGTCGAGCAGCATCTGGATGCGTTCGCGTGCCGTGTACTTGCCCTTTTCGTGCTGTTTGTCGATTGCCTTCTGGCCACCGCCCATGCGGGCCGTCTCGCGGTTTTCGATCAGTTGGTTGATCTTTTCCTGAATTTGGCTCATAATGTTCATATTGTCCGCCCGGGATCGTTCCGTTGCGACACGGAACGATTCCGCCCGAGGCGGAATCGTTTGTTGGTTTTTATTTGTTCTTGTTCTCGCAGAGTTCGGTCAGAATACCCTGAGTCGATTTCGGATGGAGGAAGGCGATCGTCAGCCCCTCGGCACCCTTGCGCGGCGTCTTGTCGATCAGGCGGATTCCCTTGGCCTCGGCGTCGGCCAGCTGCTCCTCGATGTTTTCGCAGGCCAGGGCCATGTGATGGATACCCTCGCCGCGCTTCTCGATGTACTTGGCAATGGTCGAATCCTCGGAGGTCGGCTCCAGCAGTTCGATCTTCGTCTGACCGAGTTTGAAGAAGGCCGTGCGGACCTTCTGGTCGGCAACCTCCTCGATGGCATAGCATTTCAGACCCAGGACGTTCTCCCAATAGGGAATAGCTTCATCAAGGCTCTTCACTGCGACGCCAAGATGCTCGATATGAGAAACTTTCATAGCTTATTGTAATTATTGGTTAATTGACTGTCCACACGTTGTTGCAAGCGGTGCTATTTTGCGAACACAAAGATAGGGGAATCTTTTGAGATTCGCCAAAATTCGGCGGACTTTTTTTGGCAGAAATCGACATTTGAAATTCGCAGAAAATGTCCGGAAGGGGATTTTCCGGAGAAAAGATTGTCCGAGTCCATTTTTTTCCTACCTTTGTCGAAGATCCGCACGTGCGGGTTTATATCCGGCGAGGAAAAATCTGGGAAATTTCTCTGAATCCGGATAAACACACATCCTGCCTTGCGGCGCTCGCGTCGTATGGCATGGACCTTGTTCCTTCGTCTATACGGCGCGGGCTATATGTGTTTGTCTGATTCAGGGGCCTCCCAGAGCCTTTCCTTGCGGGCAAATTACAGTAGTCCGCGTCCTTTTTATCGGGCGCACAAAACCTTGAGACCATGGACGACAGGAACGTATTCCCCTGCTACCCGCGAAGCAACAACTTCTACTACGGATACGAACGCCTCGAATTCGTCATGCGGGCATCGGGCCTCAATGCCCCGGCGTTCGCCCGCCGGATCGGCTGCGACTTCAACACCCTGATGGAGGTCCGCCACCGCCGAAAACCCCTCGACGCCGAACTGGTCCGACAAATCCACCTCCACTATCCGCAGATCGACCCCGAATGGCTTCTCCGAGGTCCCGCCGAGCGGCTTTGACAACCCCGCGCCCCGCTTTTCCCCGAAAAATTTGCGCCTTCCGACAAAAGATGCTATCTTTATGCGGACAAACCAGCACTCTCTTATGAAGAAAGCGTTGCTTATCCTCTTGTCGGTGTGGCTCTTGAAACCCGCCGGCTCGCAGGCCCAGAACATCATTCCCGGTGAAAAGGTCCCCGAACTCAAGGCCGCCGGATGGATCGACAACCGGCAACCCGCTCCGGCTCCAATCACCTATGTCGAATTCTTCCATTCGTCGAATCCCGCCTGCATCGTCTCGCTCAAGCGCCTTCGGGAACTCGCCGACCGCCCAAAACCGCACATGCGCGTGATTATCGTCACAAAAGAGGACACCGCCCGGATCGCACCCCTGCTGAGACCTTATCTCTCGGAGCGAGTCTCGGCCACGATCCATGCCGAACGCGGATTCTCGGCTTTCGGAGTCACATACGTGCCGTTCGGCGTACTGATTGATGCGCGGAATCGGGCCCTCTGGATGGGCAACAGCCTGCAATTCAACGAAAAAATCATCGAACAATCAATCCGTTGACCAATCATGTCGTTCACCAAGATCGATCATTACGAAAAAGAGTATGCGGATACGCATCACGATACGGCGCTCAACGTCGCCGAAGGCGTTGAAGACCAACCCATTGTAAGTCCCTATTTCAAGCGCCGCAAAAAACGCCTGCTCTCCACCGACGAATATGTCGAGGGAATCCTCGCCGGAAACATCACCACCCTCTCCCAGGCCATCACCCTGGTCGAATCCTCCAACCCCGACCACTATGCCCAGGCCCAGGAGATCATCGAACGCTGTCTGCCTCACGCCGGAAAGTCCGTCCGCATCGGTATCACCGGCGTCCCCGGAGCCGGCAAGTCGACCTTCATCGAGGCCATCGGAAACATGGTCACCTCGTTGCGCCACCGTCTCGCCGTGCTGGCCATCGACCCCTCGTCGGAGCGCAGCGGCGGATCGATCCTCGGGGACAAAACCCGCATGGAGAGCATCTGCAACAACCCCGACGTCTTCAGCCGCCCCTCACCATCGGCCGGATCGCTCGGCGGCGTGGCCCGCAAGACCCGCGAGACGATCGTGCTGTGCGAAGCCGCCGGCTTCGACGTCATCTTCATCGAAACGGTCGGTGTCGGACAGTCCGAAACCGCCGTACACTCGATGGTCGATCTCTTCATGTTGTTGCAGATCTCGGGGGCCGGAGACGAATTGCAGGGCATCAAGCGCGGGATCATGGAGATGGCCGATCTGATGGTCATCACCAAGGCCGACGGCGAGAATATCCACAAGGCTGAACTGGCCCGCACGCAGTTCCAGAGTGCCCTAAGGCTGTTCCCCGTTCCGGAATCGGGTTGGAGACCCAAGGTCTTCACCTGCTCGGCCGTGGCTCAGACCGGACTCGAAGAGGTCTGGAAAGGGGTCGAGGAGTATCTCGACCACATTCAGCTGAACGGTTATTTCCAGCACAACCGCAACCGGCAGAACAAGTATTGGATGTACGAGACGATCAACGAAGCCTTGAAAAGCAGTTTCTACCGTGATCCGGCCGTCGAAAGTCGGATTGCAGACTACGAACAGCGGGTTTTGGAGGACAAGATCTCGTCGTTCATCGCCGCCAAGGAGCTCCTCGACCTCTATTTCAAGGATGTCAAATAGCGGCCGGCAAACACCGGCCCCCTCTCACAATAAAACGGACCGCCCTCTCATGCGGTCCGTTCTATTTTTGTATGGAAGCACGCCCGGCGGCCTACTTGAGGATCGGCAACTTCAGCCCGAAACGGACCGCAACAATCCGCATCGCGATAACCGCAACCGCAGTGACAATCTGCAACGTGGCGCCTTCCAACCCCGCCTGACGACATCCCCAGAAGACGAATCCGCCGAAAACACACGCCAGGGCGTAGATCTCCTTCCGGAAGATCAGCGGCTCCTCGTTGATCAGAATGTCGCGCAGAACACCCCCCGCAGCGCCGGTCATCGTACCCATGATCACGGCCACCCACAGCGGAAAGCCCGCCGCAAGGGTCTTCTCAATGCCCACGACCGTGAAAAGCCCCAGGCCGATGGCGTCGAAAATGAAGAAGGTGTTGTTCAGCCGGATCAGGTAGCGTCCCAGCACGATGACGATCCCCAGGGCAATGGCCGTAACGATAAGGTAGACGCTGTCCAGCATCCAGAAAGGCGTCTGCGAAAGCATCACGTCCCGGAGCGTTCCGCCCCCGATGGCCGTCGTGAAGCCCACGACGTAGGCCCCGAACCAGTCGAAGCGTTTGGCCGAGGCAAGCCGGATGCCGCTGATCGCAAAGGCCAGCGTCCCGAGCATCTCCAAAATGAAATAGGCCGACATGTGGCTACAACGGAATTACTGATTCAGAAAGGTGCTCCGCAGCAGGTCGGCAACCTCCGGAACACCCTCGGAAGCCCGTTTACGGATGACCGTCAACGGATTGCGGATACCCCGCGTATCGGGATTGCCCGGATCCACCAGGTAGATCGGAACACCCGGCTGCACGTAGCGAACGAGCGATGCCGCCGGATAGACCGCCAGCGACGTCCCCACCACAACCATGATCTCGGCCCGCGCGGCAATCTCCGCCGCCCGCTCGAACATCGGAACCGACTCGCCGAAGAAGACGATATGCGGGCGCAGCAGCGAACCGTCCGGAGCCTTGGCATCCAGAGGCTGCTCCCACCCCTCGATCGGGACTATAAGGTCGGGATGGGCCGTCGAGCGCAGTTTGCGCAACTCCCCGTGCAGGTGCGTCACGCGCGTCGAACCGGCCCGTTCGTGCAGATCGTCGACATTCTGCGTCAGCACGTCCACGTCGAAATCCCGCTCCAGGGCGGCGATGGCCCGGTGGCCGGCATTGGGCTCGCAGCCGAGCATCTCGCGGCGACGTTCGTTATAGAAGCGGATCACCAGCGCGCGGTTACGCGCCAGCGCCTCGGGGGTGCAGACATCCTCGATGCGGTAGTTGGCCCACAGACCGTCCGCATCGCGGAAGGTGGCCAGTCCGCTGTCGGCGCTCATTCCGGCGCCGGTAAAGACGACGAGTCGTTTCATGGCAAGGTTTGTTTGATGGACAAAGATACGCACTTTTTCGGCAAAACGTGCGCCGCAAGAATCGATCCCGAAACAAAAACATTCCGAAGGAGGATCCTCGCCCGGTGCTCGCGATCTGGCACAGTTCGTGCAACCGTTCCACGACGTAAACCAAAAACTCGACACGACATGAAACAACAGAACACTTCGGCAGGCGATGCCACCGCCGAGATCTTCGGCTCGAAAGAGATGCGATCGCCCGCTCCCACCCAGTTCATCCCCAAAGGCAAGACCTCGCCCGAAATCGCCTATCAGATGGTCAAGGACGAGACCTATCCCCAGACCCAGCCCCGGCTGAATCTCGCAACCTTCGTCACGACCTACATGGACGACTATGCCACGCGGCTGATGAACGAGGCGATCAACGTCAACTACATCGATGAGACGGAGTATCCCCGTGTGGCGGTCATGTGCGGCCGCTGCATCAACATCCTGGCCAACCTCTGGAACTCGCCCGAAAAGGCCGAATGGAAAGCCGGAGCCGTAGGCATAGGGTCGTCCGAGGCCTGCATGCTGGGTGGTGTGGCCGCCTGGCTCCGCTGGCGCGACCGCCGCAAGGCCGCCGGAAAACCCTACGACAAACCCAATCTGGTGATGAGCTCGGCCTTCCAGGTCGTCTGGGAGAAGTTCTGCCAGTTGTGGCAGATCGAGATGCGTACGGTGCCCCTCACTCCCGAAAAGAAAACCCTCGACGTCGAGGCAGCCCTGAAGCTCTGCGACGAAAACACGATCTGCATCGTCCCGATCGCCGGCGTGACGTGGACCGGTCTGAACGACGATGTCGAGGCCCTCGACAAGGCCCTCGACGCCTACAACCAGAAAACCGGCTACGAGATTCCGATCCATGTCGACGCGGCATCGGGCGGCTTCATCCTCCCCTTCCTCAACCCCGACGTGAAGTGGGATTTCCGACTGAAGTGGGTGTTGTCGATCTCCACCTCGGGACACAAGTTCGGTCTGGTATACCCGGGTCTGGGTTGGACCGTCTGGAAGGACAAGAAGTATCTCCCCGGCTCGATGTCCTTCTCGGTCAACTACCTCGGCGCCAACATCACCCAGGTGGGACTCAACTTCTCGCGTCCCGCGGCACAGATTCTCGGTCAGTATTACAACTTCATCCGGCTCGGTTTCGAGGGTTACCGCGAGATTCAGCAGAACTCGATGGATATCGCCTGCTACTGTCACCGCGAAATCGGCAAGATGCACTGCTTCCGCAACTATGCCGAAGAGATGGTCAACCCGCTCTTCATCTGGTCCCTGGATCCCGAATACGAGAAGACGGCAAAATGGACCCTCTTCGATCTGCAGGCCGCCCTGCAACAGAGCGGATGGATGGTCCCGGCCTACACCATGCCCAAGAACATCGAACAGATGATCGTCATGCGTATCGTCGTGCGGCAGGGCATGTCACGGGATATGGCCGACATGCTTCTGGGCGACATCCGCAACGCCGTGGCCGAATTCGAGAAGCTCAAGTATCCGACCACCTCGCGGCTCAAGTTCGAGGCAAACGAACACCAGAAAGGAAAAGTCTATACGCATTGACGCGCCGCCTGTCACTGGCCGCAAGTCATGGCAACCGGCCGCCGGAGGGATTCCGACGGTCGGTTTTGCGTCGTGACGGTCCGGACCACGGGAGGGGCTGGAACCGTCGGAATACTCCGACCGCCGCTCCCGCGGCCCGCATCTGTCCGGACAAATATCCGGCAACCGATCCAACCAGAGGAATTTTCGAACAATTACCGTCGGGTTCGGACCTTGACCAACGCCGAAAATTTTCCTATCTTTACGCCGTTTTATCGAATCCTCCCCTCATGCGCGAAACTTTCGACATCTTCCTCATCGTCATGGCCTCGCTGGCCCTCGTCGTATTCATCGCCCTGCACTTCTTTGAGGCCGGTTACGGCTACCTCTTCAACCGCCGATACGGACCTCCCGTTCCGAACAAGATCGGGTGGGTATTGATGGAATCGCCCGTCTTCATCCTCATGTGCGTGCTGTGGGCTACCTCCGACCGCATGGGACAGGCCGCGCCCCTCGTGCTCTTCCTCCTCTTCCAGGCACACTACTTCCAGCGCTCGTTCATCTTTCCGATGCTCTTGCGCGGAAACTCGAAGATGCCCCTCGGAATCATACTCATGGGCATGCTCTTCAACACGCTCAACGCCCTGATGCAGGGCGGATGGATCTTCTGGGTATCGCCCGCCGACTACTACGACGACTGGTTCTCGAAACCATACATCTACATCGGAGGCGCACTCTTCATCGCCGGAATGGCAATCAATCTCCACTCCGACTCGATCATCCGTCACCTGCGAAAACCCGGCGACACGCGACACTACATCCCCCGCGGCGGCATGTTCCGATACGTCTCCTCGGCCAACTACTTCGGCGAACTGCTCGAATGGGTCGGGTTCGCCATAGCTTCGTGGTCGTGGGCCGGGGCGGTCTTCGCCTGGTGGACCTTCGCCAATCTCGCTCCCCGCGCCGCCTCGCTGCGCCGCCGCTACGAGCAGGAGTTCGGCGAGGAGTTTTCGAGATTGAAACGGAAGCGCATCATACCCTTTATTTACTAAACTCCGGCCACAAGGGACCTCCAGTAACCTGCAACCGCTGCGCCCCGGGCCTCCGGCAACCCCGGCAACGCTCCCGGACAGCAAATCCGACGGCAAATCCGCGGCGGAACCTCGCAAGGCTCCCTTCCTCTGAAAAAAACCGAAAAACACACCATAAAGATGGAATCCAAACTTTTCACCCCCTTCAAGCTCGGGCCCGTCACGCTGCGAAACCGCACGATCCGCTCCGCAGCGTTCGAGTCCATGGGCAAGGATTTCGGGCCCACGCAGCAACTCAAGGATTACCACGTGGCCGTGGCCCGCGGCGGGATCGGCATGACAACCCTCGCCTATGCCGCCGTCTGCCGCAGCGGCCTCTCGTTCAACAAGCAGCTGTGGCTCCGTCCCGAGATCGTCCCCGGGCTGCGCGACATCACCGACGCCATCCACCGCGAAGGGGCCGCCGCAGCCATCCAGATCGGACACTGCGGAAACATGACCCACTGGTCGACCGCCGGGCAGATGCCCATCGGCGCCTCGTGGGGCGTAAACCTCTACGCCTACACCCCCGTACGCGGCATGCGGCGCAGCGAGATCGAACAGGTCGCACGCGATTTCGGCCGGGCCGTCCATACGGCCCACGATGCCGGATTCGACTCGGTGGAGGTGCATGCCGGACACGGATACCTCATCTCGCAATTCCTCTCGCCCTATACGAACCACCGCCGCGACGAGTACGGCGGATCGCTCGAAAACCGCATGCGATTCATGCGGATGTGCCTGGCGGAGGCCGTCGAGGCGGCCCGGGCCTGCAACATGGCTATAACCGTCAAACACAACATGTACGACGGATTCAAAAGCGGCATCCAGATCCCCGAAAGCATCGAGATCGCCAAGGTCATCGAATCGTTCGGTGTCGACGGAATCGTTCTCTCCGGAGGTTTCGTCTCGAAGGCCCCGATGGCCGTCATGCGCGGACTGATCCCCCTCTACACGATGAGCTACTACTCGCCACTCTGGCTGCGTTACTTCATCCGCTGGTGCGGTCCCTTCATGATCAAGCAGTTCCCCTTCAGCGAGTGCTACTTTCTGGAGGACGCCAGGAAGTTCCGCGAGGCGTTGAAGGGTACGCTGATCTACGTCGGCGGGCTCGTCAGCCGCGAAGGGATCGAACGCGCCCTCGGTTCGGGATTCGAGCTCGTGCAGATGGCCCGGGCGCTGGTCAACGACCCGGCCTTCGTCAACAAGCTCCGCGAGGGAGACGAGGCCACCCGCAGCGAGTGCAACCACCGCAACTACTGCATCGCCCGGATGTACTCCGTTGACATGAAGTGTTGCAAGCATTGTCCGGACCTTCCGCGCAAGATCGTCGAAGAGCTCAAACGTCTCCCCTGATGAAACGCATGAACGAAACACCGGCTGTCGTGGAGACCGGAGCGGCCGCAAAAAAGGCAACGGGATACAGGGAGGCGGCAGGTCGCGAAAAGGGGCTCTCCCGGCGTCGGATGCGGCGCGGAGAAATACGACCCGGTACCCGCTGGGCGCTGGTAAGCGGCGCCGGTTCGGGCATCGGGCGCTGTTATGCGCGGCGGCTCGCGGAGCTGGGGTACAACCTCGTGCTGGTGGGCAACCGCCGCGAACCGCTCGAGGAGGTCCGCAACGAACTGGCGGCCGCCTGTGAGGGGCGTGATCTGCGGATCATCGAGTGCGACCTGGCCCGCGAGGAGGCCGCCCGTGAACTGTTCGACCGTACGCAGGCCGAGGGGCTCGCCATCGACGTGCTGATCAACAACGCCGGCATGTTCTCCTTCCTCGACATGCTGCACACCCCCGAGGAGCGCATCCGGTGCATCATCCTGCTGCACGACCTGACCAACACGCTGCTCTGCCGGCTCTATGCCTCGGAGATGGCCCGGCGCGGGTGCGGCGGGTACATCCTCAACATGTCCTCCTACTCACAATGGATGCCCTGGCCGGGGCTGGCCTTGTACAGCGCCTCGAAGGCCTATCTGCGGGCCTTCTCGGTGGCCTTTGCCAAGGAGGTCCGCGAGCACGGGATTCGCGTCACGGCGGTCTCGCCGGCCGGGGTGGCCACGGACCTCTACGGGCTGACGCCCCGCTGGCAGCGAATCGGGCTGCGATTGGGCGTATTGATCTCGGCGGATCGTTGTGCCCGGGCCGGACTCCGGGCCCTGTGGCGCGGTCGGCGGTCGATCGTCCCAGACTGGTGGAATCGGTTGTGGATTCCGCTCTGCAAGGTGTTGCCGATGTGGGTGTTGCGCCCCGTAAGGCGGTTTACCATGAAATTTCAGAAATAAGCAGTCCCCGATGACCGTACAAACAGGCTCTCCAAAACACATGGAAAATATCGAAAATGTCGTCTTCGACCTCGGAGGCGTGCTGGTTGATCTGGACATCGACCGTTGCCGGGAGGCGTTCCGCCGCCTCGGCATGGATGCCGTGGCCGAACTGATCAACCCTTACTACCCGGCCGAGATGATCGGGCAGTTGGAACACGGGCTGATCTCGTTCCACGAAGCCTGCGACCGGATGCGGCAGCTGGCCGCGATGCCCGCGGTGACGGACGAGGAGATTGCACGCGCCTACGGCGACTTCCTGACGGGGGTTCCGGTCGCGAAGATGCGGCAGATCGAGCAGTTGCGCCGACGCGGCATCCGCACCTACGTCCTCTC
>CALUKK010000016.1 GCA_944321205.1 uncultured Alistipes sp.
GGGGGGCGGCATGCCGGTCTCCGCGGAGGCCAAGGCAGCCTGGAACAACTGGGTTCGGGCGATGGCCGAGCGTTATCGCGGCAAGGTGCACGAGTGGGAGATCTGGAACGAACCGGATCTGAGTGAATCCATTCCCGTGGAGGCGATCGTCGACATGAACGTCCGCACGGCCGGGATCATCAAGGAGGTGGATCCCCAGGCCCGGATTGCGGGCTTTGCCTTTTGTGTGCTCAATCCGGAGTTGCTGGATGCCTGCCTGGAGCAGGTGCGGGCCGCCGGGAAGCTCGATCTGTTTGACTGGGTTTCGTACCACGGTTATGAGTATCGTCCGGAGAACTCCTATGCGGGTGTTCAGGCATTCCGGGAGGTGATCGACCGTTACGATCCGCGCATCGAGCTTCGGCAGGGCGAGAACGGAGCCCCTTCGCAGGGACACATGGGGGGAGCGCTCGACGATTACGACTGGACGGAACTTTCGCAGGCCAAATGGGATCTTCGCCGGCTGGCCGGAGACCACGGACATGATGTGGAATCGAGCGTCTTCTCGATTATCGACATGGCCTATCCTCCGGGCGAGAACCAATACGTGGCGAAACTCAACGTCAAGGGGCTGATCGCCTCGAATGGCGAGAAGCGGGTTCTCCGGCCCAAACTGGCCTATCGTGCCGTTCAGCATTATGCGACGCTTTTCGAGCATTTTGCGCATCGGATCTCCGACTACGGATTCTCGACCTCCCGGGAGGAGGAGTATGCCCACTATCTGTATCGGGATGCGGAGGGGGTCAACAGCCTCCAGATCTGGAAGCAGACCGAAGCGCCGCTCAACGAGAACCGGATCGAATACAAGACCCTCCGTCTGCGGGGAGTCACCTTCGAAGAGCCCGTATGGATCGATTTGCTGACGGGCTCGGTATTCGAGATTCCGGAGCGGTGCATATCCCGCCGTGGGGACATGCTGACGATCAAGCAGGTTCCGGTTTACGATTCTCCGGTTGTGATTACGGATAAAAGCGTGGTGGAATAATGGAAGCAATTCAACTTCAGGGCCTCGATTATGTGGCGGTGCTTGTCTACATCGGCCTGATGGGGATCATCGGGTTGTCGTTCGGCTGGTTCATCAAGGATGTGGGGTCCTATTTCAAGGGCAACGGGACGATACCGTGGGTCATGGCCACGATCACGAACTTCATGGGTTTGTTCAGTACGTTTGTTTTTGTGGCCTATGCCGGCATCGCCTACGAATACGGGGTGGTTTCGATCACGGTTTTCTGGACGACGGTCCCGGCCTGCATCATTGCGGGCATTCTGTTCGGCAAACGCTGGCGGAGAACCGGACACACGACTCCGATCGAGTATCTGGAGCAGCGTTACGGCTATTCGGTGCGCAAGCTCGAGACGGGATTCGGACTGATCATGCGTTTTCTGGACAACATGGTGCGACTGTATGCCATCGGCGTATTCATTTCGGTGGTCACGCCCCTTTCGCTCGAATGGTCGATAGTCATCTCGGGACTGATCGTGACGGCCTTCAACATCATCGGAGGCATCTGGACGGTATCGATCATGAGTACGGTCCAGATGATCATTCTGATTCTTGTGGCCTGCATTCTGCCGATCCTGGCCCTTGACGAAGTGGGGGGCCTTGGGAACTTTGCGGCGAAGATGCCCGATCACCTGAACTGGTTCAACGGCCCCAAGGGACAACCGCTGTGGTTGATCGTCTACGGCATCATGATCATCATCAAGTACAACGAAAACTGGACCTTCATCCAGAAATTCTATTGCGTCAAGGATGAGAAGGCGGCCACCAAGGTGGGAATCGTGAGCGGTTTGCTGTTTTTCATTTTCACACCGATCTTTCTGTTGCCGGCGGTGCTCTCCCCGCAGATCATCCCCGACATTTCCGATCCGGAGATGTCGTATGTGACGATCTCCTGCATATTGTTGCCGGTGGGGGTGATGGGTATCATGTTTTCGTCGATGTTTGCGGCGACGATGTCGTCGCTCAATGCGGAGTACAACATCATGGCAGGGGTTCTGACCACGGATGTCTACCTGCGGATGATCAATCCGAAGGCCGATGCCCGTCAGCAGATGCGTGTAGCCCGTCTTTCGACGTTGGCCGTGGGCATCATCATGATCCTGGGAGCGATGGGTATCCGGAATTTCGGCGGGGCCTTCGAGGCGAACAAACTCTTCACGGGGATTCTGGCCATTCCGATGGGCATACCGCTGATCATGGGTATCGTGTCGCGGAAGCCGAACAAGAACTCGGCCGTCTATACGATTCTTGTGGGAATCGTGGCGGGCATCGTTCTGAACATGCTGCCGATGGTCAGCTGGGAGATGGCGACCCTGATCGAGATTGCGATCTGTCTGGGTATCTACTACTATCCGACCTTTATCGGCAAGCGGCGCTATTCGCCGGAGGAGGTGGCGTTTTTCCAGAAGATAGAGACCCCGATTCGGGAGGAGGACAAGCCGGAGATCTCCCCGGACTATGCCCGGGCGATGGCCTATCTGTTGATCTTTTCGATGGCGCTGTCGGGCCTTCTGTTCTGCGGGATGAGCATACCCTCGCTGGATACGGACGGCGGAACCTACAGCATGATTGCGGGTGTTGTCTGTCTGGTGATCTCCATATTGTTGTTCGTGGTGTACCGACTGAAACTCAAAAGACGAAAATAAGATGAAACTTGCGTGGTATCTTCCGGCGATGCCGGATCCGAAGTGGAGGGTTGCCAAGCAACTGGGTGTGGATCATGCGGTCTGTGCCCTTCCTGCAGAGCGATATTACATGAAGCCCTGGGATTTCAAGGCGATGCTATATATGAAGGAGAGTCTGGCGGATGCGGGCTTGCGCCTGGGAGTCATCGAGCCGGCGCCACCCCATTACAGCATCAAGCTGGGTTTGCCCGACCGGGAGCGGGAGTTGCGGAATTTCGAACAGGTTCTCCGTAACATGTCGGCTCTGGATATTCCCGTTCTGTGTTATAATTTCATGCCGCAGAACGGGTGGTACCGGACCAGTTTTGCAAAACGGGGCCGTGGCGGTGCCCTTGTGACGGCATTCGATGCCTCGAAGGTTCTCGATGCTCCCGTGGAGACCGAAGCGGGCCAGGTCAGCGACGAGAAGATCTGGGACAACTACAAGTATTTCATGGATCGGATTCTTCCCGTAGCCGAGTCGTGCCACGTCAAACTGGCGCTGCATCCCGACGATCCCCCAGTTGCGAAGCTGCAGGGCGTATCCCGGATTTTCCGCAGTGTGGAGAACATCGATCGGGCTCTGGAGCTCTACCCGAGTCCCTGGAACGGCATCACGTTGTGCCAGGGGACCTTTGCGGCCATGGGGGAGGACGTTCCCCGGGTGATCGAGCACTACGGGAGCCGGGGGAAGATCTTCTTTGTCCATTTCCGGGACATCCGGGGTACGGCGGAGCATTTCGAGGAGACGTTCCACGATGAGGGGATGACGGACATGAAGGCGTGTGTCGAGGCCTACGATCGGGTGGGTTACGACGGTCTGGTCCGGACGGATCATGCCCCGGTCATGGAGGGCGAAGGGGGCAGCAATCCGGCCTATGAGATGCTGGGACACATCTTTGCCACGGGTTATTTGAAGGGATTGATGGAAAAATAACACAATCAGATTGATTTTTATGGATAAGAATTTGATGAAACTGGATCGGCTTCGCGAGAAGCTGGACAAGGTGGATCTGCAGGCCTTTCCGATTTCCGAGAAGGAGCTTTGCGAGCGGTACGAGCAGTTGTATACGGGAGCCGTGAACGACGTGCTTCGGGAGTTGACCTATCTGGATCAGACGCTTCCGGTCAACATTCTGCCGTTGAAATTCGAAATGGCGGCGTGCGGCATCGCCTATACGGTTCGGAGCAATCCGGATCCGACGGTAGGCGGCGAGATGGAGGTCCGGGCCCAGATGCTCGACGAGATGCCCCGGGAGTGTTGTGTGGTGTGGGATGCCGGCGAGGAGATCGAGGCGGCGCACTGGGGCGAGGTGATGACGGCCTCGGCCATAGCCCGCGGGGCCCGCATGGCCGTTGTAAACGGCGGGTTGCGGGATACGCGTCAGGTGCTGGCCCAGAATTTCCCGGTGTTTTACAGATACCGCACCTCCAACGGGTCGCTGGGTCGGACGAAAATCACGGGTTACAACGTGCCGTTGCGCATCGGGAAAGCCTACATCAAACCCGGGGATGTGATCTTCGGGGATATCGACGGGGTGATCGTGATCCCCCGGAGCGTGGCCTACGAGGTTCTTTTGCGGGCCGAAGAGATCAAGGGCAACGAGCGGCAGATGCGCACGTGGGTTCATGAGGGATTCTCGGCCGTCGAGATGATCAATAACGGAGGATATTTTTAGCGTATGGAGTGGCTCGGAGAGGATTTTCTGTTGACGAACGACTTTTCGCGGGAGCTTTACCACCGTCATGTTTCGCACCTTCCGGTGATTGATTATCACAATCACCTGGATCCGCGGGCCATTGCGGAGGATCGGCGCTATGCGAATCTGGGAGAACTGTGGGTCGTGTCCGATCCGTACAAGCATCGGGCCATGCGGATCGACGGCGTGGATGAATCCCGGATCACCGGCGGGGCTTCGGCCCGCGAGAAGTTCGAGGCATGGGCTGCTACCTGCCCCAGGACGCTGGGCAATCCGCTCTACCACTGGTCGGCCCTCGAACTGAAGCGGGTTTTCGGAGAGGAGCGGCTGCTTTCGCCCGCCACGGCGTCGGAGATCTGGGCCCGGACCACGGAACAGTTGTCGGGGTCCGGTTTTTCGACGATATCCATTCTTCGACGCTGGCATGTCGAGACGTTGTGTACGTCGGACGACCTGCTCGACAGCCTGGAGGAGCATGTCCGGGCGACCGAACGGGCCGGGACGTTCCGCGTGCTGCCTTCGTTGCGCGGGGACTCGATCCTGAATTTCGGGACACCTTCCGTGCATCGGCCGTGGATGGTACGGCTGGGTGCGGTCTCCACACTGGAGGATTATCTCTCCCGGGTGAGTGAGCGCCTCGATGCCTTTGCCCGTGCGGGGTGTTCGGTTGCGGACCACGCCCTTGACGGAGGCTTTCATTACAGCCTGCCGACCCGGGAGGAGGCGATGCGGATTTTTGACGACTACCGCACCGGCGGGGAGCTTGTGGCGTATGATTGCGAGCGGTTGCGCTCGTACGTGCTGACCTATCTGGCCGGGGAGTATGCGCGTCGGGGCTGGACCCTGCTGTTGCATGTCGGGGCGCTGCGCAACACGAGTTCCCGGCTGCGGAGTCTGGCCGGACCCGCCGGAGGATATGCCACGATCGGATCCCCGTGCGACATGGAGAGTCTGTGCCGGTTCCTGGATCGGGTGGAACGCGGCGAAGCGATGCCGAGGACCGTTCTTTTTACGCTCAACCCCGCAGACAATGCGGCCTTTGCCGTAACGACGGGCTCCTATTCGCAGGACGGCGTGTGGGGGAAGGTACAGCTCGGCCCGGCCTGGTGGTACAACGACCACAAGGCGGGGATCGAGTCGCATTTGCAGACGATCGCCTCGTATGGGCTGTTGAGCCGGTTCGTGGGAATGACGACCGATTCGCGGAGCATACTCTCCTTCTCGCGGCACGAATATTTCCGGCGGATTCTCTGCAACTGGCTCGGGGAGCTGGTCGAGCGCGGGGAGGCCCCCTGTGACATGGAGCTGATCTCGACGGTTGCGACGTCGATCTCGTACGGCAATGCCCGGACATGGTTTAATTTTTAGAGACGGGATTCGTCGCCGGCGGCCGGACATCGACCCGGGAGCGGCGAACCGTCATTTCGTATAGAGACAACAATGAAAAGAGAAAAAATAGCAGTAGTGACCGGAGCCGGCGGAACGTTGGGCTCCGCAATGGCCGTAGATCTGGGCCGTCAGGGGTACAAGGTGGTTCTTGTGGGCCGGAGTCTGGACAAGCTCAAGGTGACCGAGTCGCGCATCCTGGCCAATGGAGGCACATGCCGGAGCCTTACGGCCGACGTTCGGAATCTGGAACAGGTGCAGGCCCTTCGTGACGAGGTGGTGCGTGATTACGGCCTGTGTACGGTCCTGATCAATGCGGCCGGCGGGAACCAGCCACCGGCCGTGACGACGCTCAATTCGTTCGATCCGTCCGAGCTGGAAGCGGGGTTCGACGGACGAGGCTTTTTCAATCTGGACATGGCCCGTTTTCTGGATGTGATCGATGTGAACATCATGGGAACGGTGATTCCGTGTCAGGTTTTCGCGGCGGACATGTACCGGGCCGGCGGGGGATGCATTCTCAATTTTGCCTCGATGAATACCTACCGGCCGCTGTCGAGAGTCCCGGCCTATGCGCTGAGCAAGGCTGCCGTTTCGAACTTCACGCAGTGGCTGGCCTGTTATCTGGCTCCGGCGGGCATTCGGGTGAATGCCGTGGCCCCGGGATTCTTCCTCAATGACCGCAGCCGGAAGCTGCTGCTCACGCCCGACGGGGGGTATTCGGCCCGCGGGGCGAACATTATCCGACAGACGCCCATGAAGCGCTTCGGCGAGGCCGAGGAGCTGTTAGGCTGCATGAACTGGCTTCTCGACGACGAGAAGGCGGGATTCGTAACGGGAATCACGGTTCCCGTTGACGGCGGCTTTCTGACCGATACGGGACTCTGATATCGGGAGCACCCGGACCCCATACGTACCATCAATACCCAACCAACATGAAGAAACAGCACAGAATTTTTGTAACGCTTCTTGCAACCCTCACCACCGTAGTAGCCCTGCATGCGGGGAACGAGGGGCTGGAGCCCCTGATCCAGAACGTCTATGGCCGGGATATCCGGTTGTTGAACGGAAGTTGGCATTACCTGCTCGACCAGCTGGAGGTCGGATATTACGACTATCGGCGCCAACCGACCGATAACGGTTTTTTCAAGGATCATCAGGTCGACAATGTGACATCCTACAAGGAGTATGATTTCGATTCGGCCCCGGTGATGTCGATTCCCGGCGACTGGAACACGTGGGAGGACCGCTATCTCTATTACGAGGGGACCATGTGGTTCAAGCGGGATTTTTCTTACGAGCCGGGCGACAAACGGGTCTATCTGTATATCGGAGCCGCGAACTACGACACGAAGGTCTATGTCAACGGAGAGAAGGTCGGAGAGCACGTCGGGGGTTATACGCCCTTCAATATGGAGGTTACGGATGTGCTCAAGGCGGGTCGGAACTTCGTGGTGGTGAAGGTCGACAACAAGCGGTTGCTGGAGGGTGTCCCGACGGTGAACTGCGACTGGTTCAATTATGGGGGCATTACGCGGGACGTGATGCTTGTCGAGGTGCCGCGGACCTACATCCGCGATTACAAGCTGCAGCTGAAGAAGGACTCTCCGCAGCTTCTGGCCGGATATGTTCAGCTGGACGGTCCGGGCGCTTCGCAGGCCGTGACGGTCGAGATTCCGGAGCTTGGGGTCCGGAAGCGTTTTACGACCGATTCGCAGGGGTATGTGGAATTTGCGTTCAAGGCCCGACCGCGACTGTGGTCCGTGGAGGATCCCTACCTGTACGAGGTCCGCATCAGCACGGCGGAGGATCAGGTGGAGGACCGGATCGGCTTCCGGACGATCCAGACCCGGGGTCGGGAGATTCTGTTGAATGGCAAGCCTGTGTTCCTCAAGGGGATCAGCATCCATGAGGAGGCTCCCTTCCGGGCGGGCCGCATCTGTTCCGAGGAGGAGAACCTGACACTGTTGAACTGGGCCAAGGAGCTGGGATGCAATTACGTGCGTCTGGCGCACTATCCGCACAACGAGAAGATGGTGCGCATGGCCGAACGGATGGGGCTTCTGGTATGGTCGGAGATTCCGGTCTACTGGACGATCCAGTGGGAGAATGCGGACACGTACGCCAATGCTCACAATCAGTTGATGGAGATGATCGGTCGGGACCAGAATCGGGCCGCGGTGATCATCTGGTCGATCGCCAACGAGACGCCTCACGGCGCGGCTCGTGACAAATTCCTGTCGTCGCTGGCGACTTCGGCCCGCGAGAAGGACGATGCCCGGCTGATCAGTATGGCGATGGAGCGTAACGACAAGTCTCCGAGCGTCATTTCGATCAAGGATTCGATGAGTGAATGGGTCGATATCGTTTCGTGCAACCAGTATCTGGGGTGGTACGACGGCAAGAACGAGAAGATCGACCGGGTAAGATGGGAGGTAGACTATGACAAGCCTCTTGTTTTCAGCGAGATGGGAGGCGGGGCCGTAGCCGGTTATCATGGCGATTCCACGACGTTCTGGACGGAGGAGTACCAGGCCGAACTCTACCGGAAGACCCTGAAGATGATTGACGAACGGGTTCCGGGGATTGCAGGACTTTCGCCCTGGATTCTGATGGATTTCCGCTCTCCGCGGCGACTTCTTCCGCACGTTCAGGACGGTTACAACCGGAAGGGTCTCATCTCGAACCGGGGCCAGAAGAAACAGGCCTTCTACATCCTTCGGGACTGGTACATGAACCACGAATAACCGGATATCACGATGCGGACAACGATTCTCATAGCCATGATGATCGGGAGCGCCATGACTCTGGGCTCCTGCACGCGCAGCCCGCGTTATGCGGATTATGTCGACACGAGTATCGGGGCCAGGGATACGCGCTGGAGCAACTGTGTGATCGGTCCCCAGTTGCCCTACGGGAGTATCAATCCCTCTCCCCAGACCGAAAAGGGAAGCATGGACGGTTATCATCCCGACTATCCGTTGCGGGGTTTCGGGCAGTTGCACGTCAGCGGAACGGGTTGGAGTTCCTATGGCCATTTTCTGATCTCTCCGATGGTCGGGCTTTGCGTGGGGCTGACGGAGCACGATTCGGAGCATTCGGCGGATGTGACCAAACCCTATCTCTACAAGACCCACCTTGATCGTTACGGCATCGATGTGGAGATCGTGCCGTCGCATTACAGCGCCCTCTACCGTTTCCGGTTCCCGGAGTCGGAGGAGTCTGTCCTGCTGTTCGACGCGGCCCACAGCATCGTCGGGGACATTGCGACGGAGATGAAGGGCGAGGTTCTGGAGAACGAGGTGGATGTCGATCCGGCGACGCGTACGATCCGGATGCGGCTTCGTTTCAAGGGCGGATGGCCCGAGGGTGCCTATGATCTGTATTGCCTGTGCCGGTATGACCGTCCGGCCGTTGAAACGGGTGTTTGGGAGGGCGACAAGGTGTGGCCGGATCGGACGCATGTCGACAAGGGGGTCGACACGCTTCATCGGGGAGCCTACTGTCGGTTCGATACGCGGCGGGACCGGGATGTCCTGTTGAAGGTGAGCCTGTCGTTCACGAGTTTCGAACGTGCCGGGGAGTTCCTGGCGCAGGAGATTCCGGGCTTCAATTTCCGCCGGACGTTGAACCGGGGTATCCGGGCCTGGGACGACAAGTTGGGGCGTGCGGATATCGAGAGTCTTTCGGAGGAGGATCGCACCATCTTCTATTCGGCGCTGTATCGGGTTTTCACGTTGGCGCGGGATCGTTCCGCGGACAATTCGAAGTGGGATTCCGAGATGCCGTTCTGGGATGACAACTACGCCTTCTGGGATACGTTCCGTACGGCCTATCCGTTGCTCACGCTGCTGGACGAGGCGGCCGTCCGTGACAATATCAACGCCCTGATCGACCGTTTCCGGCATAACGGATGTGTCTACGACGGTTTTATTGCGGGTCGGGACCGCCGTCCGGAGCAGGGCGGCAATGATGTCGATCATGTCATCGTGGACGCATACCTCAAGGGGGTCGAGGGGGTTGACTGGCACGAGGCCTACCGGATCGTTCAGTACAATGCCGACCATCGGCGGATCGGGCATGTGAAATGGAACGAGACTCCGGAGGAGAGCGCCGGGGCCTACAAATACAAGGAGCAGGGTTGGATTCCGTATCGGGTCATGAGTACCTCCCAGAGTCTGGAGTTCTCGTACAACGATTACAGCGCCGCCCTGATGGCCCGCGGACTGGGGTACGCGGAGGATGGAGCGCGTTACGAGCGGCGGAGTCATGCCTGGGAGAATCTCTGGAATCCGGATCTGGAGAACCGCGGTTATCGGGGCTTCATCGATGCCCGCTACGAAGACGGGCGTTTTGCGGACATCCAGGCGGACCGGATCGGCGGATCGTGGACCTCCCCGTTCTACGAAGGCTCTTCCTGGACCTACAGTTATTACATGCCGCATGATTTCGACCGTCTGATCGAGTTGATGGGCGGAGCGGAAGCCTTTGTCGAGCGGCTGGAATACGGATTCCGCAACCGGCTTGTGAAATACGACAACGAACCGGGATTTCTGGCGCCGCGGGCCTTTTCGCACGCGGGTCGTCCCGATCTCAGCTCCTACTGGGTGCACGACACCATGGACAAGGGCTTTGATCTGACCGGATATCCGGGGAACGACGATACGGGATCGATGGGATCGTGGTATGTGTTCTGTTATCTGGGGCTTTTCCCGAATGCCGGGCAGGATTATTATTATCTGAATGCTCCCCGGTGTCGGGAAGCGGTGCTTCGACTCTCGGGCGACAAGACGCTGACGATCCGTTCGAATGCGGCCCCGGGGCGAGTCTATATCCAGTCGTGCCGGATCAACGGCAAGGAGTGGAACACGCCGTTTGTCAGCCATCGGGAGATCGGAGACGGAGGAACCATTGAGTTTGAGTTGAGCGACACGCCGACGACGTGGGGCCGCGGGCCTCGGGAATCGACGGACGTACGCTCCGAATAAAAACGGGATGCGGATGAGACTTCTGTGGCTGTTTGGCTGGATCGGCTGTCTGGCCTTTGGGTGCTCCTCGGATCGGACGGGAGGCGGTTTTCCGGAGGATTCCTCTTCGGGG
>CALUKK010000017.1 GCA_944321205.1 uncultured Alistipes sp.
GGTCGATCGGGGGGTATTCGAACGCCTCGTCTTCGGCCAGCTCGAGCACCTCCCGGCCTTCAGCCGCCGAGAGGAATTCGCCGTGTGCGTTCAGCAGTTTGAGGGCGTTCCACTGACGGGGGTTGTGCGACGCCGTGAGGATGATGCCGCCGTCGGCCTTGCGGGTTATGACGGCCATTTCGGTTCCGGGCGTTGTGCAGAGCCCGACGTTGATGACGTCGGCGCCGCAGGCCAGGAGCGTGCCTTCGACCAGATCCATCACCAGTTCACCCGACAGCCGGGCGTCACGTCCGATGACGATGGTGAGTCGTTTGTCGGGATTTCGACGCGCCATGAGACGGGTATAGGCCGTGGTGAACTTCACGATGTCGAGGGGGGTGAGGTTCTCGCCCGAGGGGCCTCCGACGGTTCCGCGGATTCCGGAAATGGATTTGATGAGTGTCATGTTCAGATCGGTTTTAAGGATATTGGACAAAAAATAAAATTCGTGACGAAGTTTTGATATTCGAGGTAAATATATTACTTTTATGCCAATTATGGAAATTAAAAACCAACAATTATGAGGACGATTCCCGCTTCCGAATTGATTATCAACGACGACGGTTCGATTTTCCATCTGCACCTGCTGCCGGAGCAACTGGCCGATACGGTGATCCTTGTCGGTGATCCCGGCCGGGTGGCCCTTGTGGCGGATCATTTCGATTCGAAGGAGTGTGAAGTCTCCAACCGGGAGTTCCGGACCGTGACGGGCACCTACCGCGGCAAACGCATGACGGTGCTCTCGACGGGTATCGGCATCGGTAACATCGATATCTGTGTGACGGAGCTCGACGCGCTGGCCAATGTGGACTTTGCCACGCGGCAGGAGAAGCCCCGCAGACGGCAGCTGACGCTCGTGCGTCTGGGAACTTCGGGCGCCATCCAGCCCGACATTCGGGTCGGGGAGTTCGTCTTTTCGCGCACGTCGTGCGGTTTCGACGGGCTGCTGAGCTACTACAAGGGGCGCGACGAAGTCTGCGATCTGGCTTTGGAGGAGGCCTTTGTCCGCCATACGGGGTGGTACGAGAAGATGCCGCGGCCCTACTTCGTCAATGCCGACAGCCGGTTGTTCGAGCTGTTCCGCGACACGACGCGCGAGGGAATCACCATCGCCGCTCCGGGGTTCTATGCGCCGCAGGGGCGGTGGGTCCGTCTCGAACCGTATGACCTCCACCTGAACGAAAAGATCGAATCGTTCGATTTCGGCGGCCGCCGCATCACCAACTTCGAGATGGAGGGCTCGGCGCTGGCCGGACTCTCGGCCCTGATGGGTCACCGCGCGGCGACGATCTGCACGATCATCGCACAGCGTATCGCCCACGAGGCCGATACCGATTACAAACCCTTTGTCAAGCGGATGATCTCGATGGCGCTCGACAAACTGGCCACGCTGGATTGATCCCGTATCGATCCGTCGGGGTCCGCATTTTCAAACATCGACAACACGAACATTTAAAGCTAAACAGAAATAACGACTATGAAATTTTCCGTATCAAGTTCGGCCCTGCTTTCTCTTCTGGCAACTACCGGCAAAGTGATCAGCAACAAAAATACGCTGCCCATCCTGGATTACTTCCTCATGGAGCTCGAAGGCACGACGTTGAAGGTAACGACTTCGGACCTGGAGACGACGCTCGTGGGTCAGATCGAGGTCGAGAGTGTCGAGAGCGAGGGGACGATCGCCGCACCGGCCAAACTGATGCTCGATTCGCTGAAGGAGTTTCCCGAGCTGCCGTTGACGATCGACGTCAATGACAAGAACTGGGAGATCCGGATCAACTGGAAGAGCGGTTCGCTCTCGATTCCGGGCGCCAGCGCCGTGAGCTATCCGGCCGTTCCGCAGCTGAGCGCCGAGCGCAAGGAGCTCACGCTGGATGTCGATACGCTGGTCAACGGCATCAACAAGACGATCTTCGCCACGGCGGATGACGAGTTGCGCCCGGTGATGAACGGTATCTATATCAATCTGGCTCCGGGTGCGCTGACCTTCGTCGGCACGGATGCCCACAAGCTGGTGAAGTACGAGTCGGAGACGGAGAATGAGGTGACGGCTTCGTTCATTCTGCCCAAGAAGCCCGCGAACCTGCTCAAGTCGGTTCTTCTGAAGGAGGACGATGCCATAGAGATGGCCTTCGATTCGAAGAATGCGCTCTTCAAGCTCAAGAGCCATACGCTGGTCTGCCGCCTGATCGAGGGCAACTACCCGAACTATAACGCCGTGATTCCGGCCAACAATCCGAACAAGGTTCTGGTCGACCGCATCGAGCTGGTGAACGGTATCAAGCGTGTTGCGGTTTGCTCGAATCCCACGACGAACCTCATCCGGATGGACATCGCCGACAACCGGATCAACCTCACGGCCCAGGACATCGACTTCTCGGTTTCGGCCAACGAGACGATTTCGTGCAGTTACGACGGACAGCCCATTTCGATCGGTTTCAAGTCGACGTTCCTGGTGGAGATCCTGTCGAACATGGATACGCCGACGGTGGTGATCGAGTTGGCCGATTCGACGCGTGCCGGCGTCTTCAAGCCGGTCTATGACGACAAGCAGACGAGCTCGACGCTGATGCTCCTCATGCCGATGATGATCAATGCCTAACCTTCGCACGGAATGAAGTTGAACCTCAAACGGCCGATCATCTTTTTCGATCTGGAGACGACGGGGGTCGATACGGCCCGGGACCGGATTGTGGAGATTTCGATGATCAAGGTGATGCCCGACGGTGAGGAGATCACCAAGACGCGGCGGCTCAATCCCGGGATGCATATTCCCGCGGAGGCGACGGCCGTACACGGCATTACGGACGACGACGTGAAGGATTGTCCGACGTTTGCCCAGGTCGCCAAGTCGCTCGAGCAGTTTATCCGGGGTTGTGATTTCGGCGGTTTCAATTCGAACCGGTTCGATCTTCCGGTATTGGTCGAGGAGTTTCTTCGCGCCGGGGTGGATGTGGACCTGAAGCGCCGCCGGTTCGTGGACGTGCAGAACATCTTCCACAAGAAGGAGCAGCGGACGTTGGTGGCGGCCTACAAGTTCTATTGTGACAAGGATCTTGCCGAGGCGCACTCCGCGGAGGCCGACACGAAGGCGACCTATGAGGTGCTCAAGGCCCAGCTGGACCGCTATCCGGATCTGGAGAACGACGTCGACAAACTGGCCGAATTCTCGAGCCGGGGAGAAACGGCCGACTATGCGGGGCGCATCCTCTACAACGAAAAGGGGGAGGAGATCTTCGGGTTCGGCAAGTACAAGGGACGTTCCGTGGCGGAGATCTTCCGCGTGGAGCCGAGCTACTACGCCTGGATGATGAACGGTGATTTCCCGCTCTATACGAAAAAGGTGATCACCGAGATCCGCATGCGGGACAAAATGCAGAACAGATAGACGATGAAACGACTCTGTGCCACCCTGCTGATGATTGCGTGGGGACTTTCGGCTCTCGGCGGCGGGAAGTCCACGACGATCGTCTATATCAACGGAGCCAAATACTACATCCATACGGTACAGGCCGGCGAGACGCTCTACGGGCTTTCGAAGACCTACGGCGTGGGGGAGCAGGTTATTTTACAGAACAACCCCTCGATCGCCCGGGGCCTGAAGGCCGACGAGAACATCAAGATTCCCTACGTGGCCGAGACTCCGGAGATTCTTTCGGATCGGAAGCTGCGCAAGACCTTCGATTTTCACGAGGTGACGCGTGGCGAGACGCTCTATTCGATATCCCGGCGATACGAGATTCCCGTCAAGACGCTCCTGGCGGACAATCCGAATCTTGATCCGTTGCACATGCGGCTCGGGGAGCGCCTTCTGATCCGTAAGAAGCAGATCGGTTCGGAGGACGAGGCCGGAAGCCTGCAGCAGTGGGAGGCGTACCGGCAGTCGCTCAACAGCGTGGCCGAGACGGGCACCTCCTACCACATTGTCCATGCCGGGGAGACCTTCTATTCGTTGTCGCGGCGTTTCGGCATTTCGGAGGAGCAGCTGAGTGCGCTCAACGGAGGCTTGCAGGCCGCGGACCTCAAGGCCGGGGCGATGATTGTCGTTCCGGGGACGGGGATACAACCCCAGAGTGCGGCCGATACGCTGCGTCATGACTCCGTGGTTCGTTTTGCGGAGGTCGAGCCGATCGAATTCCGGGCCTTGCGCCGCGGAGAAGCGCTCAACGTTGCGGTTTTGTTGCCGCTAGCCGTCGACGGACGTCCGAACGACAACTATCTGGATTTCTATCAGGGTTTTCTGTTGGGGCTGGACAGCGTGAAACAGAAATCGGGGATCTCGGTGAATGTCGATCTCTACAATACGGCCCGGGATACGACCCGGATCCGGGAGATTCTCGGGGATCGCGGATTCCGCCGAGCCCACCTTATCATAGGTCCGGTCTATGAAGAGGGTCTCTATCCGGTCATCCGTTATGCGGAGGCGAAACGCATTCCGGTCGTATCACCCCTGGCCCACATCGAACGGATGAACAGCGACGTACTCTTCCAGCTGGCTCCCGATCCGTCCCGCAAATACGAGAAGGTCCGGGATCTGGTCGCCGCGGACAAGCGTGTAACGTTGATCTACACGTCGACCGTCGACCGGGAGTTCGAGAAGGAGGTCCTTGCGCTGTTGGACGGCCATCCCTACGAACGCTATACCTACAGCTATCAGCAGGGAAACAAGGAGTCGGGCGATCTGACGCCGTTGCTGGAGAACGATGCGCAGAATGTCTTCGTGATTCTTTCGGACAACGAGGTGGATGTGGACCGCATTCTTGCGGGTCTGGCCTCGGCCGATACGAGCATCACATCACGCGGACGTACGGCTCCGAAGTTCACGGTGCTGGGCAATGCCCGCTGGAACCGTTACAACAATCTGGACCGGGCGATCTTCTTCAAGGATCGTGTGGTCTTTATCTCGACCTACCACGCCAAACGGGATTCGGACCGGGTGAAGGCCTTTGACAGCGCCTATCTTCGATCGTTCGGGATGCTTCCGACGCTGTTCTCCTACCGGGGATACGATACGGCGGAGATTTTTGCTCCGGCGATGTACGGAGATATCGAGTACGATCTGGAAGACCGTCGTTATACGCCGTTGCAGACCACCTACCTGTTCAGTCAACCCGAGGGGCGCGCCAACCACGTCAACCATAACTGGACGCGAGTGAACTATCACAACGATTTTACGATAACCATCGAATAGTCATGGCAACACTGACGAATACGATTCCCGAGAAGACCATCGAGCGGTTGAGCGAATATCGGCGGACGTTGTTGTCGTGCCACCGCCAGGGTATCACGCATGTCTTTTCGCACGTGCTGGCGGGCATCCACGGCATTACGGCAGTTCAGGTACGTCGCGACCTGATGCTGATCGGATTTTCGAGCGACACGAAGAAGGGGTACGATGTACAGGTGCTGATCGATTATATCAGCAACATTCTCGACAGCCCCACACCGATGAATATCGCCGTGCTGGGTATGGGACACCTGGGACAGGCCATCACGAAGTATTTTAACGGCAAGGGTCTGAAACTGAAGATCACGACGGCCTTCGACGTGGATCCCGAGAAGGTGGGCAAGACCATCGACGGCATTCCGTGCTACCACATGGATACGTTCGAGGAGGTGGTCGAGGACAAGGACATCTCGATCGTGATTGTCTCGTCGCCCACGAAGGTGGCCCCGACGCTTGTCCTGCCGATCATCAATGCCGGCATCAAGGGGTGCTGAACTTCACTTCCACACCGCTGAACTTCCCGCAGGGCATCGTTGTCGAGAACTACGACATCACGACGCTCCTGGAGAAGGTGGCCTATTTCGTCAAGGAGAACGACGCCAACGCCAACTCGTAGGATGCAGAATTACGGGAATCCGAATCCGCAAGAGGGATCTGCCCTGAAGGGCAGCCACCCGGAGAGCGGGCAACATGCGATGCGCGTATTTTATGGATTCGGGGGTCTTCCACGCTTCCGTCACCCGGCCGTCACCGTCGGGTCGTATGACGGCGTGCATCGGGGCCACCGGGCGCTGATCGAGCGGCTTGTTGCCGAGGCCCGCGCGGCGGGGGGCGAGAGCATCGTCATGACCTTCGAGCCCCATCCGCGCATTGCGCTGGGTCGGGGTCAGGACCTGCGGTTGCTGACGACACTCGACGAAAAGATTGCCTTGTTGGGAGAGTTGGGAGTCGACAATGTCATCGTCATACCGTTCGACCGAGCGTTCAGCGCATTGACGGGCCGGGAGTTCATCGACCGCTGCCTGATCGGGCGCCTTGGTGCGGAGACGCTCGTGGCGGGCTTCAACCACCGTTTCGGTCACGACGGTCTGGCGTGTGACGATCCGCAGGTGAGCGAGCGTCTGCGGGTAGTTCGGGTCGGGCCTTGCACGGTCGATGGCGTGCGGGTCAGTTCAACCGCCATCCGCCGGCTTGTCGAGGCCGGGGACCGACGGGGCGCCGAACATCTGCTGGGGCATCCGCTTTCGGCGAGTCTGGAACAGGAGCACCCCGCCACGGCCGACGAATCAGAAACGAACAAACACGAATAGCCAAATCCCATGTTGAGTCACGACTGTAAAATCCGGGTCTGGTACAAGCATACCGACCAGATGGCCATCTGCCACCATTCGAACTATATCTGCTACTACGAAGCGGCGCGGAGCGAGTTGCTGCGGGCCTTGGGCATGTCGTTCGCGGAGGTCGAACGCCGGGGAATCATGATGCCGATCCTTGAGGTGCAGTCGAAGTATCGCAAGCCGGCCTATTTCGACGAACTGCTTACGGTGCGGATCATTCTGCGCGAGATCCCCACGACGCGTATCAACTTCTTCTACGAGATCTACAACGAGAAGGGCGAACTGATCAATACAGGCATGACGCAGCTGGGCTTCATCCACAGCGACACGCGACGTCCGTGCCGTTGTCCGGAGTGGTTCCTCGACCTGATCCGCCCGCGCTGGACGGAGGAGCAGACTGCCGAGTAAAGATCCGGAAGAATGATGTTTTCACGATGAAGCGCTGTATCTGAATCCGATTATCCGTCGTGTCGGGACTGTCCAACGGTTCCGACTGGACGGTTGTGTCTGATTCTGAACGAATAAACGCTTTAAAAGACTGAAAACATGATGAATAAGATCTATCCACGGACAGGCGACCGGCAGACAGTCTATCTGAATGCCGTCGTCGACGATCCGCAAATTGAAATCGGCGACTATACGATCTATAACGATTTCAGATCCGACCCGCGTCTTTTCGCCACCAACAATATTCTCTACCATTATCCCGTCCACCACGAGCGGCTCATCATCGGGCGTTTCTGTTCGATTGCCTGCGGCGTAAAGTTCCTTTTCAACTGTGCCAACCACACGCTGCGGTCGCTTTCCACCTACA
>CALUKK010000018.1 GCA_944321205.1 uncultured Alistipes sp.
TTACAAAATCACTGATTCCTGCGTAGCATGCGGGACCTGCATCGGCGAATGCCCGGTAGAGGCCATCTCGGCCGGCGACATCTATGTCATCGATCCCGACAAGTGCATCGACTGCGGCACCTGCGCAGGCGTTTGCCCGAGCGAGGCGATCGTTTCGGAGTAACGCACGCATAGAGCAATCACCGAAAGATACACCCCGGGGCCTCAGGTTCCGGGGTGTATTCTTTTCGGGAGCTGCCGTTGACCGATCCCAGGTCGGCGGTCCGGGCGGCAGCAGACCACGAAACCCTTGAACGATGAATGATTACGAAAAGATGCGCGCGGGGCGGTGGCTCCACGCCGTGACGCCCCGCATCGGCGAAGCGCTGCTTCGCGCCGAAGAACTCTGCTTCCGGCTGAACCAACTGCCGCCTTCGCGCCGTAAGGAGCGTGAGGCAATCATCCGCCAACTCTTCGGCCGCGTCGGAAACGACATCACGCTCCACAGCCCGTTTCACTGCGACTTCGGGGAACAGATCTCCGTGGGCGACCACTTCGTGGGGAACTTCAACCTCACGATCCTCGACGAGGCGCCCGTGACGATCGGCAACCACGTCTACATCGGTCCCGACGTGGGGATCTACACCGTGCGCCATGCCCTGCCTGCTGCTCAGCGCAACGAGGGGATCATGCAGTCGCTTCCCGTCACGATCCACGACGACGTCTGGATCGGAGGCCATGCGACGCTGCTTCCCGGGGTGACGATCGGCCAGGGGGCGGTGATCGGTGCCGGGAGCGTCGTGACGCACGACATTCCGCCGCAGGTCGTGGCCGCGGGCAACCCCTGCCGCGTGCTGCGCCCCATCACCGAAGCCGACCGGGTGCAGGAGATGGATTGACGACCGGACAGGACAGGACAGAGAGCCGAGAGACGGACGAAACAGCCCGAACTGAAAGCCGGGCAAGACAGCAGGGAACGACGACCGGGCAAGACAACCAGGAGAACCGGCCGCATGAGACAGACACGCCATCCGCAGCCAATCCTCCACGGAAGACCGGCGGACAAACGTACCATCTTCCCCGGGGTTACGGTTCCTCACACCCTTCCTGCACAAGCCATTCCACACAAAAAAGCCGCCCTTGGAAACGGGGCGGCTTTCCGTATCTCGGAGTCAGCACATGACTCTATTCATAGAGCAGATAGTTCGCCCGCAGCTGTCGGAATGCCTCGGCTTCGGGTTTCCAGCGGGCACGGATCTCCTCGTCCGAAGCACCGTCAAGGATCATCTCGCGAATCCACCCCACGCCGACCAGCTTCTCGAACATCGGCGTGAAGAAGCCCTCGCCCATCGCCAGATCCCCATAGGCATCAATCACATATTTCAGCGAGAAGCCCACCCTGCGGGCCTCATCGAGCGACATGCGGCTCAGATCCTCGCCCCGGCACAACTGCCCTTCGAGCGGAGGATGCTTGGCCCCGACCGTCGGACGCGGTGTAAAGGTGAACGAACGCCCCTTGAGACCGGGATGACCGTATATTTCAAACGGTTTCCCGGTTCCCCGTCCGAGGCTTACGGCCGTTCCCTCAAAGGGGCACAGCGCCGCATAGAGGTAGATCGAACGCTGGGTCGGCAGATTGGGTGACGGAGCCACGGGCAACACATACTCCGTGGCGTGGGTGTAGTTGCGGCACGGAATGACGGTCAGGTCACAACGCCGGGCCCACCCCTCACCCACGGCCATGCGGGCGATCTCGCCCATCGTCAGGCCGTGCAACACCGGAATCGGCAGCGCCCCGACCCCCGACCTGTAACGCATGTCGAGCAACGGTCCCTCAACCTTGTCGCCGTTGGGATTCGGACGGTCGAGGATGATGACCTTCCTGTTGAATTCGGCGCAGGCATCCATCATCCGCAGCATCGAGATATAATAGGTGTAGAAGCGCAGCCCGACATCCTGCATGTCAACCACCAGCACATCGAACGAGCGCATCACTTCGTCCGAAGGACGCAGCGTACGACCGTCATACAACGAGCGGATGGGAATTCCCGTGCGGGCATCGGTCGAACTGGCGACCTTCTCCCCGGCATCGGCCGTGCCGCGGAATCCGTGTTCGGGCGAGAAGATGGCCGTCACGTCAAATCCCCTTTCGTGCAGCAGATCGACCAGGTGAACCCTTCCGGCAGCATCGACGGTCACGGCCCGGCCCGCAGCCCCCACGACCCCGGGCATCCCGGCCACGGAGGTCTGGTTGGCCAGCACGGCCACACGGCGTCCGCGCAACAGCGGGAAGTAGGCAGCCGTATCAGTCATACCGACCCGCACGCCCGCGTTTTCAACCGGACACGCAGACCCCGCAGTCTCCACCGCCCCGACAGCCGCTCCGTCCATTTCAGACCGCTCTGCACCGGCCGATCCAATCGCTCCGGCCCTCTCCGCCGTCCCGACAGCCCCAGGCCGCGTCACTTCGACTCGTCCTGACACCTCCACGGCTCCTGCGACCCCCGCCGCAAGGAGCCCGGCCAGCAAGACAATGCACCCGCCGACACGACGAAGGAATCCGCTACGCATTGGCTCCGAACTCCATGAGATAGGCCTTGATAAAGGCATCCAGATCGCCGTCCATCACCGCCTCGACGTTCGAGGTCTGAACGCCCGTACGATGGTCCTTCACGCGGCGGTCGTCGAAGACGTACGAGCGGATCTGCGAACCCCACTCGATCTTCTTCTTCGAGGCTTCGAGCGCCTGCTGCGTAGCCATGCGCTTGTCCAACTCGCGCTGGTAGAGCTTCGACCGCAGGATGCGCATCGCATTCTCGCGGTTCATCAGCTGCGAACGCGTCTCCATGTTCTCGATCAGGAACTCGACGGGTTCGCCCGTATCGGGGTCCTTGCCGTGGTAGCGCAGCCGGACGGCCGTCTCGACCTTGTTGACGTTCTGACCGCCGGCCCCCGACGAACGGAACGTGTCCCACTCGATGTCGGCCGGGTTGATCGTGATCTCGATCGTATCGTCAACGGCCGGCGAGACGAAGACCGATGCGAAGGTCGTCTGCCGCTTGTTGTTGGCGTTGAAGGGCGACAGACGCACCATGCGGTGGACGCCGTTCTCGCTCTTGAGGTAGCCGTCGGCGTATTCACCCTCGAACTCCAGCGTGCAGGACTTCACGCCCACCTCGTCGCCGTCCTCGTATCCGATCCCCTACACCTTGTAGCCGTGGGCCTCGCCCCAACGCGTGTACATGCGCATGAGCATCGAGGCCCAGTCCAGCGCCTCCGTACCGCCCGCTCCGGCGTTGATATCCATGATGGCACCGAGCTTGTCCTCGTCGCGGCGCAACATGTTGCGCATCTCGAGTTTTTCGATCTTCTCGAGCGTCGCGGCGTAGTGGGCATCGAGTTCGGCCTCGGTCATGACCCCCTCCTTGACGAAGTCGGGCATCAGTTCGAGATCCTCGACATCCTTGCGGATGGCGTCGTAATCCTCGATCCAGGCCTTGATCCCGGCCACCTTGCGCAGCTGTTCCCGGGCCTTCTCGGGATCATCCCAGAAGTTCGGCTCCTGGGTTTTCTCCTCCTCATTGCGCAGGTCGATACGTTTCTGTTCTATGTCCAGGCAGCGTTCCAACGCCTCACGGCGCGTTTCGAGCTCCTTGATCTGTTCGGATAATACCATATCGTGTTGCAGTTTCTAAAATTTCTCGTGCAGTTTGCGTCCGGCGAAGTCCAGAATAAAATCCGCCGTCTCCTCTTCACCCAGTTTCGAGGAGTTCACGCACAGGTGGTAGGTGGCGGCCTGTCCCCAGGTTCGCAGGCTGTAGTAGTTGTAGAACGAGGCGCGCTGGGCGTCGACACGCTCCATCAGCGTGCGGGCCTCCTCCTCCGAGCAGTTATGCCGCTGGCGCAGACGGGCGATGCGGTCAGCCTCGTCAGCCGTGATGAAGACGTTGACACAGCGCGGATGGTCACGCAGGATGTAGTCGGCGCAGCGTCCCACGAAGATCGCCGACTCCCGCGAGGCGATTTCACGAATCACGTCGCTCTGGATGCGGAACAGCGATTCGTTGGCCAGGATATTGTTCGTATTACCCCCCTCGTAGCCCGTGAACGGGGCCCGCAGATATCCGACCAGCGTGGCAAACATTCCCTTTGCCTCGCGTTCATCGGCATGTTCGAAGCACTCGGCACTCAAGCCGCTCTCGCGGGCCGCCAGGTTGATGAGTTCCTTGTCGTAGAGTTTGATGTCCAGACGCCGGGCGATGATCTCCCCGACAGTTTTGCCGCCGCTGCCCAGCTGACGGCCGATATTGATGACGAATTTATCCATGGCAGATCACTTTTTGACGGGTTCGGGAGAGGGCTGCATGCGGAACTTGCGCAGCTGCCAGGTCAGCATGAAGAAGGCCACGATCGAGGCCAGCAGATCCGAAAGCGGCATCGAGGCCCAGACTCCCCAGCTGCCGTCCCACGACGTATACTGGTCGAAGAGGTGCGGCAGGAAGATCAGACACGGCATGAGGAACAACAACTGCCGCGACAGCGAGAGGAAGATGGCCTTGCCGGCCATACCGACGCTCATGAAGAAGTTCGTGGCCACCATCTGGAACCCGATGATCGGATAGCAGATGAAGGTGATGCGCATGCCCTCGATCGAAAGACGGATCAACTCCTCGTCCGTCGTGAAGAGGCTGACGGCCAGCCGCGGAAAGAGTTCGCCGATCAGGAAGCCGGTCACCGTAATGCACGAGGCGCCGATCATCGTCAGTTTCAGCACCCGCATGACACGGTCGAACTGCCGTGCACCGTAGTTGTAACCGGCGATGGGCTGCATGCCCTGGTTCAGCCCCATGACGATCATCACGAAGAAGAAGCCCAGGCGGTTGACAATACCGTAGGCACCGATCATCAGGTCGCCGCCGAACTCCTTGAGACCCTTGTTGATGAGGATGACGATGAAGCAGGCGGCCAGATTCATCAGAAAGGGAGACATGCCGATCGAGAGAATGTCGCGGACGATCTTGCGGCGCAGACGGTAGATGCCGCGCCGGAAGTGGAGCAGCTCCCGTCGGTCGGAGAGGAGCTTGAACTGCCACATGAGCGAGATGATCTGAGCCAGAATCGTGGCGATGGCCGCACCGCGGATGCCCCAGTCGAACCAGAAGATGAAGATCGGATCGAGAATGGCGTTGATGATCACCGTATTGATGGTGGCGTACATCGACTTGCGGGGGTGTCCCGCCGCCCGCAGAATGGAGTTCAGACCCAGGTAGAGGTGGGTGATGACATTACCCAGCAGGATGATGATCATGTACTCGCGGGCGTAGCCGATCGTGGCCTCGCTGGCGCCGAAGAAGTAGAGGATCGGGTCGAGGAAGAGCAGGGCGACGACGCTGAAGGCGATACCGATGATGACGTTCAACATCACGACGTTCCCCAGGACGCGTTGGGCGGTTTCGTAGTCACGCTGCCCGAGACGCATCGAAACCGGCGTCGCGGCGCCCACGCCCACGAGCGATCCGAAGGCCGCGGCAAGGTTCATCAGCGGGAAGGTCAGCGCCAGACCCGAGATGGCCAGGGGTCCGACACCGTGGCCGATGAAGATGCTGTCGACCATGTTGTAGAGTGAGGATGCCGTCATGGCGATGATCGCCGGCACGGCATACTGTACAAGCAGCTTCCGGATCCGTTCGGTCCCGAGTTCCAGAGCCGCCACTTTCAATTCTGCCATATTTTTCAGCTACTTACGAATTCCTTACAGTTCACGGAAGCCATCCGTGCCATCCGGACACGGCCATGCATCGGCTGTTGTCCGGATTTTCAACGGGATCTGCCGTGTAGGCAGAGCCTGCCTCCGCATCGGAGTTTTACGGAGCTTATCGCGGCACCGCACGGTCGAGGCGGTCAAACCACCCGGCATAGATCTCCGGCGAGGTCGAGAGTCCGAGCTCCTCGGTCATGAAGGCCGACGCATCGCCCGAATACCACTGACGCGAGACGTAGACCGTCAGCCGCACCTCGGAGGTGAGGCCCGTCGACTGCACGACAAAACTCAAGTGACGGATCTCCCCGGCCATCGGCACGAGATTCACCGCCTCGGCGGGCAGCACCTGCCGCGCCACGACGAGCCCCGACGCGCGGTCTGCACTCTCGATCAGACACCCTTCGCGTTGCAGCAGGTCGAACAGCAGATCGTAACACTCTGCGGCGCCAACCGTCATCCGGTGACGGGTGAGGCTGTCCAACTGCTGCGGATCGGGCATTCCGTCGAC
>CALUKK010000019.1 GCA_944321205.1 uncultured Alistipes sp.
TTCGTAGTCGTGCTTGAGCTCCATCTTGTCGAACCATTCGAGTTCGCCGGCCTGCATCTTGCGCATGGGCTGGATCGGGAAGTAGAGCAGCACGGCCTTCTTGACCCATTCGTTGACCTGCCACTCTTCGCTGTCGGGAGCCACGGGCCGGGCTGTGCGCAACTCTCCGCGGTCGATCAGGTCGATCACCTCGCGGATTGTGCTGCGATAGGATTCGTCGTGAAGCAGTTCGCGGTTTTCCCACGCCTGCTCGATGCGTGTCTTGAGTTCGTTGTGGTTATTCATGCTCTTCGGCGTTTTCGGAAGGACAAATTTATGGAAAATATCGAATTTTTCCTAACTTTGTCCCAATATCACCTAAACACTTGTATGATGTGTTCCTTTTGTAAGGTAGCCGTGCTGACGGGTGCGGTCTCCCTGGTCACTGCAGGTTGCAGCAACATGAAACAGATAAAGCATGAACCCTACCCCGAAACGGCCCGCGGCGAGGTGGTGGACAACTATTTCGGTACCGAGGTGCCGGATCCGTACCGCTGGCTTGAAGACGACAATTCGGAGGCTACGGCAGCCTGGGTTGCGGCCGAGAACGCCGTGACGAACGCCTATCTGGAGCAGATCCCCTTCCGGGCGGCCATTCGGGAGCGTCTGACCCAGCTGTGGAACTACCCCAAGGAGGGAGCTCCGGCCAAGCATGGCGACTGGTGGTATTACACCTATAACGACGGATTGCAGAATCAGGCGGTGATCTACCGTACGACCGAACCGGGCCAGCCGGGCGAGGTGTTCCTCGATCCCAATACGCTGTCGGACGACGGTACGGTGGCTCTTGCCGCCACGTCGTTCTCGAAGGATGGACGCTATTTTGCCTATGCCGCAGCGGCTTCGGGATCCGATTGGGTCGAGATCCGTGTGATGGATACCGCGACCCGGGAGTTGACCGAAGATTGCATCGAGTGGGTGAAGTTCTCGGGTGCGGTGTGGGCTCCCGATTCGAAGGGATTCTATTACAGCGGCTACGAGGCTCCGAAAGAGGGTGTCTATTCGTCCCAGAACCAGTTCCAGCGGGTCTATTACCACCGTCTCGGTACGCCGCAGGCCGCCGACCGGCTCATCTATGAGGACAAGGTCCATCCGTTGCGCTACTTCTCGGCCTGGCCCTCGGAGGACGGAAAGTGGCTTTTCGTGATCGGGTCGGAGGGCACCTCCGGCGCCGAGATTCTCTTCCGGAAGGTCTCGGAGAATCGTTTCCGCACGTTGCTGGCGGGTTTCGACCACGACTATCTGCCCGTCGACTGCAAGGAAGACCAACTCTATTTCATGACCAACGACGGCGCCTTGAACTATGCCCTCAAGCGGATTTCGCTGACCGATCCCGCGCAGGTTGCAACGGTGATCCCCGAGCATGCGAAGAACCTGCTCGAAGGGGTTCACACGGCCGGCGGCTACCTCTTTGCCTCCTATCTGCGGGATGCACAGAGCCGCATCGCGCAGTATGACTACGACGGGAAACTCGTCCGCGAGGTGGAGCTCCCGTCCATCGGCACGGTGGGAGGTTTCGAGGCCGGCAAGAAGGACTCGGTACTCTACTATGCGCTGTCGAACTACACGTCTCCGGCAACGATCTACCGCTACGACATCGCTTCGGGCGAGTCGACCCTCTACAAGGCCCCCGAGGTGGCCTTTGATCCCTCGCTTTTCGTGACCGAGCAGGTCTTCTACCCCTCGAAGGACGGGACGCAGGTGCCGATGTTCATCACCCACCGCAAGGACATGAAGCTCGACGGCAAGAATCCGTGTCTGCTCTACGGCTACGGAGGCTTCCAGATCAACATCACTCCGGGCTTCAACCCCTCGGCGCTGATGTTCGTCGAGCAGGGCGGCATCTACTGCGTGGCCAATCTGCGCGGAGGCCTGGAGTATGGCGAGGCGTGGCACAAGGCCGGGATGCTGGAGAACAAGCAGAATGTCTTCGATGATTTCATTGCGGCGGCCGAATACCTTATCGCCCAGAAATACACCTCTTCGTCGCGGCTGGCCATCAACGGCGCCTCGAACGGCGGTCTGCTGGTCGGGGCCTGCGAGGTGCAGCGCCCGGATCTCTATGCCGTCTGCCTGCCGCAGGTCGGGGTGATGGACATGCTGCGCTATCACAAGTTCACGATCGGCTGGGGCTGGGCCGTGGAGTACGGTTCGTCGGAAGACGCCGGGCAGTTCTCCTATATCTATAAATACTCGCCGCTGCACAACATCAAAAAGGGGGTTGCATATCCCGCCACGTTGGTGATGACGGCCGATCACGACGACCGCGTCGTTCCGGCCCACTCGTTCAAGTTCGCCGCCACGATGCAGTATGCCCAGGCGGGGGATGCTCCGGTGCTGATCCGTATCGAATCGAAGGCCGGACACGGCGCCGGCAAGCCCACCTCGAAGCGGATCGACGAGGCGGCCGACATGTATGCGTTCCTCTTCCAGAATATCGGGGTTCCGTACCGCCCGGTCGGAGAGTAGCGGATCGCGGGGAACAGGGGCGGGCGTCCATGCCCCTCTCCGCACGGATGAATCAGAAGGTTAGGTTAAAAGGAAAGATATGAAGGTCTACAAATTCGGAGGCGCGTCGGTTCGGAATGCCGACGGGGTTAGAAACCTGCGCCAGATCATCGACGACGAACAACATCTCTTCATCATCGTTTCGGCGATGGGTAAGACGACCAATGCCCTGGAGAAGGTCTTCGAAGGGCTTCAGAAGGGTGATCGCCAGCAGTCGCTGGAGCACATCGGACAGTTGCGCCAGTATCATGCGGAGATCATCAACGATCTGTGGCATGAATCCAAACGCCTGGAGCGTGTCGAGACGCTGTTCCAGGAGTTGGAGCAGGTTGCCACGCAGACGCTCTATCGGCCGGAGGATGCCGAACTGTGGTACGATACGATCGTGGCCTACGGTGAGCTGGTCTCGACGACGATCATCTCCGAGTATCTGAACTACGCCGGAGTCCCGAACCGCTGGATCGACATGCGGCGCTGCTTCGTGACGGAGCAGCGGCACAAGGATGCCGGGGTTGATATTGCGGCTTCGACGCCGTTGCTGCGCAAGGCGGTGGCCGGGGGTCCGGAGACGATCTTCATCGGGCAGGGCTTCATCGGCGGAGCTCCCGACGGCACGACCACGACGCTCGGACGTGAAGGTTCGGACTACTCGGCGGCCGTGGCGGCCAACATCCTCGATGCGGAGTCGATGTCGGTGTGGAAGGATGTCGACGGCGTGCTGAACGCCGATCCGAAGATCTTCCCCGACGCCGTACAGATCGCCGAACTGAACTATCTGGATACCATCGAACTGGCTTACAGCGGCGCACAGATCATCCACCCGAAGACCATCAAACCGCTTCAGAACAAGAATATTCCGCTCTATGTGCGGCCTTTCGGCGACAAGCGCAAGCCGGGGACGGTGATCCGCGGCATGTCGGTACCGGTGGATGTGCCGATTCTGATTCTGAAGAAGGATCAGGTGTTGCTGACGATCCGTTCGCGGGACTTCTCGTTCGTGCTGGAGGAGAAGTTTGCGACGATCTTCTCGCTGTTGGAGCGTTTCCGCATCAAGACCAATCTGATTCACAATTCGGCCGTCAATCTGAGTCTGTGTGTCGACAACTCGTGGCACATTGACGAGGTGGTCAAGGCGTTGCGCGAATCGGGCTTTGACGTGATGACTACCCGGGAGATGGAGTTGCTGACCGTGCGTGGCTATACGGACGATCTGTGGCGGCGTTACGCTCGAGGGCCCCAGGTCTTTATCCGGCAGGCTACGCAGTCGACCGTGCGCGTCGTGCGCAAGAAGCAGGGGCAGTATTGATCCGCCGCCCGACCGGGGCCCGATCGGGGCCCCGCCGTGAGTCCGCCCGGAACCTGATTGAGTCCGCCCGGAGCCCGATTGAATCCCGCTCGGGGCCCGGTTGAACCCCGCCCGGAGTCCGACAGAAACCCCGACTGGATCCAAGAAAAAAGAGAGCCCGACGGCTCTCTTTTGGGTTGTGCGGAGTCCGGTTGCTTCGGGCGGTTCGGCTCTCGAGAGATGGTTGCTTCGGGCCCGGTTGCTTCGGGCGGCTCGGCTCTCGGAAGATGGTCGTTTCGGACCCGGACGGTGTGTCTCTTCTGAAGCCCCTCCCCCGATGTCGGCCTTCTCCGACTCTTCTCCGACTCTTCTCCGACTCTTCTCCGGCTCCCCGGCCTTTCTGTGCCCCCCCCCTCTTCGCTCCTCCTCCGGCTCCCCGGAGCCTCTCTCTAGAAGACCCCCTGGCGGAGGCGGTGGAGAATCCCCACGACCGATTGCTCGCGGATCTCGCCGTTGCGCTTCATGTTCCAGATCGTGCGGGCGATGTAGCGCTCGATATCCCGTTGCAGACTCTTGTAGAGCGGACATTTCGTGGAGTTCTCGTTGTCGAGCAGCACGTCGCGGATCGATCGCAAGGAATTCGTATAGTTCGACATCTCGTTTTTCAGAGCCACCCCCTGCTTTTGCGAGGCGGTGATGCGGGCGATCGACATGTCGCGCAACTTCTCGCAGACGGTATTCAACAGCACCATCACCACGTTGTCCATGAGCGTGTGTCCGTGCATGAAGAGATAGGTGTTCTCGGGCTTCACGCCGCGCTGCTGCAGCTGCTCCTCGAACACCTTCATCGGTTCGATCATCCGCGGGTTGCGGCGCCGGAGCAGCTCTTCGCGTTTGGCGACGTTGCGGCGCAGCCACTCCAGGGTCCGTTCTCCGTTGTTTTCGATCTCGAGGTAACCCAGCCGCACCGACGACTTGAAGTCGACGAGCGGAAAGACGTTCTCCGAGGCGAGCTGCGCCGAAAAGGCGTACCAGAGGAAGAGCGGATAGATGATGCACGAATATTCGTGCATGAAGCGCACGAAGTCGAAGATCCGGGTGTCGTTTTTGGTGGCCTTGACGCAGACGTTGTGCAGCGAAGGGGCATAACAGAGGTAGTTCTCCGTGGCGTAGGCGTAGGTGTGGAACATGAACCGCGCCTCGGCGACCTGCCGCGACTGTTCGGTCCGCCCGGCAAAGAGATGGTCGAAGTCCGAATCGACGCAGAGGATCAGCTCCTCGCTCGACTGGGGGATCATCCCCAGCAGGACCTTCTTCCCCTTGGGGAGATCGCCACGATCCGGAACCGAGATCTCGAAACGCAGATAGGGATTCTGGAAATGGTCGAAAATCCCGCGCCAGAAGGCCACATCCTCATATCCTTCGACATAGACCCGGACGAGCCGCTGATCGGGATTGGCCGGCAACGGTCGTGGGAGCTCTTCGAGGCTCTTCGGATGCGCAAAGGAGTTTGTTTTGCGCGGTTTTTCGGGGAACTTCCTGGCCATACGTTTACAAAGATAAATAATTTCGTATTTTTGCGCAAAATAAAGCACCTGATTCGGCGTTTTATTCCTACCATCCGAACACTATTTATGGCAGACAACGATTGGAAATCCCGCCTCGGGATGGTCTATGCGACCAATCCCGATTTCGAATACCGGACCGCCGAGGAGCCTGAGGCGGAGACGCTTCCGCCGCAACGGCAGGAGCTGCGCGTGTGGCTCGACCGCAAGCAGCGGGCCGGCAAGGTCGTCACGCTGGTGCGGGGCTTCGTGGGGCGCGACGAGGACCTGCAGGCTCTGGCGCGCCTGCTCAAGACCCGGTGCGGTGTCGGCGGTGCGGCCAAGGAGGGCGAAATCATCATCCAGGGCGATCACCGCGACCGGGTCGTCGATCTGCTCACCCGCAGCGGCTACCGCTGCAAAAAGGCCGGCAACTGAGGTGCGACGGGTGCTGACACTTCTGCTGCTGCTCACCGCGCTGCTCTTCGGCGTGCGGCGGGCCGAGGCGCAGTATTACACCTGGGGGTCGGATCCCCCGCTCAAGTGGTCGACGATCCGCACGCCCGACGTGCGGATGATCTACCCCGATACGGTCTCGGCACTGGCCCGGCGCACGCTCTTCTACATCCGAGCCGTGCAGCCCGATATCGCCTACGGATTCCGCCACGGACCGATGCGCATTCCGTTTGTCATGCACCCCGAGAACTTCGAATCGAACGGACTGGTGATGTATCTTCCCAAGCGGGTGGAGTTCCTCACCTCGCCGGCCATCGACAGCTACTCGATGCCGTGGTACAAACAGCTGGTGGCGCATGAATACCGCCATGCCGTACAGTATAACAACCTTGATCGGGGCGTGATCCGGGTTCTGAGCTGTCTACTCGGACAACAGGGCTCGACCATCGGACTGTTGTGCATGCCGATCTGGGCCATGGAGGGCGATGCGGTGATGTCCGAGACGATGATGTCGTCGTTCGGGCGCGGTCTGCAGCCCTCGTTTTCGATGGCCTATCGGGCGATGGGGAGTGTCGGACGTGAACACCGGAACATCGACCGGTGGTTCTGCGGCTCCTACCGCGACTACATTCCCGATCATTATGAACTGGGCTATCAGATCTGCTCCTACGCCTGGGAGCGCTACGGCGAGAATATCTGGGACCGGGTGGCGTGGTTCGGCTCGCGCAACCCCTACATGCTGGCCACGACGCGCATTGCGCTGGAGAAATACTACGACACGAATGTCAGCCGGCTTTTCCGCGAGACGTTCGATGAACTGGAACGTTTCTGGGATTCGCTGCCGAAACAGCCCGATTCGGCGCGTCCGCTCGTCGGCCTCCCCGAACGCAACTACACCGAGTACCAGTGGCCTCTGGCACTGGGCGATACGGCGGTGCTGGCCGTGAAGACCGATTTGGACCGCGTGTCGCGCTTCGTGACGGTGGACCGTCGTACGGGCGAGGAGCGGAGAGTCGCCTCGACGGGATTGATCTCGACCCGTCCGACCCTTTCCGACGGACGGGTCTGGTGGACCGAATACCGGCGTTCGGCGCTCTTCGAACAGCGTGTCAATTCGCAGCTCTGCTACATGGATCTGGCGGACGGGCGCCCGCGAACGGTCGGCAGGGCCCGGCGGATGCTCTACGCTACGGCAACGCCCGAGTCTCTGGGGTGGGTCGAATACAATCCCGACGGCCGTTATACGGTTGTCGTGCGATGGAACGAGGGCGGGGAACAACGCTTCGCGGCACCCGACCGGACGGAGCTGCACGGCCTGGCCTGGGACAATCTGACGCGGGCCTGGTATGTGCTGGTGACGGACGACAGCGGCATGTGGATCGGTCGTATTGACGTTGAGGGGTTGCATGCCGTGACCCGGGGAGCCTACATCACCTTGTCCGACCTGCGGGCCCGGGACGGAATGCTCTACTACGGATCGATCGCTTCGGGACTCGACGAGGCCCATTGCTATGATCTGGCCGTGGGGCGTGAGTATCGGCTTACGACCTCCACCTACGGATCTTTCGATCCGGCGCCGGCGGACGACCGGCTGTTGGTGACGACCTACGACCGGCTGGGATACCGCCTGGCCGAACAACCTCTCGACAGCCTGAAGATCCCCGTCGTACCGTCCCGTCTGCCCGAAAACCGCGTCAATCCTGCGCGCCGCCGCTGGGAGGTGGTCAATCTCGACACGGTGCGCTTCTCGCGGACGGATTCGCTGATCCAGAGTGCGGACTTCCGGTCGAAACGTTATCGCAAGGTCCCCAATCTGGTCAACGTCCACAGCTGGATGCCGCTGGCCTTCAACCCCTTTTCGCTGGTCGAGGAGCAGTCGCTGGATCTGAATGCCGGCATCACGTTCATGTCGCAGAATCTGCTCTCCAATACCGAGGCTTACGCCTCCTACGGCTGGAACCGTTATGAAGGTTCGCTCTTCAATCTGGGGGTGCGCTACTACGGACTGGGCATCCGCTTTGATATCGACGCCTCGTACGGCGGCAATCAGCTCTTCTACTCCCTGGGACAATACAACTCCCAGACCGGAAAATACGAATACCAGTCGCGTCCGGCCCCCGACAAGTATTACTCCGTGGGTGTGACAACCTCGTTGCCGTTCTATTTCCAACGCGGATATCATACGCTGCAGTTGTCTGTTTCCGCGAGTTGGAACTACTCGAACGGCATGGTAGCCGATCTGGGAAAGATCGAGTGGGGCACGGGCGGCGGAATCACCAATATCCAGCATATCGGTTTCCGTAAGGGGCTGCACCAGATCGCCTTCGGACTGGGCTATTCCGACCAGGTGCGCATGGCCCACCGGGACATCGCGCCCCGTTGGGGCTATACCCTTTCGAGCGGTTACGCGTTCAATCCGTCCAACCGTAATTTCAGCGACTTGATATCGTTCTACGGCCAGGCCTATCTGCCGGGGGTGGCGCTTCATCACTCGCTCTCGGTGGCTGCAACCTATCAGACGTCGGTCGGCGGCTACCGTTTCCCCGGAGGTTATGCTCCGTTGAGCTACAAGTCCACCCGGCTTATTCCCCGGGGCTTCACCTCGGCCGACATCGTCTCGAACAACTACACGGCCCTGGAGGCCAACTATCAGCTGCCGGTGTGGTATCCCGAGGGGGGTATCGGCTCGGTGATCTACTTCAAGCGCATCCGGCTCAATGTCGGCGGGGATTATGCCCGCTTCCGGACCCCGGACTCCGGCGGACTGATCTGGCGCGAGATCGGCTCGGTGGGCGGCGATGTGGTCTTCGATTTCAACCTCTTCCGGCAACCGGCCTCGGCCACCTCGACCTTTACGCTCTCGTGCTATCATCCCTCGAGTGGCGGCGTGTGGATCGGGGGATCGCTCGGACTGCCTTTTTAGGGAATATTTTCGTATCTTTGCTGCAAAATTCGCTCTTATGGCACAACGTAAAAAGTCGGGGATCAGCCCCAAAGCGATAAAATGGATCTGGTGCGTGGCCTTCGCACCCTTCGCCTTGCTGGGGCTGCTGCTGTTGCTCACGGCTCTCGGCGTCTTCGGCCGCATGCCCTCGTTCGAGGAGCTGGAGAACCCCCGGAGCAACCTCGCCACGGAGGTCTACTCTGAGGATGGCAAGGTCATCGGCACCTTCTTCGTGCAGAACCGCTCCTACGTCCAGTATGCCGACCTCTATCCGGCGGATTCAACCCTCCATATCCGGCTCGACGGACATGAGGTGCCGCCGATCGTTGCGGCGCTCATCTCCACGGAGGATGTCCGTTTCCGCAGCCATTCGGGTATCGACATCCCTTCGTTGGCGCGTGTGGCCATCAAGACCGTGCTGTTGCAGAACACCTCGCAGGGCGGCGGTTCGACCATCACCCAGCAGCTGGCCAAGAACCTCTTTCCGCGCGATACGGCCCGCCATCGCGGCCGTGTGGCCCGCACGGCGAAACTCGTGACCTCGAAACTCAAGGAGTGGATCACGGCCCTCAAACTCGAATACAACTACACGAAGGAGGAGATTGCCGCCATGTATCTCAATACGGTGGAGTACGGCTCGAATGCCTACGGCATCAAGTCGGCGGCCCACACCTTCTTCAACAAGGAGCCCCATGAACTCAACGTGCAGGAGGCTGCGGTACTGGTCGGCGTGGTGAACGCCCCGACGCGCTATTCGCCCGTGCGGAACCCGGACAATGCCCTGGCCCGCCGCAATCTGGTCCTCACGCGCATGAAGGAGTCCGGCGCTCTGACACGCAAACAGTGCGATTCGATCTCGGCATTGCCCATTGTGTTGAATTTCAGACCTATTTCTCATAACGAGGGCTCGGCGACCTATTTCCGCGAGATGCTGCGTCTGGTGATGAATGCCGACCGCCCGAAACGCAATCAGTTCTATACGGAGTGGGACTATGAGCAGGCGGTCAAGGAGTATGACGAGAATCCGCTCTATGGCTGGTGTCACAAGAACCGCAAGGCCGACGGCACACCCTACAACATCTATCGCGACGGTCTGAAGATCTATACGACGATCAACTCCCGGATGCAGACCTACGCCGAACAGGCCGTGCAGAAACAGATGGAGACGGTCATCCAGCCCAAGATGGATGCCCAGTACCGCAATACGAAGGTGCTCTTCCTCGATACGGACCGCGACGAGCGCGAGCGGATCATGCGCCAGGCCATCCGCTATTCGGACCGTTACCGCGAGATGAAGAATGCCGGTTTCAGCGAGCGGCAGATCACGGCTTCGTTCGACAAGCCCTGCCCGATGAAGATCTTCACCTACAAGGGCGAACGGGATACGGTGATGACGCCTCGCGACTCGATCCTCCACCACAAGCGCATCATGCGTGCGGCCATGGTGGCGATGGATCCCCGTACGGGGTTTGTCAAGGCCTACGTCGGCGGGCCGAATTTTCGCTACTTCAAGTACGACATGGCCAAGCAGGGCAAGCGCCAGATCGGTTCGACGATCAAACCCTTCATCTATACCTTCGCCATCGACCACCTCGGGCTTACCCCCTGTACGATGGTCCCGAACCTGCCGACGACGATCGAGACGGCCAACGTTACGGCCTGGTCGCCCAAGGAGGCCGGGAAGGTGGTCTACGACGGCGTGCTCCATCCGTTGCGCTGGGGACTGGCCCGCAGCCGCAACAACTACTCGGCCTGGATCATGAAGCAGGCCAAACAACCCGAAGCCGTCGCCGACTTCATCCACAACATGGGTATCCGCAGCTACATCGATCCGGTGCCGGCCCTGTGTCTGGGAACCTCCGAGTCGAACGTCTTTGAGATGGTGAGCGCCTTCTCGACCTTTGCCAACGAGGGGGTGCATACCGATCCGATCTTCGTAACGCGCATCGAAGATAGGCAGGGCAACCTCATCGCGTCGTTCATCCCGCAGTCGCAGGATGCCATCAGCGAACGTACGGCCTATACGATGCTGACGATGCTCGAAGGGGTGGTCAATGCCGGTACGGCCGGGCGTCTGAAGTGGCAGTTCGGACTTTCGGACATGGAGATCGGCGGCAAAACCGGTACGTCGAACAAGAATCGCGATGCCTGGTTCATGTGCGTGGCACCGAAACTCGTGGCCGGCGCCTGGGTCGGCGGTGAGGATCAGTCGGTGCACTTCATCTCGGGCGGCGAGGGCAGCGTGGCGGCCTTGCCCATCGTCGGGGAGTTCATGAAGCGTGTCTATGATGACGGCCGTTTGGGCGTCAGCCGCACGGATCAGTTCGTACGTCCGGCCATGATGCCTCATTACGATTGCGAGGACGAGATGGATGCCATCGGTCCGGAACAGAGCGATACCGACGAATTCTTCGATTGATCCTCCCCGCATCCGGAAAACGTTGTCGTTCGTGTATTTATGCGGGAGCAGCGCTTGCTTTCTTAAAAATTTTTACTATCTTTGCCCGGAAGGCTTGTCGCCCCAACCGATAAAAACGAAACGAAAGATGAAAGTAGCCATCGTGGGCGCCAGCGGCGCCGTGGGTCAGGAGTTCCTGAAGATTCTCGAAGATCGCGATCTGAAGATCGATGAATTGCTGTTGTTCGGCTCGCCGCGGAGCGCCGGGCGGACCTATCGCTTCCGAGGCAAGGATCTTACGGTCAAATTGCTGCAGCATAACGACGATTTCCGGGGCGTGGATTTCGCTCTGACGTCGGCCGGTGCCGGCACGTCGCGCGAATTTGCCGGGACGATTACGAAATACGGCGCTCTGATGATCGACAACTCGAGCGCCTTCCGCATGGATGCCGACGTGCCGCTGGTGGTTCCGGAGGTGAACCCGGAGGATGCGAAAAACGCCCCGCGCCGCATCATTGCCAACCCCAACTGTACGACGATCCAGATGGTTGTGGCACTGAATGCCATCGAGCAGCTTTCACATATTCGTCGCGTACACGTTTCGACCTACCAGTCGGCCAGCGGAGCCGGAGCCTCGGCCATGACCGAACTGGTCAATCAGTATGCCGAACTGGCCGCCGGCAAGGAGCCGACGGTCGAGAAGTTCGCCTTCCAGCTGGCCTACAACGTCA
>CALUKK010000020.1 GCA_944321205.1 uncultured Alistipes sp.
TCAAGCGTAAACACGCTTATCACAGTCACATCCTGACCAAAAAGACGACGAAGCAGAAGCGGAACCTCTGCTATTCGGGTACCGTATCTGCGGCCGACGAGGCCAAAATCAAGAACCTGCTGGTGAAATAATCACCCGCCGATTCGGAATAGCCGCCCGCAAGGGCACCAACAATCACAAACCGGGACGAACCAGCCCCGAAGAACACGGGAGAACCGTGTCGCTGGCAGTCCTCCAAAAAACTTTACATTATGCCACGTTCAGTAAACGCTGTTGCGTCTCGCGCACGTCGAAAGAAAGTTTTGAAACTTGCCAAAGGCAACTTTGGTTCAAGGGGAAACGTATGGACCGTTGCGAAAAACACGGTCGAGAAAGGATTGTGCTATGCCTATGCACACCGTCAACTCAAGAAGCGGACATTCCGTTCGCTGTGGATCATGCGTATCAACGCTGCCGTCCGCGCCCAGGGAATGACCTATTCGCAATTCATCGGCAAGCTCAACGCCAAGGGCATCGTCCTGAACCGCAAGGTGCTGGCCGACCTGGCCATGAACGAGCCGAAGGCATTCGAGGCAATAGTTAACGCAGTTAAATAACCCTTTTCACGAGGGGTTTTAGCACGGCGGACACCCTCGGGTGCCCGCCGTTTCTTTCGATCATCACCTCATACCTATTTATATAAGAAGCAGAATCCCCCACCCCCACACGTCCATGCAGAGCTGGAAACACACCTTCGCCATCATCTGGAGCGGCCAGGCGGTCTCGATCCTCAGCAGTTCGATCGTCGCCTACGCCATCATCTTCTGGATGAGCGTCGAGACGCGTTCGGCCGAGGTGCTGGCCCTCTCGGCCATCGCCGGAATGCTGCCGCAGGCCGTGCTGGGACTCTTCGTCGGGGTCTACATCGACCGCTGGGACCGCAAACGCACGATGATCCTGGCCGACAGTTTCATCGCCCTCTGCACGCTGGGACTGGCCATCCTCTTCTGGAGCGGACGCGCCGAATTGTGGCACGTCTACCTGTTGCTGGCCTGCCGCTCGGCCGGTACGGCCTTCCATGTCCCGGCCATGCAGGCTTCGGTACCGCTGCTCGCCCCGCAACGCCAACTGACCCGCATTGCCGGCGTCAACCAGGTGATCACCTCCTTCTCGGATCTGGTAGGTCCGGCCCTCGGGGCCCTGCTGCTGGGCCTGACCTCCATCGGCAATATCCTGCTGCTGGATGTCATCGGTGCGCTGTTCGCCTGTACGACCCTGCTCTTCGTCCGCATCCCGAATCCCGAACGCCCGGAACGCCGCCCCGATCTGTGGCTCGAATTCCGCGAAGGGTTTGCCGCCATGCACTCCCAGCCGGGTCTGGGATGGTTCTTCGCTCTGGCCATCATCGTGTGGTTTCTGATCATGCCCGTCGGAGTGCTCTTTCCGCTGATGACGCTCAACCACTTCGGCGGAGGCACCTGGGAAATGAGCTTCGTGGAGATCATCTGGGGGGCCGGAGCCCTGCTCGGAGGAGCCATCATGGGGGCCCGCAACTACACGATCAACCGCATCGTACTGATCAATCTGATGTATCTTACGGTGGGGCTGTCGTTCCTCCTTTCGGGGCTGCTGCCGGCAAGCGCCTTCTATGGATTCGCGGCGCTGACAGCCGCCGCCGGCATCTCGAGCAGCGTCTTCAACGCCTCGTTCGTCGCGGTGCTCCAGACGCGCATCGAAGCCGGGTTGCTGGGGCGTGTGCTCTCGCTCTATCGCAGTTTCGGGCTGCTGCCCTCGGCTCTGGGGCTCCTCAGCACGGGATTCCTGGCCGAGCAGGTGGGGCTGACCACCACATTCATCCTCGCCGGAAGTGCCATCTGTCTGCTCGGAATCGTGGCCTTCTGCCTGCCTTCGGTCCTGCGGCTCGACCGGACGGGCGACCGGCGGGCCCCCTCGTCCGACAACCGGTAGAACGCCTTCATACCCTGTCAGAAGGGCGTTATCCGACCGGCGGGCGAAAAAAGATATTAAAATAATTTCAGAAATCACCCTTCGATTTGCATCTTTTTTCAAAAATCCCTATCTTTGTAGGTGACAGGGAGGGGGTGGCCGCCATCCATTCCGAAAACCCGGTTTTCGCCTGATCCGACATCCGTCCCCGCCCACTCTTTAAAGGTTAGTTAGCGAGGTAATCCTATGAAGAAAACGTATGCCATGCCGGAGGGAGGTCTCTACCGTCCGGAAAACGAGCATGACGCCTGCGGGGTCGGACTCGTCGTCAACATCAACGGAAACAAATACCATTCGATCGTCGACCAGGGACTCTGCGTGCTGGAGCACATGGCCCACCGCGGAGCCGAAGGGTCGGACAACAAAACCGGAGACGGTGCCGGAATTCTGGTACAGATCCCGCACGAATTCATCCTGCTGAACGGTATTCCCGTTCCGGAGAAGGGGCGCTACGGCGTGGGCATGGTCTTCCTGCCGCGCAACGAGGAGGATCAACGGCTCTTCATGCGCCTGGCCACCGAATCCATCGAGGAGCAGGGGCTCCAGTTGATGGCCACACGCCGCGTGCCGGTCGACAGCACGATCCTCGGGGCGGATGCCGCGGCAACGGAGCCCGACATCTGGCAGCTCTTCATCGTGGGATGCGACGACCGTCCGCGGCTGGAGGAGATGCTCTATGTCGTGCGCAAACGCCTCGAAGGTCGGATCGCCAACTCGACGATCCGCGACAAGCGAAGCTGCTACATCGCCAGCCTCTCGACACGCACGATCGTCTACAAGGGAATGCTTTCATCCCGACAACTGCGCCACTACTTCACCGATCTGCAAAGTCCCTACTTCTCCAGTGCCATCGCGCTGGTCCACTCGCGCTTCTCGACCAATACCTTCCCGACGTGGAGTCTGGCCCAGCCCTTCCGGCTGATCGGCCACAACGGCGAGATCAACACCATCCGCGGCAACCGCCTCTGGATGGGAACCCGCGAGGCGGTGCTTCACCCCGAATTTGCCGGGCGCACGGAGGGTGGCCTGGGTCCGATCATCCAGCCGGGGATGAGCGACAGCGCCTCGTTCGACAATGCGCTGGAGTTCTTCCTGCGGGGCGGGATGTCGCTGCCGCATGCCCTGGCGATGCTTGTTCCGGAGAGTTTCAACGAGAAGAATCCCCTGTCGAAGAAGCTCAAGAGCTTCTACGAATACCATTCGATCTTCATGGCGCCGTGGGACGGTCCGGCAGCGATCATCTTCTCCGACGGACGCTATGCCGGCGGAATGCTGGACCGCAACGGACTGCGCCCGGCACGTTATCTCATCACGCGTGACGGGCAGATGGTCATCGCCTCCGAGACCGGCGTGCTGGAGATCCCGGCCAACGAAATCGAATCCAAGGGACGCCTCGAACCGGGAAAGATCCTCATGGTCGACACCGAACAGGGACAGATCCTCTTCGACGAGGAGATCAAACGCCAACTGGCTACGGAACACCCCTACGACGAATGGCTCCACGACAACCGGATCATCCTGCGCCACATCACCAGCGGACGTCGCGTGACGCACGAAGTGCCCCACTACGAACAGACGCTGCGGGCGTTCGGCTACGACCGTGAAGAGATCGACCGTATCCTCAAACCCATGGCCACGGCATCGGCCGGGCCGACCGTCTCGATGGGTGACGACACGCCGCTGGCCGTGCTCTCCGAACAGCCGCAACGCTTCTTCAACTTCTTCCGACAGCAGTTTGCCCAGGTGACCAACCCGCCGATGGACTCGATCCGCGAGGAGCTGGTGATGTCGTTGACCAGTTATATCGGAGCCGTGCGTAAAAACATTCTGAAACCCTCGCCGGAACTTTGCAAGGTCGTGATGATGTCCTCACCGATCATCTCGGACCGCGATCTGGACATTCTGCGCAACCTCGAATACAAGGGATTCCGGACCATCACGCTCCCCATGCTCTTTCCGGTCAGAGGCAACGGTCGGGCGCTCGAGGAGGCGCTCGACGCATTGTGCCGTTCGGCCGAACGGGCCGTTGACGAGGGCTATAACTATGTGATTCTGAGCGACCGGGGAATCGACGCTTCACACGCCGCCATTCCGTCGCTGCTGGCCATGTCGGCCGTACATCACTATCTGATCGCACGACGCAAGCGGTCACAGATCGCCATAATCGTCGAGAGCGGCGAGGTGTGCGAGACGATGCACGTGGCGCTGCTGATGGGTTACGGAGCCAGCGGCGTGAATCCCTACATGGCCTTTGCCATCCTGAAGCAGCTCACCGCGGCCGGCGAACTGCAACTCGACTTCGAAGGGGCCGAACAGCACTACATCAAGGCCGTGGACAAGGGCATGCTGAAGATCATGTCGAAGATGGGTATCTCGACGATCCGCAGCTATCGGGGTGCCGCGCTGTTCGAGCCGCTGGGCGTGGGCGAGCCGCTGCTCGACCGCTACATGGGCGGCGGCATTTCGTCGATCGGCGGCATCGGACTCGACGAAGTGGCACGACAGGCCTCGAAGATGCATGCCCGGGGATTCGCTCCGGGCGCCGCAGAGACGCCGCTCGAAAACTTCGGGCGCTATGCCTACCGTCGCGACGGAGAGTTCCACGGCTGGAATCCCGCCACGGTTCTTTCGTTGCAGAGTGCCGCACGCTCGGGCGACGAGGCGACCTTCGCGGAGTTCACACGCCAGGCCGAGCACCGCGACAAACCGCGCTTCCTGCGCGACCTGCTTGAAATCGCAAGCGACCGCAGCCCGATTCCCGTCGAGCAGGTCGAATCCGCCGAAGAGATCATGCATCGCTTCGTCGTCGAGGCGATGTCGTTCGGCGCCATAAGCAAGGAGGTACACGAGACGATCGCCGCAGCGATGAACCGCATCGGCGGTCAGAGCAATACGGGTGAAGGAGGCGAGGATCCGGCCCGCAACACGCCTCTGGCGGACGGCACGTCGTTGCGCAGCGCCGTGAAGCAGGTGGCCTCGGGACGCTTCGGCGTCGATGCCGAGTACCTGGTCAACGCCGACGAGATCCAGATCAAGGTGGCCCAGGGTGCCAAGCCGGGCGAGGGCGGCCAGTTGCCGGGCTTCAAGGTCGACGAGATGATCGCACGCACACGCCACTCGATCCCGGGCATCACGCTGATCTCGCCCCCGCCCCACCACGACATCTATTCGATCGAGGATCTGGCCCAGCTGATCTTCGATCTGAAAAACATCAACCCCGAAGCGCTCATCAGCGTGAAACTCGTGGCCGAGAGTGGCGTGGGAACCATCGCAGCAGGCGTGGCCAAGGCCAAGGCGGACAAGATTCTCATCAGCGGCTCGGACGGCGGTACGGGAGCCAGCCCGGCCGATTCGATGAAGTATGCCGGCGTACCGGTGGAGATCGGGCTCTCGGAGATCCAGCAGACGCTGGTCGGAAACCGTCTCCGGGGTCGTGTGCGGCTACAGGCCGACGGACAGTTGAAATGTGCGCACGACGTATTGGTCAGCGCCCTGCTGGGGGCCGAGGAGTACGGATTCGGAACGGCGGCGTTGGTGGTTCTGGGCTGCCGGATGATCCGCAAGTGCCATACGAACACCTGCCCGATGGGTGTGGCGACGCAGAATCCCGAGCTCCGCAAACGCTTCACCGGAAAGCCCGAACACCTGATCACCTACTTCCGCCTGCTGGCCGAGGATCTCCGCCGCCGGATGGCCGAAATGGGTTATGCCCGGCTGGACGATCTGATCGGCCGCAGCGACCTGCTGCGTCAACGCCCGATTGCAGCGGGGAATCCCGGAGCCGGGCTTGATCTGAGACGGCTGCTTTTCCGGAGCTCGGACGATACGGACCTGCGCTTCGAAGAGCCGCAGGATCATGCCCTGAGCGAGGTGATCGACCGACGACTGCTGCCGCTGGCCGATCGCGTCATGGACGAACGCCGGAATCTGAGCCAGACCTTCCCGATCGCCAATACGGACCGGAGTGTCGGAGCGATGCTCAGCGGCCACATCACACGCCGCTGCGGCAGCCAGGGAATCCCCGCGGGATCGCTCACGCTGACCTTCCGGGGAAGTGCCGGACAAAGTTTCGGAGCCTTTCTCTGTCCGGGAGTGACACTCCGCCTCGAAGGCGATGCGAACGACTACCTGGGCAAAGGACTCTCGGGCGGAAGACTCGTTATCGTACCGCCGGCCGGCAGCCGCTTCGCCGCCGAAGGGAATGTCATTGCCGGCAATACGCTGCTCTATGGTGCCACGGCCGGCGAAGCCTACATCAACGGACGTGTCGGCGAACGCTTCTGTGTCCGCAACAGCGGTGCCACGGCCGTTGTGGAGGGGGTCGGCGACCACGGCTGCGAATACATGACCGGCGGCCGCGTGGCCATTCTCGGGCAGACGGGCCGCAACTTCGCGGCCGGCATGAGCGGAGGCATTGCCTATGTCTGGAATCCGCGGGGCGACTTCGACTATTACTGCAACATGGAGATGGTCGAATTGACTCTTCTGGACAACGCCGAGGATCGCGAGGAGCTCCACCGGCTCATCATGACCCACGTCCGCCACACGGACAGTGCCATCGGTCGTCGGATGCTCGATGGCTGGGAGAGCTACGTACGGCAATTCATCAAGGTGACGCCCGTCGAATACAAGCGTTATCTGGAACAGGTACGGCAACATTGACCGCCGGTCCGTCCGAGGGGAGGGGCAGTTCCCGGACGGCTTCCAACGAAAAAGGCTGCAATCCCGAACGGGATTGCAGCCTTTTTTGCGTTCCGCCACACGGCAGCGTCATACGGGGAACGGTACGGAATCCGGAAAAATCACTCCTTCGGATAGGTGTTTCCGTTGTAGTAGATCCGATAGGAATACGTACGGTTGGTCTCGTTGTACGAATAGACGTAACGGACATCCGGTGCAGGACAGAACGTCGTATCATAATCGAACGTCGAGGTAAAGGCACACTGCTGGGTTCCGCTGACGATTTGCAGACCGATATAGCGGCCATCGGTTACACTGTACGACATACCGACCTGGTTCGTATTGTAGAGATTCCGGTAGATCGAGGGCCCGGAAGCCGAACCATTGACCTGAAAGATCTTACCCTTGCAGGAAGAGTAGGCCAGCGTCACATCGTCATCCACAGGACGAATGACGAACCCGTTGCCCATCGAACTCCAGTTCGAATAGCCGCCGTCGCGGCCCTCGACCGATGCCCCAATACCGAAGAGGCTGATCGTATAGGAGCCGTCGCCATTGTCCTTGAGGGTCGTGGTACCACCGTTCATGTTGATCTGGGAGGCTTCACCGCCATAGGACGGGTAGTTGTACAGTTTGAAATCAGGCTGCATCTCCACACTCCACTGGGCAGCGTCGGCCAACTCGGAAGCACCTTTCGTCTGGACCAGCAACGAACCTTCCAGATAGAAACCGTCAGCCATCTGGTCACTCTTGCTGAAGGTGAGTTTGTAGCCCTCGGGCACCACCTCGATCTTCGTGTTATTACTGAAAAGGCTCTTATAGATCAACCTGCCGGTGTCATCCTTCACGTCCGCTACCGTCACCTCATCGTCCCCGGCTTCACGCTGCTTGGCCACCTCGGCGGCCAGAATGGCCATCCGCATGCCGGCATTGGCCGCCTGCATCGAGACCCGATTCTGCGTCGTGACATACGAATAGATGTATTGTCCGGGTTGGACAGGCAACAGATCCTTGTAGGTATCGTCTCCCTTGATGCAGCTCGTAAGGGCAAAAGCTGCAAGCATCAGTGTAGCAAAAAATTTATTCATGCGATGTTGTCGATTAAAATTTTCCAATAAACGGGTTTCAAGCCGGAATACTGCATCCGGAGATGAAAAAAAACAATTCCCGGCCCAAAGGTACAATTTTTTTCAGGAAGAGCCGGAAGATTTGGACATTTCGCCGCAAAAACGTATCTTTATTCCATGATGCGAAGACACCAGATAATCGAAATAACGTTTATGTCATTGCTTACATTCTTCGGTTGCGGCCGAGCAAAGGCCCATGCATATCCGTCCGACACCCTCACGGCCCGTGACGGACGCGAATTTACGATTCATTTCTACAAACATGCCTCGCTGTCGATCGAGGTGGGCGGAAAGTGGATCTACGTGGATCCCGTAAGCGCCAATGCGGATTACGCCACTCTGCCCAAAGGCGACATCGTGTTGATCACCCATTCACACCATGACCATCTGGACGTGGCGGCCGTCGAGCGGATTCTGACCCCGGATACGGAGATCGTCTGCGACAGAACGTCGGCCGAGGCTTTCGAGATGAACTGCTACACGATGCGCCCGGGAAGCGTTGCCACGCCGCGGGATTATGTCAAGATCGAGGCCGTTGCAGCCTACAACACCTCGGCGGGACACCTTCAGTTCCATCCCCGGGAGCGGGAGGATTGCGGTTACGTGCTGACGATCGGCGGCACACGACTCTACATCGCCGGTGACACGGAACCGACCCCCGAAATGAAGAAGTTGAAGAACATCGATATTGCGTTTCTACCCGTGAACCAGCCCTACACGATGACCGTTGATCAGGCCGTGGAGGCCGTGAAGGCGATTCGTCCGGCGATCTTCTACCCGTACCATTACGGCGAAGTGGAGGAGAAGACCGACCTGGAGCGGCTCACGCATGAACTGGAGGGTATCACCGAAGTTAGGATCCGCCCGATGGAGTGATCCCCGTGCCCAAAGCCGTGGACGAAGAGCGGTCCCGGCATGAGAACCCCGGCTTCCTTCGGAGGAAGCCGGGGTTTTCACGTTCGAAGGCTGAAACCCCGAAACACCGGTTTCGGGATTATTTTTTCGCCGCAGCGGATTCCGGTTCCGACCTCTTGACCTCCGCCTTGACCTTGAGCGACGCAAGCCCCTTCACGATATTCGCATCGCTGTTCTTCGAGGCATCATAGACGACCGTCACCTCCTTTTTTTCGAGGCTCACCTGTACATCCTTGATACCTTTCCCGAGCGAAGGGACATTGTTCAGGATCTTCTTCACGCAATGGTCACAATCGACATCGGCCGCAAAGACCGTCGTCGTCATCTTCTTGGGCGCACCCTTCGTGGCGGCCACCGTCAGGCCCGCACCCATCACCAGGGCCAGGCACAGCATCAACAGTTTTTTCATCGTTACAGCAGTTTTATCAAGGTTTTTCTGAAATTAAAGCGTGCGATCTTCCGATCAATAGATATTCAGCCGCATGCCGATATAGAACTTGCGCCCCATAAGCGGTCCCCAGACGTTCATCGAGTTGAAGTTCTCCGAATAGGGATTCCCGGCATTGAGGATCGGATCCTTCTGGATGTAGTCGGCAATGTTCTCGCAACCCACATAGATATCGAACTTGCCGAGTTTGCGGCTCACCTGTGCATAGAACATCGGATAACGCGGGGAATAGTTGTCGTAGTCGGGCGTCAGCACCCCGGCGGCGTTTTCAACGAAACGCGGAACCCGACTCGGGCCGTTCAGCTGTGCCGTAGCATCGAATGTCCAACGGCGGAACTTCGTGGCATACTGAATGTTGAGCAGCGTCTTATATTCGCTCACCAACGGGCGTTCGACACGCGCCGACGATCCGTCCGCACGACGGATCGTCATCTCGCTGTCCGTGTAACGGAACGTGGCGAAAATGTCCAGCCGCTCGACGGGCGACCACGAAAAGTCAACCTGGTAGGTATCGGTGAACGAACGTCCGTCGGTGTTGTAGAAGACGATCCGATCGGCATACATCTCCTGATCGGCCACCACCGAGTTGTAGAACTGCGTGCGGAAGTAGTCGAAACTCAGCGTGGCATCGTCCGCTTTCACAAGCCCGAAGGTCTGCGTGAGGCTGCCGCCCACGGTGAGGGCCTTCTCCATGCGATCGATATCGTGGAAATTCCCCTCGACAACCGCACCGTCCCGGAAGGTCACGGGACGAATGGCCCGTCCCGTAGCCAAAACCCCGATGTTGTCCGTGATGAGGTTCGTCGAGCGATAACCCAGACCTGCCGAGGCGCGGAAGGTGGTCGAAGGGGTGATGTTCCACTTCAGATGACCGCGCGGCGTGACGAAGAAGCGGTCGTAATAGTGGTTGTAGTCGCCGCGGATGCCTGCCACGACGGAGAACCGGTCCTTGATGGCATAGGTATACTCGACATAGGCTCCCGCCTCGCGTTCATTGCGGTCGAGGTCGAAATCGGCCGTGGAGAGCTGTGCGATCCAGGGGGTGCGGTTCAGCAGTCCTTCGCGGTAATAATCCAGATGGAGCTGACCGCCGACAATCAACGACGAACGGTAGGTGAAGTAGTGGTTATACATCAGATTCAGGGCCAGCGAGTTCTGGTTGCCGTCGTAGTTGTTCAGCCCGAAGTAGGCCGCCTCGTTGAAGTGGTCGAAATCGGCCACAAACGCAAGGTTCGACCGCATCTCATCCTCCTCGTCGGCATCGTAGACCGACGGGCCCACGGGCATGCCGAGTTTGAAATAACCGTTGGCATTGCGGTTGCGGATGTGCGACCCGTAGAGGGGCCTTTGCAAGCCGTCGGCCTGCCAGTTCCAGTCTTCAAGCATCGCATCGCGCATGGCGGCCGTATTCTTGTAGCCGAGCATTCCGCCCAACCGGTTCTCCTGCACGAACTTCCAGCCCCAACGGATCTGCATGCCGTTGTCGGCGGCGTAGAGCCACTTGTTGGCCACGTTGATCTGGTTCGAAAGGGGCAGATCGCGGAAGCCGTCGTCGTTGTGGTCCATCTTCCGCACGTCGGTGTCACCCGAACCGTGGAGCAGAATGACGCTCGAGAGTTTCTTGTCGCGCGAAACGGGGAATGCCGACGAAAGGTTGACCTCGGGACGCAGTTCATCGTCGAGATAGACATTCAGAAAGAGCCGCTCCTCGTCGGTGGGTTTGCGGTGTTCGAGGTTGATCTGTCCGGTGATGGCCTCATGCCCGGCCGTCACGGAGGCCACGCCCTTCGAGACCTGGATCGAATTCAGCCACATTCCGGGTGTATAGCTCATGCCGTAAGGGGCACTCAACCCCCGCATGATGGGGCGGTTCTCATCGAGAATCTGCGTATAGGTTCCGGCCAGTCCGAGCATCTTGATCTGCCGGGCTCCGGAGATGGCGTCGCTGTAACCGACCGTTACCGACGCGGAGTTCTCGAACGACTCGGCGAGGTTGCAGCAGGCCATCTTGCAGAGGCCCGCAAAGGAGATCATCTCCCCCTTGACGATACCGTCGCGTTTGACGAAGTTGCCGCTGACGGCCCCTTCGACGACGACATCCTCCAGAGCGACGCCCTCCGAACGCAGGGCAAACTCGATGCGATCGGTGCCGTTCTCGACGCGGAGCGTATCATTGACATAGCCGAGATACGAAGCCACCAGACGGTCGTATCCCTTGACGCGATGGAGCAGGAATGCCCCCTGGGCATCGGTGCCGGTCCCGATGGTCGTTCCGGCCCAGTAGACCGAGGCACCGATCAGCGGGTTGTTGTCGGCGTCGCGCACCACGCCGCGCAGGTCCTGGGCTTCAGCAAGCCCGGCACCCGCCAGGACGGCCAACACCGTCCCCCAAAAATGCATATGCATGCGAATCATGAGATCATCCGTTTTGAATTCGCCGGCAAAGGTAACGCCTCGTTTCTGCAATCGGATTGCAAGATGGAGCGGAGGCGGGAATCACCGCTTCGACCGGCAGGCGGGACAACGTCCCTTGATGAGATAATTGATCTCCCGGACCTCATACCCCTCGGGATAGCTGATCACGGGGACATGGATCTTGTCCAGGCAGAAGGTTTTCCCACAGATTTCGCAATGAAAATGGCAATGCATCTCCTCGACACGACAGGTGTGATCGTTGTGGCAGAGACAATATTTCGTGGCGCCGCTGCCATCCTCGATGACATGGAGCAGATGGTGCTGCGCAAAGAGGGTCAGCGTACGGAAGATCGAGGATTTGTCGAGCGTGTCGGCCTCGGTTTCGAGGTCGGCCAGGCTGAACGTATTCTCAAAATGTTCCATGATTTCAAGCAGCAGGATCCGCACCGCCGTGGGTCGGATGCCATGCCGTTGCAAGGTCTCTTCGAGATGGTTGTCGTTCATGATTTTCGATGATGGAGCCCACCGGCCGGGGCCGGAGAGCCGGTTCAACGGATTGCGAAACTGGCGAGAGAGCGGCGGGCACATCTTTGCAGCCCGCCGCGGGATGGGCCGGGTAGCGTCCGGCCCGAATCAGCCCCGCACGGGCGGGGCCCGCAATCCGAAACCGCACCGCGCCACCTCGTCAGGGAATGGCTCGGGACGCAGTCGTGCATCGTCATCCGGCAGGAGTCTCTGCGCCACGACCGGAGCCCCGGCCACCAGCGAGGGCGGCAGGATCGAGACCATGCAGCGGATGTATTTTTCGGCATCGTTCGAATGCGATGACGTGTAGAGATCGATTTCCGTGGAGTGAAGATCACAGTCACAGCCCGTTCCGAGCAGACCGCCGCCACACGGCAGCGTCTCTTCGGCCGGATGCTCCTGACAACAGGCCGGACAACGGTGCAGAGCCCCGGACAGTATCATGTCCCGACATCCGCAGGTCAGCGACGCCAGCGACACCGAGGCCGTTGCCGCGATGTAGAGGGCGCAGAGCGTCAGAGCTATGTAACGTTTGAGGTTCATTCTTCAAGGATTCCGCAGGCTGCGAGACGTTCGATCCAGCTTCGGGCGTCGTTGCGGGCGACGTCGGGGCACACCTCGTAATGTGTGACCAGGGCGTCGGCGACATCGTCCGGCGAGAACTCCCGTTCCCGGAAGAGTTCCCAGAGCAGCGAGGCCGACGCATTGAGCGACACGATGCGTGTCGGAGCCGCCGTTCCGACAGCTCCGGGGACCACGACAACATGTTCACCGGCCATTTCCCGAAGGGTGTATTCGCGTCGAATTCTCATCCTGCAACGACCTCCATGAGGGCAAAAATAGAAAATTTTCCACAAAACGCCTAATTTTTCATACCTTTGTGGATATGGAATCCGCAACGGACAACATCCACCGCATTCTCGAACGATATTGGGGCTTCCGGGAGTTCCGCACGGTACAGGAAAGGATCATCCGTTCGGTCATGGACGGACGCGACACCCTGGCGCTGATGCCTACCGGCGGCGGAAAATCGTTGACCTACCAGGTCCCGACAATGGCCCGCGAAGGGGTGTGCATCGTCGTCACGCCGCTCATCGCCCTGATGAAGGACCAGGTCGACCGATTGCACCGTCAGGGAATCCCGGCCGTGGCAATCCACTCGGGACTTACACCCCGTCAGATCGACATCGCGCTGGACAACTGTGTCTACGGCGATACGAAGTTTCTCTACGTCGCTCCCGAACGGCTGGCCACGGAGGCCTTCCGGCTGCGGGTCATCCGCATGCATGTCACGCTGCTGGCCGTCGACGAGGCCCACTGCATCTCCCAATGGGGTTACGATTTCCGCCCCTCCTACCTGCGCATTGCCGAACTGCGCGACCGTCTTCCCGACGTTCCGGTGCTGGCGCTGACGGCCTCGGCGACGAAGCCCGTGGCCGAAGACATCATGCGCCATCTGAAGTTTGCCGAACCGCACGTCATCCGCAGCAGTTTTGCACGTCCGAACCTTTCGTACAGCGTCCGACACACGGACGACAAACCGGAACAGTTGCTGCGCCTGCTGCGTAACGTCCCCGGCTCGGGAATCGTCTATACCCGGACCCGCGAAGGGGCCGAACAGCTTGCCGAGCAACTCCGCAACGAGGGTTTTGCCGCCGCAGCCTACCACGGCGGACTGGGTGCTGCCGACCGTTCACAACGCCAGGAGGAGTGGTTGGCGGGACGAATCCGGGTGATGGTGGCCACGAACGCCTTCGGCATGGGCATCGACAAGGCCGACGTCCGGTCCGTGGTCCATTACGCGATGTGCGACTCGCTGGAGAGCTACTACCAGGAGGCGGGACGTGCCGGACGTGACGGAAAACGTGCCTATGCCCTGCTGCTGGTCGCTTCGGACGACGAAGAGCGGATCGCACGACGTTTCGAACAGGAGTTTCCGCCCCTGGAGAAGATCAAGGATATCTACGAACGCATCTGCTCCTACCTGCAAATCGGTATCGGCGAAGGGGGTGAGACGAGCCATCTGTTCAACCTCTACGACTTCTGCGCCCGGGAGCATCTCTACGCCGGAACGGTGCAGAGTGCCCTGAAGCTCCTGCAGCAGAACGGCTATCTGACACTTACCGACATGCAGGACAATCCGGCCCGGGTGATGTTCTGCGTAAGCCGCGACGATCTCTACCGGCTGCGCCTGCAGCGCGACCGTCTGGATCCCTTCATCCGTACGCTGCTGCGCCTCTACAACGGCATCTTCACCGACTTCCGACCCATCGACGAGGGAGAACTGGCCACTTGGAGCGGCTATACGGTCGAACACGTCAAGGAGTTGCTCAAGGAGCTCTGGCAGCTGCGTGTGATCCGCTATATTCCGTCGAACCGCTCGCCGATCCTCTATCTGAACGAGGAGCGGCTTCCGCGCGAGGATCTCTACATCGCCCCGGAGACCTACCGTCACCGTCAGGAGCTGATGCGTGAACGTTTTGCACAGATGCTCGCCTATGCCCGCAACGAAACGGAGTGCCGGAGTGTGATTCTGGAGCGTTATTTCGGAACCGAGGATCCGGAGCCATGCGGGATCTGCGACGTCTGCCTGGCCCGCAAACGGTCGGCCAGGGCCGCGGCAGCCGCGAAAAGCGAGGCTGCCGCAGACGCCGACGCCGGGACCGGCAGCAACACCACTTCCGGAGTTACGCCGCCACCCCCAACCGCCCCGCAGACGGACGAATCGCTGCGTCGGCGTCTGTTGGCGCTTCTTGCCACGGCCCCGGCCGATCCCCGTCAGCTTGTCGCCGAATGCGCCGCATCTCCCGAACGGGTCGCCGCCATACTCCGCGAATTGCTCGCCGAAGGCAAAATCGCCACCGACACCGGCGGGATATTGAAAATTATTCCGTAATTTTGCAGGAACATTCACTTCGGGATGACCACAGTCAACAACTTTACGGATAAAATCAGCAACGAGGATGCCGCCCGGCTTCCGGCCATCGAGTTCGACGGCGAGATCCGCATCATCGACCACGAACGCGACATCGTCGAGGCGTGCAAGGTGCTCGCCGCCGAGCCCGTGATCGGGTTCGACACCGAGACCCGGCCGTCGTTCCGTCCGGGGGTGACTTTCCGCGTGTCGCTGCTCCAGCTCTCGACTCCGCGCGTCTGCTACCTTTTCCGACTGAACAGGATCCCGTTGGCCAAGCCGATTCTCCAGCTGCTGGAGAGCAAACAGGTCGTGAAGATCGGTGCCGATGTGGGAGGGGATCTGCGCTCCCTGCACCAGATCCGCCACTTCCGCGAGGCGGGATTCATCGATCTGCAAACGATCGCGCCGCAATGGGGCATCGACGAAAAGAGCCTGCGCAAACTCTCGGCCATCGTGCTGGGACAGCGCGTTTCGAAAGCGCAGCGTCTGAGCAACTGGGAGGCCACAACCTTGACCGACAAACAACAGCTCTACGCCGCCACAGACGCCTGGGTCTGCATCCGCATCTACGAGAAACTGCTTCGTACGCCGCAAAAACCGCTACGCCCATGATACCACAAGTCATTTTGCGCAAAGGAAAGGAGGAGTCGCTCCTGCGCCGTCACCCGTGGATCTTCTCGGGAGCCATCGATCACATTCGAGCCGAAGAGGAGGAGGATTTCGCCGAAGGGGCCCTTGTCGAGGTCTACACCCACTCGGGCGAGTTCATAGCCCAGGGACATTACCAGGTCGGTTCGATTGCCGTGCGGGTGTTGTCTTTCGAGCGCGAGCCGATCGACCAGGCGTGGTGGAACCGGCGCGTGGCCGTGGCGCACGACGTGCGGCGGACACTTCATCTGACCAACAACCCCGCCACGACCTGCTACCGGCTGATTCATGGCGAAGGGGATTCGCTGCCGGGGCTCGTGGTGGACATCTACGGCACGACGGCCGTCATCCAGTGCCATTCGGTGGGGATGTACCGTTCGCGGATGGAGATTGCCGAGGCGTTGCGCACCACCTACGGCGAACGTCTGACGGCCATCTACGACAAATCGTCCCAGACGCTCCCCTTCAAGGCCCATCTGGGCGCCGTGGACGGTTATCTCTGGGGGCAGGCCTCGCAGACATCGCAGGTGGTATTGGAAAACGGCGAACGGTTTCTGGTCAATTGGGAGGAGGGCCAGAAGACGGGCTTCTTCCTCGACCAGCGCGAGAACCGCGAACTGGTCAAACGATATGCCGAAGGTCGTACGGTACTCAATACGTTCTGCTATACGGGCGGTTTTTCGGTCTATGCCCTTTCGGGCGGGGCGCGGGAGGTGGTTTCGGTCGACTCCTCGGAGCGGGCCGTGGAGTTGGCCACGGAGAACATCCGTCTCAACTTCGGAGAGACGGCCAGCCATCAGGAGATCACGGCCGATGCCGTGGAGTATCTGCGCCAGATCGGCGACCGCTACGATCTGATCATTCTCGATCCTCCGGCCTTCGCCAAACACCACAAGGTGCTGAGCAATGCCATGCAGGGCTACAAGCGCCTCAACGCCCGGGCTCTGTCGCAGATCCGTCCCGGAGGAATTCTCTTCACCTTTTCGTGTTCGCAGGCCGTCTCGAAGGAGTTGTTCCGCACGACGGTCTTCTCGGCGGCGGCCATCGCCGGACGCAAGGTGCGGATCCTGCACCAGCTGACCCAACCCGCCGACCACCCGATCAACATCTACCACCCCGAAGGCGAATACCTCAAGGGGCTGGTACTCTACGTCGAGTAACGCCGCGGGGAGATTCGGTGTCCGAACCGCCGAGAAGAGAAGACTGAGAAGAGTGAATCCAATCCAAACATCTACTACACATGAAACGCTTGTCGATCCTTGCGGCGGCACTCTGCCTCGCCGCCCCGCTGACGGCACGGAGCCGTCTGGAAACCGTTACGCTGCACAGCGACCTGCTCAACGCCGACAAAGAGTGCACGGTCTATCTGCCGGATGGCTACGACCGCGATACCACCCGGCACTATCCGATTCTCTATCTGTTACACGGAGCCAGCGACACCCATACGGCCTGGACTCAAAAGGGCAACATGCGTCAGATTGCCGATGAGGCAATCGCCGCGGGCTTGGCCGTTCCGATGGTGATCGTGATGCCCGACGCCTCGGGAGAGGGTGAGCGGCACACGGGCGTACACATGGGATATTTCGATGTCCCGGGCTGGCCCTACGAGCGCTTTTTCTTTGAGGAGCTCATGCCGACGATGGAGAGCCGTTACCGGATTCTGGCCGACAAACGCCACCGGGCCATTGCGGGTCTTTCGATGGGCGGCGGCGGTACGGCCGCCTATGCGCTGCACCACCCGGAGCTGTTCGGCTCGGCCTGTTCGATGAGCGGACTGCTGGATCTCTTTCCGAGTCCGCGGAACTACGACAATGACTTTCAGCGCTCCGTGGTCGAGAATTCACCGGTGGCCCGGTTGCGGAACCTTTCGGACGAGGAGCTGGAGGCGGTCCGTACGGTTCGCTGGTGGGTGGACTGCGGCGATGACGATTTTCTCTGGAAAAGCAACGTCGAATTCTATTCGCTGATGCGCGAACGTCAGATTCCCGTACAGTACCGGATGCGTGACGGCATTCACTCGTGGCGTTACTGGCAGACGGTTCTTCCCGAAGCGCTGACCTTCTTCTCGATCGGGTTCAGCGAATAAAGGCAAACGTCCGGATCATCCACAAAAAAAGGTCTCTCCTCGGCAAGGGAGAGACCTTTTTCGTATCACAATCCGGACCGGGGTTCGAACTATCCTTTCGTGTCAGCAACCGGTTCCGGGTTCCGACCCATACGTCCTCTGCTCCGACGACCGACCATCATGCAACCGGCCCCTCATAGACTGACCTCCACACGACCGACCCTCCATACGAAGGCCCCGGCCATACGAGTCCCGGCGCCGCGGATCGCTATTTGCGTTTGGCCCGCTGCTGCGCCTCCTGCTGACGAAGCAGTTCCTCGTAGCGCTGCTGGAATTTCGATTTCTTGCCTTTGGACTTCTTCGCGGCATTGGCCTGCATGATGGCATGAATCTTCTCATCGTCGACCATGCGGCGGATGACGAGCGTCTGCCCGATGGTGAAGAGGTTCGAAAGCAGATAGTAGTAGCACAGACCACTCGAATAGCCGTTGAACCAGAAGAGCATCATCAGCGGCATCAGATAGACCATCATGAACTTCATGCCGGCCATCTGGGGCTGCGACGAGGCGGTCTGCTGGTAATTGAACCACGAATAGCCGAAGAGCGACAGGGCCATCAACAGGGCGAACAGCGAGACGTGATCTCCGTAGAAGGGGATCGAGAAGGGCAGATTCAGCACACTGTCATACGACGAGAGGTCGTCGGCCCAGAGGAACGGCTGTTCACGCAACTCGATCGACGCCGGGAAGAACCGGAACATGGCGATCAGAATCGGCAACTGGATCAACATCGGGATACATCCTCCCATGGGGTTGATTCCGGCCTTTTTATAGAGTTCCATGGTAGCCTGCTGGCGTTTCATGGCGTCCTCCTGCTTGGGATACTTTTTGTTGAGTTCGTCGACCTGGGGTTTGATCAGCCGCATCTTGGCCATCGAGACGTAGCTCTTGTAGGTCAGGGGGAAGATCACCAGCTTGACCAGAATGACCAGAATCAGGATAATGATTCCGAAATTGGAGATGTAGTTTCTCAGGAAATCGAAGACCGGGATCACGCACCAGCGGTTCACCCAACCGAAGATTCCCCACCCCAGCGGCACGAGACGTTCAAGATGAATATCGTCGCCGGCCGGGAATTCGACCTTGCGGAGGATCGAATATTTGTTGGGTCCGAAGTAGAAGGCGAAGTCATAGACCTCGGTCTGCGGCGTGTAGGGAACGGCCATCTGGGCCGAGAAGCTCTTCAGCAGATCCGATTCGGGCGCCGCCGTCGTGAACGACATGTTGGCATAGGAGACATGCTCCGGAGCGATGAAGACCGACGAGAAGAACTGCTGCTTGAAGACCACCCAGTTGACCTGCGTCGAGACCTCCTTGGACTTGGATTTTTCGCTCATGCCCAGCTCCTCGATCGAGCTCTCCCCCGGGAAACGGTAGGCCAGCGTCGTATACATATTCTCGTTCTGGAAACCGCGTTCGTTCTGATACGTGTCGTTCGTCCAGTCGATCTGGATCTGGGTCTGGTTGGCCATGGCGCGGGCCATGTTGACCAGCCGCACGTCGAAGTCGACCAGATAGTCACGCTGGGGCGCCTTCGTATCATAAATAAGGTAACGGTATTCAAGCGCGGCGTCTTCGGCGACCGGCAGCCGCATGACGATCTGCCGGGCACCGTCCTCCAGTGTCTTGACAGGCTCGGCCTCGAAAACGTAGTCGAGCGTATTGACCGGAACGTTGCGCAATCCGTTCTTGACGTAGAACGACAGTCCGAAGCGCGAGGTGGCCGGATCCATCAGTTCGACGGGCTGAGTGCGCTCACCGCGGGGTGCATACCTGGTGTAATCCTTCAGGGTGACCCCTTTGACCTGTCCGCCAAGCGTCGAGAAACGCACGACGAGCAGATCGTTCTCGACGGTGAACTCTTCGGCGACAGCCTCCCGGGCCCGGGCAAGGCTTTCGCCGAGCGTCTCGACCTGTCGCAAACGGGCTGCGGCGGCCAAAGAGTCCGCATCGGCGGGATCGGCCACAACGGCGTTCTGCGCACCGAGCGAATCAACCTCCCCCGTCACGGGACGCGAAGCCCGCGCCACGGAATCCATATAGGCGTCGTAACGTTCCTTCTGTTCTTGAAATTTCTGTTGTTCCTTACTGCTGAAGTAGGCGAATCCCAGAAACAGGAGCGCCACCACGGCAATGCCGATAAACGATTTCTTGTCCATTCAAACGATGTTGCTTGTTTTCAATGAGTGAATCTTGCGGGAAATGGAATCTGTCACAGCGACTATTTCCCGGCCCCGGCATACTCAAGAGCCGCCTTGACGAAGGCCACGAAGAGCGGCGAGGGACTCAACACGGTGCTCTTGTACTCGGGGTGATACTGCGTGCCGACGAACCAGGGATGATCCTCGATCTCGACGACCTCGACCAGATTCGTATCGGGATTCACACCGACGGCCTTCATGCCGGCGGCCTCGAAACGCTCGAGATAGTCGTTGTTGAATTCGTAGCGGTGGCGGTGCCGCTCCGAGATATTGAGTTTGCCATAGGCCGCGGCGACCTTCGAACACTTCTTCAGTACACAGGGATAGGCACCCAGACGCATCGTGCCGCCCTTTGCCGTCACGCCCTTCTGCTCCTCCATCAGGTCGATGACCGGATGGGCCGTCTGCTCCATCTCACTGGAGTTGGCATCGGCGATTCCGAGGACGTTGCGGGCGAACTCGATCACGGCGCACTGCATGCCCAGGCAGATTCCCAGGAAGGGAATCCGGTTCTCCCGGGCGAAACGAACAGCCTCGATCTTACCCTCGATACCGCGGTTTCCGAAGCCCGGGGCCACGAGAATTCCCGACATCTTGCCCAGATGTGCGGCCACGTTCTCCGGGGTGAGTTTCTCCGAATTGACGTAGTGGAGCTTGACACGGCAGTCGTTGACCGCTCCGGCATGAATGAACGACTCGCTGATCGACTTGTAGGCGTCGTGGAGTTCGGTATATTTGCCGACCAGCGCGACATCGATCTTCTTCGAGGGGTGCTTGACCTTGTCGACAAAGGCTTTCCAGGCCGTCATGTCGGGCTCCTTGTCGGCCGGAAGGTTGAGTTTGTCGAGGACGACTTCGTCCAGATGCTGCTCGTGCATCTTCAGGGGCACCTCGTAGATCGTCGGTACGTCGATGGACTCCATGACGGCGTTGGCGTCGACGTTGCAGAAGAGGGCCACCTTGCGTTTGAGGGCCGTGGTCAGGGGTCGCTCGGCCCGCAGCACGAGAATATCGGGTTGCAGACCGTTCTCGAGCAGTGCCTTGACGGAGTGCTGCGTGGGTTTGGTCTTCATCTCGCCCGAAGCCGCCATATAGGGGATCAGCGTCAGATGAACCAGCGCCGAATTCTTGTATCCGAGCGAATAGCGGAGCTGGCGAACCGACTCGATGAAAGGCTGCGATTCGATATCGCCGACCGTACCGCCGATCTCGGTGATGATGATGTCGTACTTTTTGGTCTGACCCAGCAGCTGGATGCGGCGCTTGATCTCATCGGTGATGTGGGGGATGACCTGCACCGTGCGGCCGAGATACTCGCCCTTGCGCTCCTTTTCGATGACGCTCTTGTAGATGCGGCCCGTCGTCACGTTGTTGGCCTTCGAGGTGGGATGGTTCGTGAAGCGCTCGTAGTGGCCCAGATCGAGGTCGGTTTCGGCGCCGTCTTCGGTCACATAGCATTCCCCATGCTCATAGGGGTTGAGCGTTCCGGGGTCGACATTGATGTAGGGGTCGAGCTTCTGAATGGTCACCGAATAGCCCCGGGCCTGCAGCAGTCGGGCTGTCGATGCGGAGATGATACCCTTGCCAAGAGACGATGCAACACCGCCCGTCACGAATATGTACTTGGGTTTGGTCAGTTTCATGCTGTTGTGTTTTTTCTATTTTGATCCTTGCTGTTTTTCGGATTGAATGGAGTCCTTAAACACCGATCGACCGGAGATACTCCGATCGATTCGGTTCTGAATTCCCGCTCAGGCGTTCGGCTCCTTGTTGTCTTCGGCCTCCTGGCGATCGATCATGCGGACCTTCTCGACGGTGGCAGCCATCTCCTCCCGGGCCCGTTCGATCTTGGCACGCACGTCCGCCACGAGAGCCTCGGCGTTCTTCGACTTGGCAAAGAAGCCGATGTTGTTCTCCAGCAGGGCGATCTCCTGCTCCAGCTGGCGCACCTTGTTATAGAGGCGGTCACGCTCCGTACGCAGGCGACGGTCGCCGGCCCCCTTCATCGAGGAGATCTTCTCGCGGAAGCGGCCCATTGAGCGGTCGCGTTCCGAACCACGCAGCACGTTGAAGAGTTCGTCGACGGCAGCCTTGTACTTCTTCTGAATGGCGTCCTTCTGCTTGATGGGCACGAAGCCGATCTCGCTCCAGCGGCGCTGGAAATCGCGGATCACCTCGTAACCGCCCGTACGGACATCGGCCGCGGCCATTTCATCGAGCAGAGCGAGTTTACGGCGGAGATTCTCCTCGTATTCGCCGTCGACCGAGGCGAAGTGTGCGGCCTTGCGCTCGAAGAACTTGTCGCAGGCGGCGCGGAAGCGTTTCCAGACAGCCTCGGAATGGCGCCGCGACACAGCCCCGATCTGTTTCCATCGGGCCTGAAGGGCAATCAACTCATCGGTCGTCTTCTTCCACTCCTCGCTGTTGGCAAGCGATTCGGCCGCCTCGCAGATTTCATTCTTGAGCTGCAGGTTGTGCTCCATTTCGGCCTTCAGCCCGGCATAGAACTGGCGCTTGGCCTCGAAGAACTTGTCGCAGGCCGTGCGGAATCGCTCGTAGATGCGGTTGTTGTCCTTCTTGGGTGCGAAACCGATCGTTTTCCAGGTTTTCTGGATTTCGAGCAGTTTGTCGCTGGCCCGGTTCCACTCCTTGCGGGTAGTCAAGGGTTGAGACACGAGCTCTTCGGTGGCTTCGCAAAGTCCGGTCTTGAGTTCGAGGTTCTTGACCTGTTCGGCCTTCAGGGCCTCGAAATGTTCCTGATGCTGCTTGTTGATACGGCTCGACGCGGCCTTGAAGCGCTCCCAGAGGGCCTCCTTGTATTCGTTGGCGACGGGACCCGTCTCGCGCCACTCGTCGTGGAGTTTCTGCAGCTTGGGGAAAGCCTCGACCACCGAAGGTTCGAGCAGCAGCGCCTCGGCCTGTTCGCAGAGGGCAACCTTCTGTTCGTAGTTTTTCTTCAGATCCAGGTCGCGCAGCTCCTTGTTGATCTTGATGAAGTTGTAGAAATTCTCGACATGGAGATTATAGGTCTCCCACAGGTCCTTGATATACTGCTGCGGCACGGGGCCCGTATCGCGCCAGCGCTGCTGCAGTTCGCGGAACTTGTTGAAGGTATGGTTGAGCGTTTCATCGGAATTGATAAGCTCCTTGAGCTCCTCGATGATCTGCTGCTTGACCTTGAGGTTGGCCTCCTTTTCGGCCTCCAGATTGGCGATGAAGATGTCGCGACGACGGCGATACTCCTTGAAAAGCTCCTTGAGCTGGATCTCGGCGCCATCCACCGAAGGGGCAAAATCCTCCTCGGCACCCCCCTCTTCGAGGAAACGGCGGCGGGCGGCCTCAACCTCCGCGCGACGGATCCGATAGAAGGCGATCTTCAGCGCCTCGACATCCCGACGGATCGACTGCACGGGCTGCTCTTCGAGCATGCGCGCAAACATGGCCACCAACTCCTCCTTGCCTTTGCCGGCGAACTTCTCCTCGGGGGCACTCTTCGCCTCTTCGGCCAGCTGTGCGGCTTCGGCCTCCTCGGGCGTTTCGCCCTCGAGTTCGAGCCCGGCGTCGTGGGCGGCCAGGGCGGCCTCCTCGTCGGCGAAATCGACCCGCACGTCGACCGGCGCCGCCTCGTCATCGAACTCCGCAACGGGTTCGGCCGTCGGTTTGATGCGGGCGCGTTTGGGACGTGAAGGCTCCGACACTTCGGCAGATTGCGGCTCGCAAACGGGGTGATCCGTTCCGGGCGTCGGGTCCGACGCAACAGGGGACGGCACGACATTTCCGGAGTCCGTATCCGCAGCCGCCGGGACGGAATCCTCGCCGGAGCCCGCCTCGGGAGTATCGACCGGAGTTTCAACCGCCGGCGCCGCCTCGGCCGGAGTTTCGGAATCGGAGGTTTCGGGAGTCTCCGCAGGACTCGTTTGCGCATCTTCAGCCAGGGGGCTGACTTGCTCCTCGGGAGCAGAAAGGGTCGGTTTTTCAGTAGCCATCACAGTAGAGGTTTTTGTTTTCCCGCCAGGCGGGAGTACATAAATCTCGCAAATATAACCATTTTATGCGGAACCGGAAAGAGAAATCGTCAAAACCTGCAACATGAATCCAAAACCGACGAACGAGTCGACAATAATGCTCCACCGCCCCGCCATCCGGGAAAAGAATCCGCGACATTTCGGGAAATTTTTCGTATCTTCGCAAAGTTATCCACCGAGGTTGCGGACCGGTGGTCCGCAGCCCGAGAACCGCCCGACTATGAGTCATCGCATCCTGCTGGTGGACGACGAGATCGACATCCTCGAATTCGTCCGCTACAACCTCGTCCGCGAGGGTTACGAAGTCTTCACGGCGCAGAACGGCGCCGAAGCGCTGAAGGTCGCTGCCGCCTGTCACCCGCATCTGATCCTGCTGGACATGATGATGCCGGTAATGGACGGAGCGCAGACGTGCCGGGCGATCCGCGCCAATCCCGAACTGAAAGATACGATGGTGGTCTTTCTCTCGGCGCTGGGCGAAGAGGAGCAGCAATTGGCAGGCTTCGGCGTGGGAGCCGACGACTATCTGACCAAACCGATCAAGATGAAACTGCTGGTGAGCCGCGTCCAGGCGATCCTCAAACGCATCGATGCCGACCCGGTACCCGAGAAGAGCGCCGCCCCGGGCATCACCGTCGACCGCGAACGCTACATGGTAATCCGGGACGGTGAGGAGATCAGCCTCCCGCGCAAGGAGTTCGCACTGCTGGATCTGCTCTACTCCTCACCGGGGAAGTTGATTCCGCGCGAAGAGATCTACGCCAAGATCTGGGGAACGGAGGTGGTCGTCGGCGACCGCACGATCGATGTCCACATCCGCAAGCTGCGCCAGAAGATCGGTGAGGAGCGTATCGTCACGGTCAAGGGCGTCGGCTACAAATACGAACCCTGACCAAGGGGGGGGGGTAAGGTTGGAAAAAAGGTTGGAAAAGGTTGGAAAAGGTTGATGAGACATGACACAGAAGGAAAAATATCGACGGCTTGTCATCAAGATCGGCAGCAATGTCCTCACCCGTGAGGACGGCCGCCCCGATACGACACGCATTTCGGCGCTGGTGGATCAGATCGCCCGCCTCCACCGTACGGGAATCGAGGTGATCCTCGTTTCATCGGGCGCCGTGGCCTCGGGTCGCAGCCTGCTCGAATCACGGGTGGGGCGTATCGACACGGTTTCGGCCCGCCAGCTCTACTCGGCCGTGGGACAGGTGAAACTGCTGAACCGCTACTACGACCTCTTCAACGAATACGGCATCGCCTGCGGTCAGGTCCTCACCACGAAGGAGAGCCTCTCGACCCGCCGTCAGTACCTCAACCAGCGCAACTGCATGGAGGCGATGCTCGCGGCCGGCGTCATTCCGATCGTCAACGAGAACGACACGATTTCGGTCACCGAGCTGATGTTCACCGACAACGACGAGCTGTCGGGGCTCGTTGCGGCGATGATGGGGGCCGATGCGCTGCTGATCCTGAGCAACATCGACGGCATCTACGACGGATCGCCCTCCGATCCGGCATCCCGGGTGATCCGCCACGTGGCCCCGGAGCGCGACCTTTCGCAATACATCGACACGACCCGCTCGTCGCGCGGCCGCGGCGGCATGACCTCCAAAAGCCGCATATCGAGCCGTGTGGCCGGGGAGGGGATCGAAGTGGTGATCGCCAACGGCCGCCGGGACAACATTCTGACGGATCTCGTACGGCCCGATTGCGACGTTCTCTGCACCCGGTTCGAAGCGGCCCCGAAGGCCGCTTCGGGAGTCAAGAAGTGGATCGCCAGCAGCGAAGGATTCGCCAAGGGGGCGCGGCGGGTCGATGCCGGGGCCGGCGAGGCGGTCCGGCGGGGTCAGGCGGCAAGCATTCTGGCCGTGGGCGTCACGGCGGTCGAGGGGGAGTTCGAACGCGACGACATCGTGCGGATCCTCACCCCCGAGGGTACCCCGCTGGGCGTGGGGCGTATCTCGTGCGACAGCGCCACGGCCCGCCGCAACCTGGGACGGAAAGGGCTCAAGCCGCTGATTCATTGTGATTATCTTTATCTGGAGTAAAACATGGATACGAATTACCGAGCCCTTTTCGAGGCGGCCCGCAGAGCCGGCGCCGCATTGGCCGACACCCCTGCCGAACGCCTTTCCGAAGCGGTGCGCACGGCCGCCGGCGAGTTACGCAACCATACCGCGGAGATCCTCGCGGCCAATGAAGAGGATCTGGCAGCCATGGATCCGGTCTCCCCGCTGTGTGACCGGCTGCGGCTGACGCCGGAACGCATCGCCTCGATTGCCGCCGACATGGAGTCGGTGGCCACGCTCCCCTCCCCCCAGGGGGAGACGCTTGCCGAATGGAAACGGCCGAACGGAATGACGATCCGCAAGGTGCGTGTGCCGTTCGGCGTCGTGGGGATGATCTGCGAGGCACTGCCCAACGTCACGGCCGACATCTTTTCGCTCTGTCTGAAGACGGGCAACGCCTGCGTCCTGAAGGGAGGCGGCGACGCCCGCCGCTCGAACGAAGCCATCACCCGCTCGCTCCATGAGGCGCTCCGCCGCACGGGGCTCGACCCGGACGCCTTCACGCTGCTGCCGTCGGACCATACGTCCGTCGGCGAGCTGCTCAACGCCGTGGGATATGTCGATGTGGTGATCCCCCGCGGCGGTGCGGGTCTGATCCGCTTCGTGCGCGAAAATGCCCGGGTCCCGGTCATCGAGACCGGGGCGGGCATCGTCCACACCTACTTCGATGCGGCGGGCGACGTGGAGAAGGGACGCCGGGTGATCTGCAATGCCAAGACGCGCCGTGTGAGCGTCTGCAACGCCCTGGACTGTCTGCTCATCCACCGCTCGTGTCTGAGCGATCTGCCGGCCCTGTGCGCACCGCTTGCCGAACATCGCGTCACGCTGTATGCCGACCCGGACGCTCTTGCCGCCCTTGCCGGCCACTACCCCGCCGCGCTGCTGCTTCCGGCCACCGAGGAATCCTACGGCACGGAATTTCTCGACTACAAGATGGCCATCCGCAGTGTCGCCTCGCTCGACGAGGCGCTCGCCCACATTGCCCGCTACTCGTCGCGTCACAGCGAGGCGATCATCACGGAGGACCCGGCGGCTGCGGAACTTTTCACCCGGAGGGTCGATGCCGCATGTGTCTACGTGAATGTTTCGACGGCCTTCACCGACGGCGGACAGTTCGGATTCGGCGCCGAGGTCGGGATCTCGACCCAGAAGCTCCACGCACGGGGTCCGATGGGTCTTCCCGAACTGACCACCTACAAATATATCGTCTCGGGCGACGGCCAGATCCGCCAATCGTGAACGTTCGGATAAAAAATCCTGCTTTTCGGGTAAAAAATGAAACAATCCGTAATCATTTTTTCCATAAATTTGCATGTCTGTAAAATAATACCTACATTTACTTATGATTCGTGAACTCTTCTGTGTAGGATTGGGTGGAGCCGTCGGCAGCATGGCGCGTTATGCGATTTCGACGCGGCTGCTGGGCGGCGAGTGGCTGCTGGGCTTTCCCGCCGGGACGTTCACGGTCAATGCCGTGGGATCGTTCGTGATCGGATATCTGCTCCAGACGTTGACCTCCCCGACGTGGGGATGGCTGCTGATCGCGGGATTCTGCGGAGGTTTTACGACCTTCTCGACCTTTTCGGCCGATACGGTGCGGCTGCTGCGGTCCGGAGATTACGGGCCTGCGGTCTGCTACGTGGTTCTGAGCCTGTGCGTATGCATGGCCGGCACGGCTCTGGGGATGTTCCTCGGCGCTCAGTCGAAAGGATAGAGGGTCCCGACATCGATCATAAACTTAAACGATAAACGCATTATGGTAATTCTCGTATTGAACTGCGGCTCCTCGTCGATCAAATACCAGGTGATCGACATGACGGACGCTGCGGGCAAGCTGCTCGCCAAAGGAATTGTGGAACGTATCGGCCTCCCGGAGGGAGATCTTACCCACAAACCCGTGGGCAAGAACCCCTTCGAACTCCATCAGGCGATTCCCGACCATACGACCGGCATCAAGCTGGTGCTGGAGGCGCTGACGAATCCTGAACACGGCGTCATCGCCTCGCTCGACGAGGTGAAGGCCGTCGGCCACCGCGTGGCTCACGGCGGGGAGTTCTTCCCGGCCAGTTGCATCGTCACGGAGGATGTCAAGGAGAAGATCCGCTCGCTGTGCCAGATCGCCCCGCTGCACAACCCGGCCAGCCTCGAAGGCATCAATGCCGTGGAGAAGGTCCTCCCGGGCGTTCCCCAGGTAACGGTCTTCGACACGTCGTTCCACCAGACGATTCCCGCCGTGAACTACATGTACGCCCTGCCGTACGAATATTACGAAAAATATCGGGTCCGCAAATACGGATTCCACGGAACAAGCCACAAATACGTGGCACGCGTGGGAGCCGAACTGGCCGGTCTGGATTTCGAGGAGGCGAAGATCATCACCTGCCATATCGGAAACGGAGGATCCGTCACGGCGGTGCTGAACGGCAAGTCGTTCGACACGTCGATGGGCTTCTCGCCGCTTGACGGGCTGGTCATGGGTACGCGCTGCGGCCAGGTCGACGCCAGCGCCATCACCTTCATCGGCGAAAAGGAGGGGATGAGCTACGCCGAACTCGACACGATGATGAACAAGAAGTCAGGCGTTCTGGGGCTGACGGGCATCTCGAGCGACATGCGCGACATCGACCGAGCCTACGCCGAGGGGAACGAACGGGCCATTCTGGCGCGGGACATGTACTACCGCCGGATCAAGAAGTTCGTGGGAGAATACGCCGCAGAGATGGGTGGTGTGGATCTGATCGTCTTCACGGGCGGTGTGGGCGAGAATTCGAGCGAGATGCGCGAGGAGGTCTGCACGGGACTGGAGTTCATGGGCGTAAAGTTCGACACCGAGGCCAATCGCGGAGCCCGGGGCGTAAACAAACTGCTCTCGACGGGCGATTCGAAGGTGAAGGTTGCCGTGATCGCCACCGACGAGGAGCTGATGATCGCCACCGACACCTACAACCTGGTCAAATAACATACGTAAACAACGGATAACAACAATCCATAAATCCAAGAAAACCATGATTGAGCATCTTACCGAGATCGTCGAAGAGGCGAGAAAACGGGGTAAAAAACGTCTTGCCGTAGCTTACGGCCAGGATTCGCACACGCTGCAAGCCGTCTACGAAGCCTACAAGGAGGGACTTGTCGAGCCGACGCTCTTCGGCGACAAGGCCGTGATCGAGCAGGTCTGCGCCGAGAACAACATCGACATCAAGGCCTTCAACATCGTCAACGAACCCAACGACGTGAAGTGTGTTCAGCAGGCCGTTGCGGCCGTTGTGGCGGGCAATGCCGATGTCTTGATGAAGGGTCTGGTCTCGACGGACAAATACATGCGCGGGATTCTCAACAAGGATGCCGGGCTCTTCCCGCCGAAGGGTGTATTGAGCCACGTCTCGATCATCGAGATGCCCTGCTACCACAAACTGCTCATCATTTCGGACGTGGCCGTGATTCCGCTTCCGGACTTCAAGCAGAAGATGAAGCAGATCGGCTACCTGGCCCAGACGGCCAAGCTGCTGGGTATCGACT